>CAMHMO010000004.1 GCA_946186275.1 uncultured Verrucomicrobiota bacterium
CTATAGCAGAAATAATAACCTTGCGGATGGGCAACGCGCCCTTGAATCAGAAAGAGCGCCGCTCGCCAATGAAAGTCTGGCAGGTCGTGTGTCGCGTTGTGTTGCTCGACGATTGCCGAATGAAAGGTTGAACCAAGAAGGGGGTTCGAGTTCGATACGCTATAGCAGAAATAATAACCTTGCGGATGGGCAACGCGCCCTTGAATCAGAAAGACTCTGGATTGATTGTAGTCTTCTTCTAACCATTGAAAAGCTGAAGGAAATTGAAAGGCAAATAAAGATAGAGTTTTCTTTGGAGTAGCGTTTGAGGTGTAGAGAGAGGTGACAAAGAGGTGTTACCTCTCTTCTTCTTTTTTTTAGGTGATTGTTTTTTGAAAGGTTATTTTTTTGTTGATTGATGTTTGATTGTGATATGAAAATGTTTTCCTGTTTTCACATTTTGTTTTTAAATGGGAAGTTTTTTTGCGTTGATTTTTTGATGTTTTTGTTGAATTCATCTGAGTTGTTAATTTTCGGTATAGATGACAAACTTGTGTTGAGGTAAAACAATGAACAGCAGGGTGTTTGCTGTTTGGGTTACGCATATAGAGAATTTTAGACGCAGGAAGCGCGGTCAGTTTGCTTTTAAAGATCGTTTTTTCGCTGGTTTTCAGCGGAAATGATTGTTTTTTCTTAAAAACTGCATTTGTGTTAAATTTTATCCATAAATAATTCAAATGAAAGTTCGAAGGTTCCCCCTTGAAGTCAAGGGCGGTGTAGTTTTCGGAAGGTTCATGTTCGAACATTATATAAAACTGTGGATGGTATTTTGTTGAAAACTATTACAAAGATTAATAAAACCGGTGTAATAAAATAAATGCTGAAAATTATCACAGTGATAGGATCTTTTATTCATTCTCAATGTCTATCCGTCCCAGCCAGAATCGCCCGATACCCGCATTTCCTGGCAACAGTCATAATTTGCAACACATACGCCAGCGGAAGGCGTTCATCCGCCTGCAATAGAAGAGTATCATTTTTTTTCATCGAAAACACTTGTTCCAATTGTGAAAAAGCATACGGTCTGTGATGAAAAAAGAGGCGTTTATCGGCATCGACAATCAAAATATCATCAACCGGAAGCGCAGTTCCGTATGCCGATGCGACCGAAGTTTTCGGCAATTGCAATTGTATTCCGGGCAGGCAAAGCCATCGCGAGTTTAACAGAAGCAATCCGAAAGCCAATGCAAGCAAATTCACGTACGGCACCCATTGCAACGACAGGGTATTTGCTTCGGAGAGTTCCAATTGTGCATTCAATCCCAATGGTTCCAGGCTGTTGACGGCTTTCATTGGAAATTTTTCCTTTTTAAAAAAACAATATCCTAATAAACAACAACGATATTTCTTGTCATTTTTTCGTTGCAAACTCCGTATGCTGCTCGGTATTCCGCGCGGTTTTTATATTCGCGCCCATAAACAGAATAATCGGTATTTGCGTGAACAACTTGCTTTTTAAAACTCTCCAAGTCGCCTATCGATTCGGGCTTTGTATGTTGGCAGTAATACATTACTCCGAAGGAACCCAAAAGTACGAACAATACCCACAAAATTTTACTTTTCATATATTTTTAACCTTCGGAAGTTGCCGTTGTTTCTTCTTTTTTTATACAGATTGATTTCTGAAAAAACAGCAACCATTCGCCGGCGGTCCATTCCAAATCGAAAATCAGCAATCGTACGCGACCGTTTAAAAAATGATACGCAACGGTGAACAGCAACCGTTCCGACAGTCCGGCCAGCGTGACCGCCAACGCGGAGACAAACAGCGGCGCGACGCTTGTCAGATACGTGTACGCCTGCAATTCGCCCAATCGCCAGAAACCTTTCAGAAGAAAAAAAACGGTTCCGATGAGTCCGAGCAAGGGCGCAATTTGTCCCATCATGTGCAGCGATTCGATGCGTTTGCGCAAGGTTGGCAGTTCCAACAGAGCATGCTGCCGCAAAATGCCCTGTAAAACCAACGGCGGTTCGGAGCGATGCAACAGCGCCGCTCGCGTTAACCGCGCCACCGCACACGGCGTTTGCTCGCATACCGATAGTGCTTCTTCGTACCGTGAAGTCTTGAGTAAATTTTCAATGCCGCTCACAAAGCGCTTCGGTTGAATGCGTCCTTTGTGAAGAAAAATAAGACGTTCGGTAAAAAATAAAAGCCCGAAAACCGCCAGTAACCCGAGCGGATAAAGGAAAACATCAATTGCCTGCGCGACTTCCCGCATGCATCATTCCCGCGCTTCCGACGGTCGATATACCACCGGCCCCCACAGCTTGTCCGCCCAATTGGTCGGGATCGGCGCCTCGTTTTGAATCACTTCCAGGCGCGCTTCCGCAATCTTCGCGGCTTCCGATTCCGGTGCCGCCAACCGCACTTCGCGGTAAAACGGAACCGCGCCGTCCGGATAATGCCGACGCAGGTAATAAAAATCTCCGAGCCTCAAGCATCCTTCGGCATACACTTCCCGCGCTTCCGCCAATCCGTCCCGCGCATCTTCGATTTCCTCCGCCAAATCGGCGCGCCGACCGAACAGCAGAATGAAGTTTTCGTAGGCGTCAATCGCGCGCTTCGCCGGTTGCGGATCGTTCTCGGGGCGCCGCACCATCGACAAATACACATCCGCCTGAAACAAATACGCCTCATGGATCCGTTCCCAATCGGCGTAATCTTCAATCAGCCGATCCAGCGTTTCAATCGCCTTTGCCGGCTCCTTGTCGGCAAACTGTAACTCCGCGATGTACAACAGCGCTTTCGGGGCATCGGGCGACCGTGGCGAATACTTCACGACCGATTGGAAACAATCGATTGCCGCCTTCGGATCTTTAAAAAACGAAAGCACCTTGGATTTCTCCTTTGCCCGTTGATACTGTTCAGTCAAACGGCACGCCACTTCAAATTCCGCCCGTATGACGGCTTCGTAATCGGCATAATCGACGTAGTTTTTCGTCACAAACGAAAACTTCTCGAACGCCGATTCGTACTGCCCGCGTTCCGCCAATCCGCGACCCCATTCATAAAATGCCTTTGGTGCCGCATCGGTCTCCAGAAAATATTTGGTAATCGTCTGATAGTGCTTGCACGCCTCGCGCCACGCACCGTCCGCTTCCGATGCCCGTGCCGCCTCCAACAGCTCCGCCGCCTGCCGTTCGCGCGCTTCGCATTTCATCGCAATCTGCTCGGGCGGAACGTCGTTTTTGACGGTTTTGCAACCGCCGAGGAAGAGGAGAGACAGGAGGAGAAGTGAGAAGAAGAGTTTCACTGGAAGTAATGGTAGGGGGACGGGGAGGGGTTGTCAATGCGAAGGCAAACAGAGAAAGGGAAGCATATGAGATTTTTTAATGTTGGCGGGAGAATTGGTAATTTCTTCAACAGCCACTCCTCGCTTCCTTACCCGCTCCAATGCATACCCTCTCATCACACTCGGTGTAGCACAATGCCTCTGGAAAAACCTCAAAACACTTTCCGCATCCCGCTTACTGATTTCGCGAAGCATCCAGCCGCAGGCTTTGTGTATCAGCGGATGCGGATGATGAAGGAATTGTTCGCACAGTTGAAAGGTTAATGCAAATTGCCCTGATTTAATCAACGGCAGTGTTGCGACAACGGCAATGCGGTTTTCCCAAAGATTTTCTTTATCGGTCAAATTTAAAATTACATTGTTGTTCCTTGTTTCCAAACAAAACGCTCCGACAATATGTGGTGCCGATACATCAACCAAATCCCAGTTGTTGATAAATTTTGTATTGCGTAAGTAAATGTCTAAGACTTCCTTCGGATTTTTTGGAAATTTTTCGTTTAACAACACCAACGCCGTATAGCGTGCTTCGTGTAACGGCTGTTGCAGCAGTATTTCGCAGGTTTTTAGCGAAACCGAACGATGCTCCTTCGCGATTTTCCGCAACAACGGAACGGGTACACCGTATAGAGTATCGCCTTCGCCGTAGCCGTTCGGGACGATTTGCAGACTTCTTAAGGCAAACGTCGGACCCGTCGGCGGTTTGAAACGTTCGATTTGATCAAGAATCGTTTTGGCTTCGTTCATTGGAGACTACTCAGGCGATTGATCAAATGTTCGCCGCGTTTTTTCGATCAACGGTTTCAAAACATCTTTCGCATATTTCGGTACATAACTTGCAATGCCGTTGGCGGTGAAGAAAGCAAGAGCGTTTTGTTTTTCCAATCTTTTCAAAACTTTTTCCGTTTGAGTCCAATAAATATCGCATAACCGCGGTTCCGAAATCGAGCAAAAGGTTGCGATTTTCATGTCGGGTGCGGCACCGCCGTGGCAACGGATGCGTTCACTGCTGTCTTCTTTTAAATATACCAAATAACGTCCCGTCATGCGGGGTGCTTCTTTTGCTTTTTCTAAAAAAACATCCCAACGGTTATCGGCTTTTAATTGCTCGAAAACCGGCAAAAATTTCGGATCAAGCTTCGGTAAATTGCGTTCTTCGTTGAAAAACAAACGACAGCGCAGATATTTCTCCAACTGCCATTTTGGTTCTTCGGTTAAAGTTGAACTGTAACGGGCTTCCTGTTGATCGAAAATTTCTATGCAACGTTTTTGTATCGACGGACGATTTTGCAAGTCCCTTAACAACTGCGGTTGCGAAAAAACGGCTCTCGGCATGGCAAAAGTCGCCGTCGCCAACCATTCATCGTATAATTCTTCCGTTCCGTACCGACGCAACATCTCCAACAACTGTACCCAGGCAAACGTATGATACGGCAGACACAGGATTGCTTTCAGGTAATAATCGACGGCTTTCGGAATATCGCCCAGCGTTGCATACAACGCACCGCAATTTTCCAGAATATCCGGCTGATTAGGGTTGATTTTCAGCGAATGTTCACAATACTCGAGCGCACGCCGCATATGCGGTTCCGATTTCGGAAATCCGCAACAAACATTCCAATAGCCGCCGTGATTATAGTAGTAAATATTATGCGGATCGGCTTCGATCGCTCGTTGTAAAGCGGTTTCGCAATTTATATCGCCCGCGCATGCCTGTTGAACGAATTTTTGGAAAAACCAACGTCCTTTTAAATCGCACGCACTGCAACCGATGCATACCGCTGGTACAGTAACAATTATACCGGTCAACAACGGCGTTTTTCGGGAAATTCGTGCCTCACCGGGAGCTGTTCCCAAACATACAAGTGCACCGAGCATGAGTGCAATCCAACCGCTTAAAGCAAAACACTCCCACGAATCTTCGGAATTAAACAACAGATAAAGCAGGATGCTCATCAGGTAACCGAACAGATATACCTTCTGTTCTCGAGCAAGTGATCGGGAACGCAGTTGTTTCACAGCTTTCAGTACAATTATTAGCAATAGACATCCGAACGGGATGCCGCCGAACCAGCCGAACTCGAACAAAAACTGCAACGGCGCCACGTGCAGTTGCCAAAGATGAAATACCGCTTCCGGTCGGGCTTCAAGGTAATGCATCGGGATCGTGGTTATGCCGTGCCCGAACAGCGGTTTTTGTTGTATCAACTTCCAACCGTCCTGCGCCAAATAGCTGCGGGCACTCACAAAGCCTTTGAAATCGCCTTTCAGGATATATTTGAACCTGCTTTGAATACGCTCCGTCTTCCATGCCGCTGTACAACATCCGATGCAAAACACCGTCGCGATACTTATCTTCCAGATGCGTGCCAACTGCAGGCGTTTCAATCCGCACAACAGCCAGCCGATGACAATAAGTGCACTGAGCCCCCATGCCATACGGCTTTTGGAGAAAAAGATAACCGCGAAGGCGTAGAAAAACCCGAGAAACCACAGCGTTTTTAAGCGTTTACGTCGTTCCGCACATATCAGGGCGATAAAAAACGGCAAAACCAGTCCGCCCAGGTATCCCATGTAATTGGAATAATCCAATGGGCAACGAACGTGCTTGTGACTGATGAATAAAAACCGAAACACGCTGTCGAGGTTGAAAAAGTAATCGCGAAACAGTAGCTTCCACGGATAGACAAACCCCTCCCGTACTTGGTTGCAGGCAAGGCACAGGCAGACGGAAAAATGCAGAAACAGTAACATGCCGATGCCCAATAAACGCATTTTATTCTTCGTCGATACTCCGTTGTATGTCCAAAAAAGGTAACTGAAGGCAAATGACGCCAACAGGATATCGCATTCACTGCCGGCACGAACGGGATAATGACTTGTAAAAACGGATGCCGTCATCGCCAGACCGAACCAGATGATAAGTCCGTTAAATACTTTTGAGGTTCGATGCACGGCATTCAGGCAACGTCCTGCCGCAAGCAGGCAGAGTGTTAAAAATACACCCTTAAATACGAAGGCATATTCAAGCAGGAACCGTCGCGCCGGGTAGATGCCTGCCATCGTAAAATACGTCGCTGTCAATAATAACAGCGGCAGATAAGTACGCGCATTTTTTAAAAGAATTCCGTAAATCGACATAACACTACAACCAACATATTTTTTCAAAATTTCGATGAGGCAGAAAGAAAAAACGGTATCCTTTTTATGCCGCTTTTCGCATGTAATCTGATAACCCATATTTCCGAGACGCTATACCGCTTCTAAAAGCCGTTTCTCCGAATTTTCACTTGCTTCGCTCTCGGTAAAAATCCATTCTAAAAGTACTTATTTCTTTTGCCCGGATGGCGGAACGGCAGACGCTGAGGACTTAAAATCCTCTGATCGTAAGATCGTGCGGGTTCGAATCCCGCTCCGGGCACCAAGGTTCCGAGCCAATTTGTGTTGTGCCGCGGTCGGATGTGATCTGAACATCAAATTCCCAAAAATTCTTAATTTATTTCAGTACCAGGACCCGGAAGGGTGTTTATATAATCTATTTCAATAACCTACTCTGTCTGATAAAAAAACGGCATACCTAACCGCTTCGTATCGTCAGCCGTTTCTTTGTTCAAAAAGCGCAAAAAAATCCCGTTTATTCCCTGACGTTTAATCTCCTCCGAACTTTACCCCTTCCCGATCGTTTCGTCTCCTTTTGACATCTTTTAAATTTCCACCGTAAAACATTGACATACTTTATAAAAAACACTATTGAAAACCGCTTCGAAAATGCTTAAACTAGAAGAAGCTATGAACCCGATAAGGATGTTAAAGTTGTTTTCGGCGGCGGTCATCGGTTTTTCCGTTACAAATGCGCATGCGGCGTGGTTTTGTCCGACGTGCCATGTGAAGCATGAGGAGGCGATTTGTCCGAACGCGAACACGACGGACAAATTCGGCATTTGGCAACCGACCTGGTGGTGCGACGCATGCCAAGCCATTCATTTCCCGAAACAGTGGTGGTGGAATGGGGAGCAACTGCTGGTGACCTGTAAAAACGGGTGCTGGCCGTGCCAAACGTGCAACGCGGTTCATACCGCCGAAGATGCCTTCACTCAAAATGCCTGGTGTTGCCCGACGTGCCGAACGAAACACAACGAAGGTCAGTTGTATTGCAAACAGGAACAGGGCAATAACACAAAGGAAGTGTGGTTCTGCCCCAGCTGTAACAAACCGCACGGAACGTATCAACCGTGCGAATCGGCGTGGTTTTGCGTTAAGTGTCGCAAAGGTCACCAAACGGACGAGAAATGTCCGAATCAGTGTTGGTACTGTCCCGTCTGTCAGAAAGCCTACAATGTCGGAGAAGTATGCAAACACGGCTGGTATTGCGAGGATTGCAACGAAATTCACGATATCGACGGCATCTGTCCGAAAGGAAATCAGTATTGTTCGTTATGCGGAAAAATTTTAAAGAAGGACGAGAACTGCAAGCATTATTGGGCATGCGAAACCTGCGGAAAACATCATGATGCCGATTTTGTCTGCAGCGATCATTGGTATTGCCCGACCTGCAAAACCGTTACCGAAGTCGGGGAAGCATGCAGTGATTTTTGGTACTGCTCCGAGTGTGAAACCCGTCATGCGTTAAACGAGACCTGCCCGAAAGGGTGTTTGTACTGTTCCGAATGCGGGCAAGTTCTCGGCAAAACGGAAAACTGCGCACATTTCTGGTATTGCGAAACGGATCAAACGCATCACGCGGAGGATGTTGTTTGCGACAATCAATGGTACTGTCCGAATAAAGATTGTCAAAAGACTTACGCGATCGGCAAAGCGTGCGATCATTTCTGGTACTGTTCCGAATGCGGAACGCGTCATGCGTTGGACGCAATCTGTCCGAAAGGCTGCTGTTACTGTTCCGAGTGCGGGAAAGTTCTCGATAAAACGGAAGAATGCGACCATTTTTGGTACTGCGAAAATTGCGACAAACATCATGCGACGGGTTCCGATTGCCCGAAAAGCACCTGGTACTGTTCGGAATGTCAAGGAACTTACGCACCGACCGAAAGTTGTCCGCACCATTGGTATTGCCCGCAGGAGCAAACGCATCACGTAACCGAAAACACAAAGCATTGCGATACGCATTGGTATTGCCCGAAATGCAACGAAGCGCATACCTTCGTTCAGGAGTGTCCGAACGATTACTGGTACTGCAAAATCTGCCGTACCGCTTACAATTCCGAACAGACAACCGTTTGCGAGGATTATTCATGGTATTGCCCGCAGTGCCATTACGGTCATGCACAGACGGAAACCTGCGCAAACAATTATTGGTGTTGCACGCAATGCGGCGTGCATGCTCCGAACGAGCATTGCGAACATGCCTGGTACTGTACGGATTGCAAAAAATCGTACGCTTTGAACACCCACTGTACCTGCGGAAAACTGTTTTGCTCCGAATGCGATAAGATCATCGGCAAGACCGAGAACTGCGTACATTTCTGGTATTGCGAAACGGATCAAACGCATCATGCGGCGGATGTCGTTTGCGGCGGTCAGTGGTATTGTCCGAATAAAGATTGTCAAAAAACCTATGCGATCGGAGAAGCCTGCGATCATTTCTGGTACTGTTCCGAGTGCGAAACGCGTCATGCGTTGGATGCAATCTGTCCGAAAGGTTGTTTGTACTGTTCCGAATGCGGTAAAGTCCTCAATAAAACCGAAAATTGCGATCATTTTTGGTACTGCAACAACGAAGCTTGTCAAATATATCATGCCTCGGATTTTGTCTGCGGTAATTCCAACCGCTGGTATTGTCCCAAGCACAAAACCGTTTTAACCGTCGGACAAGCCTGTTCGGATGTTTGGTATTGCTCCGCATGTGAAACACGGCATGAGATCGATGCCGTTTGCCCCGCCAAAAACTGGTGCTGTCCCGATTGTCACGGGGTTTTCGCTTCCGGAACGCACTGTGCCACGCGCTGGCATTGCCCCGACTGTAACCGCGTATATGTAATCGCGGAAACGATTTCCTGTGAATGCGGCAATACCTTCTGTGCCGAATGCGACGGCGGAAAAGTTTTGGCAAAAGAAACAGGTTGCGATCATTACTGGTGGTGTACCGCCTGCGAAACGCATCATGCGACCGAAGGGCATACGGTGTGCAACGGCAATCGCTGGTACTGTGTCGATCCATCATGTAAAACCTCTTACGCTTTAACCGAACATTGCACGCATCGCTGGGCTTGCGAAACCTGCAAATTGTCCTTCGCAATCGATGAAGTTTGCCCCTGCAAAACAATGTTCTGCAACACCTGCAAAAAACAACTGAAAAAGAACGAAAATTGCGATGATTATTGGTGGTGCGCCTCGTGCGACACGCATCATGTCCTGAATGCCGTTTGTCCGAACGGATATTGGTATTGCGGCACCGAATGCGGAGCACATGCCGCAACCGAAAGTTGTCCGCACCGCTGGTACTGCCTGCAGGAACAAACGCACCATGTGACCGAAAACACAAAGCATTGCGAGTACGGTTGGTACTGTCCGAAATGCAACGAAGCGCATACCTTCGTTCAGGAATGTCCGGAGGGTTACTGGTACTGCAAGACCTGCCAAACGGCGTATGATTCGGATGAAAATACCGTCTGTAATTGTGAACAAAATAAATCCTGGTATTGCCCGCGACATAATTTCGGACACGGATATGCCGATGTGTGCAATGAAAAGTGCCGTTATTGCGATAAAGAAGGTTGCAATCGAATTTATCAACCGGAAGCAAATTGCCCGCATGCCTGGTGGTGCACGACACACAACGATTGGCACACGCCCGATGTTGTTTGCGATGGCACCTGGTATTGCGAAATCTGCGGCGGCGATCCGAAGGTGTCCGGAACCTGTTGCGCACACTACTGGCATTGTCCCGGGTGCGGGAACAAACACGCAACATCTGTGGCACAATGCCCGAACAGCGGTTACCGTTACTGCAATTGGGAAGGTTGTAAGTGCGTTTATGCGCCCGAAACAAACTGCGCGCACTTCTGGTATTGCGAAACCTGCGGCGAATATCACGCAGCGGATTTTGTCTGCAATAATTCCCACAATTGGTATTGTCCGGAACACAAAACCGTTCTGGGAATCGGGAAAGCCTGTTCCGACGTCTGGTATTGTGAGGGTTGCGGGCAACGACACGCGGTCGGCGAATCCTGTACGACAAAGGATTACCGTTACTGTTCGGCTTGCGAAAAAGTATTGGGAATAACGGACACCTGTCCGCATTACTGGTATTGCGCCGATCATCAGGCGCACCACGTGACTGCCGATGAACCGCACTGCGAGTACGGCTGGTACTGCAAAGAATGCAATACGCAACATGCTTTTGACGACGTTTGCGACAAAGATTACTGGTATTGTCAAACCTGTAAAAACGCCCGACACAAGGCATTGTCCGTATGCGAACATTCCTGGTATTGTCCAAGGCACAAGTACGGTCACAAAAAAACCGATGCGTGTTCCGAAAAATGCCGTTATTGCGGTGAAGACAGTTGCAATCGCGTCTATGAACCCGGTACCCACTGCCCGCACCTGTGGTGGTGTGAAAACTGCGAGGATTGGCATACGCCGTCGCAAACCTGTGACGAAAATTGGTTCTGTGAACACTGCACGCGTGTCTATGACAGAGATACGTTCTGCGAGCACTATTGGTATTGTCCTTGGTGCGAAGGCAAACACGAAACTTCCGTGTATCAGTGCCCCGACAGTTTTTACGGATTTTGCCGAACGGACAATAAACGTCTCAACGCATGGGAAAACTGCGAACATTACTGGTACTGCTCCGCGCACAGCAAACATCATGAGGCGGATTTTGTCTGCACCGAAGCAACGCCGAACCTCTGGTATTGCCCGACCTGCAAAACGGCTTACAACGTCGGGAAAGCCTGCGATCATGCCTGGTATTGCGTTGCGTGTCAAACGCGACATGCGGGCGATGCCGTTTGCCCGAACGGTTATTGCGCGTGTCCGACATGCAAAAACGTTTTGAGCAATGTCGAAAGTTGCGAACACTTCTGGGCGTGCCCTGTTTGCGAAAAAACGCATCATGCGGCGGAGGCTCTCTGCCCGAACGGTTATTGGTTTTGTGTCGACTGTTTCCGAACGGATCCGACGATGGGAATTTACGCCCAAACCGACGGTTGCCCGCATCACTGGTGGTGTGCCGACTGCAACGACGGCGACGGTACTCGTTACGATACGGATGCCGCCTGTGAACATCGATGGGGTTGTGCCGGCGATCAAACGGGACATGCGTTCGACGAAGCCTGTTCGAAGGGCAACTGGTATTGTTCGCATTGTTACGGCGGCAGGCGTTACAATTGCGCGGAAACGACCTCCTGCGATCACGGCTGGTACTGTCCGGAGCATCAATTTATGCACGGTTCAACCGATACCTGTGAGGCTTATTGGTATTGCGGACAGTGCGAAGACAAAATTCACAAGGTATCCGAAGAAAACGTTTGCGAACACGCCTGGTATTGTCCCGCATGCAAACTTGCGCACTTAAAAGCCGATGCGTGTCCGAACAATGCCTATCGCTATTGCGGCGAAGAAGGTTGCGAGCAGGTCTATGCGTTTGAAACAAATTGCAAACATTACTGGTACTGCGCAACCTGCCAAACCGTTCACGCGGCGAATTACGTCTGTACCGCAACGACGCCGAACCGATGGTATTGCCCGAACGCAGCCTGCCGTACGGCATACGATGTCGGGAAAGCCTGTAAACATTACTGGTACTGCTCCGCTTGCCAAATGCGGCACGCGGCGACCGATACTTGCCCGAACGGTTATTGGTTCTGCCGGGATTGCTTCATGAATGATAACACGACGGGAATTTATGCTCAAACCGATGGTTGCCCGCATCACTGGTGGTGCGAAGACTGTAACGACGGCGACGGTGCCCGTTACGGTGCGGACGCCGCCTGTGAACATCGATGGGGTTGTTCCGAAGATCAAACCGGGCACGCTTACGACGAAGGCTGTTCCGGCGGGAATTGGTATTGCACCGAATGCAATGACGGTAACGGCACGCGTTACGACTCCGAGGAAACGACGTTTTGCTCGCACGGCTGGTACTGCCCGGAACATCAATTTATGCACGGTTTAACCGATGCCTGCGAAGATTACTGGTATTGCGGACAGTGCGAAAACAAAATTCACAAGGTATCCGAAGAAAGCGTTTGCGAACACGCCTGGTATTGTCCCGCATGCGAACTCGCGCATTTAAAGACCGATGCATGTCCCGAAAATGCTTACCGTTATTGTTCCGCGTGCGAAGAAGAACAGGCAAAGAAATGCGTCTATGCCGCCGACGAAAATTGTCCGCATTCCGTCGTAACGGAAACCTGGCATTGCGATACCTGCAATAAGGATTATCTCATCAATCAGGCGTGCGATTGCAACAACTGGTACTGCGATACCTGTGAGCAAATATATGCGGAAGATGAAACTTGCGAATGCGGCAACTGGTGTTGCGAATGGGAACGCATGCGTTTTTCGTTCGACCAAACCTGCTCTCACTATTGGTATTGTCCCGAGTACAATGAAGACGATGAAGGAAACGAAATATCCGTGCACGGGAAGGAAGTATGGACAAGAACCGATCATACAAAAATTTGTGACGCGTCCTGGATTTGCGACAAATGCGCCCGTCCGTATTCGAAAACCTTGCATCCCTGTTGCGATCATGTTTGGTACTGTTTCGTATGCGATAAACAGCATCCTCACGATTATAAGGCATGCGAGAGCAATGTTTGGTGTTGTCGGGAATGCAACGGTACGTATGCTTTGGAGGATCATTGTACGAATTTGCACTATCGGTATTGCCAAACCTGCAATACGTTGCATTACAAGGACGATGCGTGCTCGGAAACGACGCAGTGGGATTGTTCTTCCTGTGATGCGCACGGCATGAGTGTTAATGCGCTTTGTTCCGGCGGTTGCGGACGGTGGTACTGTGAAGTTTGTCAAAAGATTTATGAGGGAGACGAAACCTGTCCGCACTATCTGATCGTTACCGATAACGATCTTGTCTTCAAATGGGTTCTCGGACTTCAGGGCGGCACTTTCTGGACGTGCACGCAGTGCCGGGCATACTTTGCGTTCGGCGAAAGTTGTCCGCACTTCTGGAGTTGCACCTGCAATTCGAGACGAACCGTCGGGCAGCCGGACGGCGGGAACGATTATTGGAGCTGTGCTTTGTGCCAAAAACAATACCCGACCGCAACGTCACACTGTGAACATTGCTGGTGTATGAACGGCGTCTACTCACTTGACGTAAAAACCGACAACGATACCTGGTTCTGTGAATTGTGTAACGACGGTGCCGGACGTTACATGTGGGGCACGGGCGATAGCTGTGAACATTACCGCTGGTGCACCGTTTGCGACAAGCGACACCGCACCGATGAAGATTGCCCGAAGGCGGAGCCGAACGTTTTGCGAAATGTTTCGAAGCAACGTGCATTAAAGGATCAAAAGAAGGTTGTCGATCCGTTCGATGACGAAAAAAATACATTCGTATTTAACCTTGGAGATTTGTTCCGTTTGGACGATGAGAAGGAAGTTTCAAACATTGCTTCGGCAAATCAACCAACTTCATCGAATAAACCGACAAAGTTTTTCAATGTTCGAAAACAAACCGATAAACTTTCGCGGAACAAAAAAATCGAAGGACGACCGATTTTGCGGAAATTGCTGGAACGGAACGAACGCATCCGACAGGCAAAAGCGAACGAGTGTATCGGAAAACATCCGAAATACAAAAAACAACCGCCGTCGAAGCAATGTTTGCATCCTCTAAACGTGCATGCAAAACCGCCCGTCAAAAAACCGCTCGGTGTTCACGTTAAAAGCCGCATCAATCTCCGAAAACCTTCGGACGGGAAGACGGTGCAACCGAAAAACGCGGAACCGTTCGGATATCCGAAGATCGAACTTAAACAACCGAAGCCGTCGAATTTTGACAAATACCCGCTTTTGACGCAGTCGTACATTCGCTATTCCAAGGAAGAGAATCCGAAAGATCCGTCGCCGAAACCGTCACGGAAATCAAGCCGAAACGGAAGTGCCTCGGATTCGGACAAGTCGGACGACGGGAACGGTCGGGACGGCATGAAAAGCCGGCAACCGTCGCGGGTCGATCGACCGGTATTGCAATACAATATCAATGTCGATGCTTTGCGGGACGACATCCGCCTGGAACCGCTGGCGATTTCCGGTTTAAGCAACTTCGGGGAAGCGGCTGAAATGCGGGAAAATTCGCGACTTGCCGGTTTGAAACTGCAACTGCAACAGGCTTCGAACGTTCAATCATCATTGAAGCATAAAAAGGAAGATTCCTCTGTCGTTCCTCCGATGTCGAAGGTTATAAAGAGCGGAAAGGAAAAGAAGGAAAATAATCCGTTTTCGCTGTTCGGCAACCCGACGCCGAAACCGCGTTCGAGCTTCCATTCTTCGAACTCAGATTCGGAAAAACCCGAAACACCGAAAAAGGACCTGAAAGGTTCAAAAGTGTACACCAACAATCCGTCGGGCGATCTGCGAAAGAGCGTCTTAAAGAAGACTTACAAGGAGGATGAAGGGCACGAAACACCGTCGGATTCGCAGTCAGGTTCCAAGTTCAGCCTTCTGAAATCTTCGAAAAACAAAAATGCCGCCCCGAACGCTTCGGGTGCAAGACCGACCTTAACCAAACTGCCGTCGGCATCCGACGAGTCGCAACACATCGGTTTCAAAACCATTAAAGGTTCGAAGGGGTCGGCAAAGGAAGATACTTCGAAGCTGAACGACGTAACACCGACCCCGAAAGGCGACACCCCGAACGGTGAGACACAAAAGGGCGATACGCCGAAGTCGGATGCAAAGGACAAAAAATCCGATGGCAGTTCTTCTTCGGACGAAGACAAAAAGTCGAAGCGTTCCGAAAGCCGTTCGTCACACAAAAGCCAAACGTCGAAGTCGGAGAAGAATGATGCCTCGGATGAAGACAAAAAATCCTCTCATTCGAAATCTTCCAAGTCGTCTTCGAAAAAGTCCGTAAAGACCTATTCGCACGACAGTCACTCCGAGAAGCATTCCGACGGCGAAGTTTCCAAGTCCGACAAAGGAAGTGACAAAGAAGGTAAATCCTCGGAGCACAACGAAAGCTCGGAAGAGGAAGACGAGCATTCGGAAAAAGAGGACGAAAACTCAAAGGAAGAGAGCGAATCGTTTGAGACATCCGAAAAGTAACACAACCGCCTGTCGGTTCGAACGCAGCAACGGACGATCGCGATGGTCGTCCGTTTGGGGTTTAAGAGACAAAACGGTCAGGCGGATATTTTGGAGCGGGATACCCGTTATGCCGTCCGCGGAACTTTAGTTTCTACTTTACGAGGGCTTCTTTGGAGGTTTTCTCCTTTGGGCGCTCATTAACGAGTCTCGATCCGCCTCCTCTACGGTATCGAACTAAAGGTCTTACTTCGTAATTCGCAAATACAACCAAACCGCCTTTGGAGCCGTAAAGACCGTCGCGGCGCCACGTTCCGTCTTCCTGCAGACCGCGTGTGCAAAACAAAGGCGTTTGGGCACCGTGATCGAAGAGCGGATGCATGAAAATAAAATCAAAATCTCCCTCTTTTAAATCGGGGTTTGGTTCGCCGTTGATGAGAATATCCTTATTCCCGCCGTTGCGTCGCTTCCCCGATTGATATGCGGAGATTTCATTTGGTCCGCCCGCTTCCGCCAACGCAACCGCGAATTCAACCATCGTTTTGGTGCCCGATAAATCCAACTTACTTGACATATAAGCTTCCGCCAGATATTGCAGACGAAGCGTATCGGCGGTCGTATGCGCTTTATCGAGTAATTTCTTCCCGCCCATGAGGAACAGACCGCCAAAAACTCCGATGACCGCTATGACGATAAGAAATTCCAGCGTTATCATTCCAAGACAATTTTTGCGCAATCGAATCGTCTTTGTACCCATTCCCTCCCCTCCAACCTGATGCCAGCGTTGTACTCCATCAAGTCTTTTAAGAAAAAACAATGAAATTTATTATAAAAGAGGAAAGTTTTTCCGAAAACGCTTTTCTAGTACACTGCCCGCTCAAAGCGTTTTTTCGGAAACGGCGTCATTTCGACGGACGTGACCTCCAATCCCGCAAATGCCGAATGAGTACGCAGAGCGGAAATATCTTCCAACGTTAATGTGGTACGCGCACCGTACGGTAATTCGCCTTCGAGAGCGTAATCGTCGTTCAATATAAAGCTGACCTTTTGTTGCATTGAACCCTCGCGTTTTTCAATCAATCCGCGCAGGCGTTTGAAAAAATCCGTTGCCGCTTCATTCGGATATACCAGCCAATGAAGCTGTTTAATAAGTAACGGAAGCTCTTTGCGAAAATCGCGCACCCGCATCACGTTGAGAGAGAAATCGCTTTCTTTCTTCCGAACGGTACCCTCAATCAACAATACCGCGCCCTCCTGCACGTACGCGCCGTAGGTTTCGTAAGGTTCCGAAAACAGCGTCAGTTCGTAACGTTGATCTTTCGCGGAAAGCGTGAACAACAGCCACGGGCGGTTGGTTTTCTTTGAAATGCGCTTCGAAACGCTCTCGACCGCACCGCACAAACGAAATTCCTCGTTATTCGGAACCAACGGCAGTTCTTCGGGTTTAAACGTTTGAAAGAAGCGTTCCAGTCCCTGCAGTTCGTCCAACGGATGCCCGGAAAGATAAAACCCGAGCAGTTCGTGCTCGTATTGAAGTTTTTCGAACAACGGCATGTCGGCATTCGAAGCGGAACCTTCACCGTTTCCCGCATCCGATGGCGCATTTTTTTGCTCGTCCGAAGATGTTTTTTGTTCCGTGCCCGTTCCGAACAAATCATCAAAATCGAACAGCGAAGTTTGACCGACGGCGGCGTCTTTTTGAGCCAACGCGGCGGATTTCATCAGCCGATCGAGGTTGTCGAGCAGATAACGGCGGTTTTCGCCCAATCCGTCAAAGGCACCGACTTTGATAAGGGCTTCCAGAACGCGACGGTTGTTGGCGCGCGGATCTACACGTTGCGCGAAATTGAGAAACGACTTAAATGCGCCGTTGCGCCGCCGCTCCGCAAGAATATCCGCCGCTGCCACGTCTCCGACGCTTTTAATCGCCGCCAGTCCGAAACGAATGCAACGTTTGCCGGCGATCGGCGCAAAGGACGACAGCGATTCATTGATGTCGGGACCCAAAATTTCAATATCCATCCGCGAACGGCACGCTTCGATGTAGAAAGATAACTTGTCGGCGTTCCCGAGCAACGACGACAGCAATGCCGCCATGAACTGCGTCGGATAATGCGCCTTCATGTACGCCGTGCGGTAGATAATAATCGCGTAGGCATCCGAGTGGGATTTGTTGAAACCGTAGCCGGCAAATTTCGCCAGGACGTCGAAAATTTCGTTCGCTTTACCCTCCGAGATGCCGTTTTTCTCCCACGCGCCTTTAACGAACACCGCGCGCTGGGCGTTCATCACGTCGACCTTTTTTTTGCCCATGGCGCGTCGCAGGATGTCGGCTTCGCCCAACGAATAGCCGGCGATGACGCGCGCCGCCTGCATCACCTGTTCCTGAAACACCAAAATCCCGTAGGTACCGCGACAAACGGGCTCCAACAATGGATGAATGAAGCGAATTTGATCGGGATGCTTTTTGCCGTTGATGTATTCGGGAATCCATTCCATCGGTCCCGGGCGGTTGAGCGCGCTGAGGGCGGAAATTTCGTCAATCGAGTGAAATTCGAACTGTCGGCAGATTTTTTGGATGTAATCCGATTCGAGCTGAAACACGCCAATCGTTTCGCCGCGATTGAGCATTTTGAAGGTTTCTTCGTCCTCAAAGGAGATTTTGTTGATGTCAAAGTCCTTATCGATCTGTTCGCGCACCATTTGTTGCGCATCGCCGAGGATGGTCAGCGTCGTCAGGCCCAAAAAGTCCATCTTCAACAGCCCCAATTCCTCCACGTAATCCTTGGTGAATTGGGTTGTCAGCGCGCCGTCTTGCAATGTGGTCGGGACGAATTCCGCGATCGGGCGGTCGCTGATAATCATCCCGCAGGCGTGCGTTCCCGAGTTGCGCGCAATGCCCTCCAGCACCAAACCGTCGCGGATGATTTTCGCCGCCGTCGGATCCGTTTCCGTCGCCTGCCTCAGCTCCGACGAACGTTGCAAAGCGTCATTGAGCGTAATTTTCAGGTCGTCGGGCACCATCTTTGCCAAACGATCGCCGTCGGCGAAAGACAAATCGTAGACGCGCGCCAAATCGCGTACCACCATTTTTGCCCCGAGCGTACCGAAGGTAATGATGTTGCCGACGCTTTCTTCGCCGTACGTTTGACGCACATAGCGGATGACTTCGTCGCGCCGCCGCATGCAAAAGTCGATATCGATATCGGGCGGCGAAACGCGGTCGGGATTGAGGAAACGCTCGAACAGAAGATGAAAGCGAATGGGATCCGTATCGGTAATATGGAGAACATACGCCACCAGCGAACCCGCCGCCGAACCCCGCCCTGGACCGACCGAGATACCCTGTTCTTTTGCCCAGTGAATAAAATCCCAGACGATGAGAAAGTAATCGACAAAGCCCGTTTTTTCGATGACGCTCCATTCGAACTTGAGACGTTCGACCATCTCTTTTGCCGTCAAACCGAATGCATCGGGACCGGATTGAGCTTCAAAATCAATCCCGTAGCGTTCCTTTAAGCCCTCCCTACAGAGACCCTGAAACAGTTCGCGGTTGGTCGGGTAGGTTTGTTGCAATAATTCCGGCAGATGCGTCATGCGGAACACCGGGTAATGATTTTCGCCGAACGGTAGTGTGACATTGCAACATTCCGCCAAAAGGCGCGTATTTTCCAATAACTTGGGGTTATCGGGGAATGCCTGCGCCATTTCCTCGGCGGACTTCAAATAAAACTGACGCGTCGGCATGCGCATGCGCTCTTCGTCTTTGACCTTCGACGCCGTTTGAATGCACAGCAACGCATCCTGCGCTTCCCAATCTTCCGCGCGAATATAATGCACGTCGTTGGTGGCGATACAGCGCACGCCCAATTCGCCTGCCAATTTCAAAAGCTGCGGATTGAGGTCGACCTGCTCCGGCATGCCCTGATTTTGCACCTCGACGTAAAAATCTTCTTTCCCGAAAATTTCGATAAACGTTTCCAACGCCCGTTTGGCTTTGTCATACTCGCCGCGCATCAGAAACTGCGGCACGACGCCGTTGATGCATCCCGACGAACACATCAGACCATGATGATATTTCCGCAACTGCTCCAAATCCGTTCGCGGTTTGTAATAGAAACCGTTCACGTGCGCATCCGAGACCAACTGCATCAGGTTGCGGAAGCCGTCCAAATTTTTTGCCCACAAACAGGCATGTGCCAGTTTAAGACCTTCAATGCCCTG
Source organism: uncultured Verrucomicrobiota bacterium (assembly GCA_946186275.1). Taxonomy (GTDB): domain Bacteria; phylum Verrucomicrobiota; class Verrucomicrobiia; order Opitutales; family UBA9783; genus UBA3222. Next base: position 19,800 of record CAMHMO010000004.1, read on the forward strand.
ACGGCGTTCCTTCTCAAGGCGCGTGCCTTCGTAAAGAAGGTAAATTTCGCATCCCAAAATCGGACGAATGCCGGCTTTCTTGGCTAATTTATAAAACAGCGGAATGCCGAACAAATTGCCGTGGTCGGTCAATGCCAGCGCGGGCATTTGCAGTTCCGCCGCGCGCGCAACAAGCTTCTCCATCTTGCAGGCACCGTCGAGCAGACTGTACTCGGAATGCACGTGCAGGTGGACGAAGGAAGGTTGCGACATACCGTTATTGTGGCGAAACGGGAAGAGGGGTCAAAAGTAAAGTCAGAGCATCGGAGACGGAAAGACGAAAAAGAAAATATAATCGGAATCGGGCGAATTCAAAACGGAAATCGCAACGGAACCGCGACGGTGTCCGCCGCATTACGGAACGGGTAAATAAGTGCTCTCAAAAGACAAATGTATCGATACCGTTCCCGGTTGTATCCCGTATTCCGGAGAGAATTTCCGAAGCGGTACATGCATGCTCCGAAACGCCCAATGCAAATGTCTGTTCCCCGCTCCACAACAAACACACGGATGACAAAACATCCCTTTCGCAAAAACAAGAACGGGCACCTTTCGGCACCCGTTTTCTTACAATTCCCGTAACGGGATACTCTAAAACTGATATGTCAGACCGATTTCCGCAGCATGAATGAAATCCTGCTTTACTTTCCAATCCCACTTAACTCTGTCATGTGCAAACGTTCCCGATTCGCGACCGTTGCCCGTCAAATACCGCAACCGATACCCTGCCGTTAACGACCAGTTCTCGTTCAGGTAAACACCAACACCGCCGAACGCCTGCGTCAAAAACCGCCATTTCGCCCTGAAAGTAATCCTCCCGGAATGCAATTCATCAGGATTATATTCATGATACCTGTAATCGATACTTCCGAAATCCGACCGCGCCATACCCGCACCGACACCGCCGTACAAAAATGTGCGTTCATTTACATCTTTCTTCAATGTCACGTTAACGGCGGCAAAAAGATTTCTATACTTCCCGTCTGTCCTGCAATACCCGTCATTGCCACTGAGATACAACGCACCGGTAAAATTGTATCCCGAATTTAAATGTTCAAGAGTATTTTCCTCACTCCCAAAAACCTTTTTCCCTTTCAACGTAAAATACCCCAATTCCAATCCAACGGAAACACGATCCTCATAAAATGAAACGCCGACCTCGCCGGAACCCGACCAAGCACTTCCGAAATTTTTACTGCTGCCGACACTTTTTTCATCATCCAGGGCAGGCACCATGGTGGCATCGTGTCCGACCCAATGGTAATTGTACTTTGTTTTTCCTCCGAACAGCCATCCGCCGCGCAATGTCACATACGGATTGTACTCCCGTTCGTAATCAATGTCCGATCCGCCCGTCGCTCCCGACGCCACACCCGACAGCATTCCAACCATGCCTGCCGTAAAAAGAAACCTGCCTTTCATGATATTCACCTCATTATATGTCATTGTATGTATGTATCAAGGTGGATTTTGAAAAATTTGAAGCAAAAAAATCGCAAGAAAGAAATATATGCCGCATTTCGCCATGCTTTCGTACGCGGTTTTCGAGTGAAGGCAGAGCCGTTATGCCTCCAAAGTCATCGCCGTCGCATCGTTCCGGATGCCACTTTCGGGCTGAGTATTTTTATGTTTTTTAACTCACCGCTGCAACCGCTACAGCATAAGCTTTACAGTGCGACAGGGAAATTTCGACGTTCGTACCGCCGCACTGTTTTAAATAAAATTCGCCGTTTTGATCCAAAAAGACCCGCGGCATACCGTTGGCGTCGTTGCGAACTTCAATCGATATCCATTTCAACTTTGAACCGAACAAACCGACGCCGAAGGCTTTCGAAACCGCCTCTTTCGCGGCAAAGCGTGCCGCAAACGACGGCCAGGGGACGAGCTTTGACATGCAATACGCCCATTCGTGCTCGGTGAAAATCATTCCGCGCACCCGCTCGCCGTGCCGTTCGACCAGATGGCGGATGCGTTCGATTTCAACAATGTCGGTTCCGATACGCATGGTTTGCTCAGTCACATCTTGTGTCGTTTAAATTGCCGCCGAAGCAGTTTTCTTCAAACGTCTGCGGATACCGTCCCGCCGCCGTCTGTTCCGTCAAAAAATTCTCGACGACTTCCGTATCATCGGCATACGTCACCCCCAGCCACCGACCGCGGATATTGCTTAAAAGGTGCAGGTCTTTATGTTGCTGTTTCAGAACCGCTTGAACGGCGGTCGGCAGAAAAAATTCTTCGTTCTTTGGATCGCTTACGTTTGACAGAAATGTTTTCCACTGCGCTTTCAACGGTTGCAGGACGGTTTGCGGAAGGACGAAAAAGTTCAGCGATGTCGGTTGTTTTGGATCAAGTGCGACAATGGCATCTGCCGTGTCTGCCGAACCCGCAGAGGGCGTTTCGAGAACCTGCGATGAACAGACTTTGCGCTTCCCGACAACTTCATTGTCCCGAATTTCACATGTATATTCATCCAATCGGAGCACATTGTTATTTTCGACGGTACACAGCGCGCGCGAAACGCTTCCGTTCGGCGAAAGCGTAACTTCCAGCGGATAGGCAACCAAAGCCGCTTCCGACGGGTATTGAGCGATAAAATCTGCCGCAAGTTGATAAGCGTTGCGACCGTAAAAATCATCGCCGTTCACGATTACAAAGGGCGTTTCGATAAAAGCACTCGCGGCGACCAATGCCTGCCCAGTTCCCCACGGTTTGACGCGTCCGTTTCGCCACATCTGCGGAACATCGTCGTCCGTTTGCAACACACAGCGGGCAACATCCTCCAAATGCCTTTCCTTAAATAATGTTTGAAAGGCTTTGTGCGTATCGGGGCTGACGACGGCGATAAAACGCCGAAATCCCGCTTCCCGTGCATCAAAGAGTGCGTATTCCGCCAAAAAAGCCTCTTGCGGTCGGAAGCGATGCAGTTGCTTCAACCCGCCGAAGCGACTGCCACGCCCCGCCGCGAGAAGAACGAGCGTTTTTTCAACCATCTTTTCGCTTTAATTCCAGCGCAAGCAGGTATTTTAAAAAACAGAAAAATGCCTGCATGGCGGAAACATAAAAACCCGCAAAACCTTTCAAAAACAGTCCTTTTCGGAGGTAAAAAGAAAAAAAGTTCAACCCGGGATGCATGAGACACTTCAACATTAAACCGAATTGCGAGTACTTTTTGGCATAATCGGCGGCGCGAATGCGCGCATAACGTACGTTTTTCTCCAATGCATGCAGGACGTTTTTCTCCGTGTAATGCCGCAAATAACCGTCTAATACTTGCGTTTTCCCTTGAAAACACGCGCGTTCGTGCACCGATCCTTCCCAATGTACCGCCGATTTTTTGATTAAAAACAAACTGCGATCGACGGAACACCAGCGACCGAACTGACGATTGATGCGTTTTACGAAGCAGGCCGTCGTTTGTTCACACAAAGAGCTTTTGAAAAACGCTTCCGCGGATGCATACAGCTCAGGGGTGACTTCTTCGTCGGCATCGATGCATAACAGCCATGCCTCTTTGGCTTGCGAAGCGGCAAAATTCCTTTGTTTGCCGAAACCTTCCCAGGGATGTTCAATGACGCGCGCTCCAAAACCTTCGGCAATTTTCCGCGTATCATCTGTGCAATCATTAATGACCACCACAATTTCCCGCACCCGACCGCGCAACGATTGCAGGCAAAGGGAGAGAGTTTCCGCCGCGTTGCTTGCGATGATGACCGCCGATACCGGAAGCATGACAGTTCTATGCTACCGTGTTGCGAAGAAACGTCAATTTTGAATGGCAAGGTTCCCCAAAGGCACCTCACCGCCGTCTGGTGCCGAAACGATGTTATGCGGGACAAAACGAAAACACGGAAACTGTTCGCAATGTGCCGCCAACATGAAAGGCTCGTGTTTTTTTAAAAAAACACAGGGACAACAGAGGAGGACGGGTTGAGGAAACAGGACCTAAATGCCGACGTGTTGTTACTATTTATCTCTCAAAGCGCGTTTGGCTTCTTCCAAGGTCTTACAGTATGTAAAACATTCGGAAAATCCCGAAATGCCGAAAATCTGTTTTACCAGCGGCGTCGGATGTGCCAAAGCAACCATCGAACGTCCTTTGAGTTCTTTCAATAACGTCAACAGGGTTTGCAAACCCGCTTCACTGACGAAATCCCAATGCGTTCCGTCCAGAATGATATACTTCGGGCAGTTGTTTAAAAATTCGCGACACGCTGCTTCGAACGTCGGTGCATAAACGGCATCCAGGGAGCCTTCCAAGGTTATAACCACCGTATTGCCGTCCCGCTCCTGCCGAATGTTCATAAACTTTTCCTTTTACGGTCGCCGTTACAGAGTGACGTACCATGTATATCGGACAGTTTTGCCGTTTTTTCGACCCGACACTTCGAATTTTGCAATAAACGCCTCGGATAACGGTTTGTTGCCGTCTGCATTATGCGTATTCGGAGCCAGTTGGGTTCGCTTCAACGCCCGAAAGCGCATTACGGTTGAAAAAACGCAAAAAAAACGCCATTTTGTCGATGATGTTTCCTAAACGGTTTAAAGTAATCGGCGTGTTTGTCGTCGCGTCCCTGTTGCTTTCGCTCGGCGGCTGTCGTTATCGCGTCGGATTTCCCGTTGATTCGTACAACATCAAAACGATTTACGTCAAACCGACCGTCAAAGAAGCGTTGACGGCGCAATTGTCGGGCGATTTGACGCGACAGTTGGGCGAGGAAATTCTGCGCAACGGCTTTCTGCGTCTTGCGCCGTCAGACAAGGCCGATGCCACTCTGGAAACGACGGTGAGTAATTACAACCGCGGTATCAGCGTTGTGGACGAGGATGACGACGAAAAAGCAAAATCCTTGTCTCTCAGTGCCACCTGCAAATATACCCTGCGGGACAATCGCGACAGCAAGATACTTTCGAGTGGTTCCGTTTCGGCGAGCGTCGGCATTACGGCAACCACCAATGCGCAGGCGATTGAGTATCAGCGTGCTCCGCAACTGACGCGCGCTTTGGCAAAGCAGGTCGCGTCGCAGTTGCTGACGGCTTCGGGCAAGAGGATTACTTCGAAAGGCGCTGATGCAAAAGCCGATAAAGATACGGGAGAAAAGCTCGAAAGCAGAACCGAGGAAAAACTCTCCGCGAAATCCGTTGAAACAGAACCGTCGGAAGAAAGCGAGATTCAACCGTTAACCGAAGCATCGGAAGAGGAAACGTGTGATTTAAATCGGTCGGAACAATTTCCCGGGGACAAAGGTGAAATTCACAAACATTGACAAAACGACCGCACCGGTGCTTTTCAAAGATATCCAAAAATTAAACAAAACGTCCAAAAATTGAGCCAAGCATTGAAAATTCCCTCTCTCGCGTCGAAAGATCGTACCTTAAACGCAGGAGGTGATTATCCTCTGACAGACAGTATCATGACGCGTTTAACGCTTCCCGAAATAATTCCTTCGCTGTTTGCCGCCGATCCGTTGCGTTATTTCGATGCCCTCAAAGCCGTTGAACGCTTCGGGTGTCATCGCATCCATTTGGACATTATGGACGGGCATTTTGTTTCGAACATCAGCTTCGGCGCGAGCGTTGTTGCCGCCGTTGCCAAACAAACGCCGTATCTTTTTCGTGAAGTCCATCTGATGGTGCAAAATCCGCAACAACACATCGAAGCTTTCCTCAAAAGCGGCGCGCAACGACTGTTTATTCACATCGAACTTGCAAATGACGTTTTGCAAGAAACCGTTCGTTTCCTGCAATCCGAAGCCGTCGATTGGGGGGTTGCCGTCAATCCCGAAACTTCAATCGAAACTCTGCAAACGTACCGGGATTGGATTTCGAAAACGCAACATCTGCTGTTGATGAGCGTCCGACCGGGCTTTTGCGGGCAAACGTTCATCGAAGAGACCTATGAACGTATAAAGGAACTTCGTACACATTTTCCGCATTTGAAACTCTGCATCGACGGCGGTATCCGAACGCCGGAAGCGCAACGCTTGCAGGAATTGGGAGCCGAAAGCATCGTTATGGGCTCTGCGTTCTTTAAGACATTGTGACAGAAATTGCAAAAAACAATCAAAGCCGACAAAAATCGGTTGCGAACTTCGGAGAGTTCAACGCGAGCAATGTCCCGTTAAAAAACCGCTTAAGAACTCCGACAGCTCACGTTCTTGCAGTGAAACATTGTTCACCGCTACTATATGAGAATTACAATGCCCAAAGCTTAAAATGCAAGTTCGAGATGTTCCAAATAATTGCAAACAATCTGCTTTGCGTTTCTCAATGTTTCCACATGACCGTCCGCAAAAGCGATTAAACCTCCTTCTGTGCCGTAAAGACTGTCTTTCGACCAAACACCGTTTTCCTTCAAGCCTCTCGAAAAAAACAAGGGCATCCTATCCGCCGGCAGGTTGCAACAAGCAACCGGATATGCCATAAAATCAAAATCTTCCTCTTTTAAATCGGGATTTTTTTCTCCGTTGATAAGAATTTCTTTACGCTGTTTGTTGCTCCGCTTTTGCGATTGGTACGCGGAAACTTCGTTCGGACCGCCGGCTCTCGCCAACGCCACCGCAAAATCAACCGTATTTTTTACACCCGTTAAATCCAGCTGCCCACTGTTGATCGCCATCGTATATTCCGCCACCAGGTATTCCAAACGTTTTGTATCGGCGAACAAATACACCCTGTCCATAACGCGTTTCCCGATCGAGAAAGCGATACTTCCGAAAATTCCCATCACCGCCAACACAATGAGAAATTCCATCAATACAAAGCCACTTTGTTTCTTAACACACGTAGCCATAACACTCTTATGCCAATTCGTTTTTTTGAAAGAAGCAAACGTTTTTTGGAAAAAATATAAAAACTTTACATAAACAGGAAAGTTTTTCTTATTTAAGATAGTCCAAAGTTTATATTTTTGTATTCAAAGAACGCTTTAATCGGTTCGAAAGCACACTTTCAGAAACTTTAAACCATCAAAGCACTTACGGAATAAAAAATAGATTCAGAACAACTCGCTCTGTTGAGGTGTCGGTTGCGCACGATCCCGCAATTTTCGCGCCAATTGCTTCAATCCGAGTTGATGCAGGAGTTGCTCCAATGCTTCCGCGTCGGGGTGTAATGTTTCCAAAAGTGCCGTATAATCTTGAATAAGCTCCGTGCGTCGTTCCAACGTCGCCAGGGCTTGATTGCGACACAATAAATCGCGCGACTGTTCCAAAACCGACCGAAAACGTTCCGGTTTTAAGGTTTTGAGATTTTTAAAAACCCCTTCAATCGAACCGTAACATTGCAGCCAGGAAGCGGCGGTTTTCGGACCGACGCCCGCAATGCCTGCGTAATTATCGACGGTATCGCCGATGAGTGCCAAAAAATCCGCAATTTGGTTCGGCCAAACGCCCGTTTTGTCAAACACGCCCTGTTCGTCCAACGATACCCAACCGTGGTGCGAGGGTATGCGTTGCGAAACATTCGCACCGACGCACTGCATCATATCTTTATCGGCACTGGCAATGATCGCTTGGGAATTTGTTTCTTCCGCAAACGTACACCAGGAACCGATCAAATCATCCGCCTCAATGCCTGTTTTTTCGCAACACAACATACCCGACAAGGTCGTTGCCTGTTTAACATACGGCATTTGCACCTTGAAATCATCCGGCGTCGGCGCGCGATTGCCCTTGTAATCCGCCGCCAGTTGAAGCCGTTTTTCGCAACGTCCGCCGTCAAAACACACAATCGTTACATCTGGCTTCGATTGGACTTCCAACATTCGCAATGAATGCAAAAAGCCGTAAATCGCCTGCACCGGCATCCCCTGCGCATTGGTTAACGGAGCCACGCCGTAAAAGCACCGAAACGCCAAATTATTGCCGTCAACCAGAAGAAATGTTTTTGTCATTCCTGCTCTTATACATAATGGGACAATCTCTTTTGGCAATCGTTTCTCTATTTGTCATGATGGTTACAAATGCCACACAAGGCCGAATACACTTGACGAAATTCCTGCATTCGGAAAAAATAAGGTCTGTTGATGAGTGAAGAAAAGTTAGAACTTGAAGGCAAGGTCATTGCGGCTTTATCGGGAAACACCTTTCGGGTACAGTTAAATCACAATCAACATGAACTTCTGGCGCGTTTATCGGGGAAGTTGCGAAAGAATTTTATCCGCATCGGCGTCGGAGACCGCGTAAAAGTCGAGATGAACCCGTACGATCTGACGCAGGCGACGATTTGTTTCCGTCTGAAGGAGATGACAACGAATGTGAATCCGCCAAAGCGCAGTTTCGGACCGCGGCACGGGGCTTCACGCAAACCGAACGCGCCGAAGCGGTAAAAACCCTCGTCGTTGATTTGTAGTTTGTTTTGGAAGTACGATGTTATCGCGCAGGTTTTGCGAGTGTGGTTGTGCGTTTTGACCTGTTTGCGAACGTCGTGATATGCTTTTTAATTTTCCAAGCTCAACAAATGTTTTTTTAAGTCTGACGTGGTTTTTGCTTAATACGGTTTGATAAAACTCCAAAAACTTAAAAAGTTCACGAGAAAACCTCAGCGCGTATGCTTCTTCGGGCGTACCGCCAATCGCAACGAAAGCTCAGTCTTCTTTTGTTTCTTCGGATGCTCATCAGAACCGAAAAAATGTTGTTCAATCATGCGACACCAACAGTGATAAATCGGAAGATGCAATTCCTGTATTTTGTAGGTTTCGTCTTCAGGCGCGCACACACAAACGTCGCAAAGTGCTTTCAACGCACCGCCGGAACGTCCCGTCAAACCAAGCACCTTCATGTGTTTGGCGCGTGCTACCCGAACGGCATTTAAGATATTCTCCGAGTTTCCCGATGTACTGATTGCCAATAAGCCGTCGCCCTGCCGCCCTAATGCGTACGTTAATTGTGCAAATGCCCACTTCGGATCGCAATCGTTTCCGAAAGCGGTGTGCAGGCCGATAAAATTCGCCAAGGGGATTGCCGGAAGGGCGTGTTGCAGATGACACGCCAATTCTTCGGGTATGTCGGCAGGCAGTTGCTTGATCATGAACGCTTTCAGCCATTCGCCGGCGATGTGATCGGCATCCGATGCACTGCCGCCGTTGCCGGCAATCAGCCACTTCCCCGATTGCTGAAAGCCTTCACGCAACAGATGAAATCCCGCTTCCAAGGATGTCCGAAGCGGTTTCAGCGACGGATAGTGCTTGATAAGATCAAGCAACAGCGCCTGCGGCTTCATAAAGACCGAATTTTATTCAATAAATCTTCTTCCGAAAGCGCACCGATGTGACTACTGACCTGTTGCCCGTTTTTAAAAAAAAACAATGCTGGAATGTTGCGGATATTATATTGTTTCACCAACGCCTCCGCATCGCTCTCTTCCACATTGACTTTACCGATCGCAACGTTTTGCTCCCGCGCTACCTTCTCCAAAATCGGTGCCAGCGCGCGGCACGGACCGCACCACGGTGCCCAAAAATCAACCACCGCCAGCGGTTGTTGAATAAAGGCTTCGAATGTATCGGATGTTAAAACGGTTATGGTTGACATAAATCCTCTGCTTCCTCATCCGCAGTTTGTATATGGAAGAGACAGGTTCGCAAGATTTTTTGGAGCGAAAGGTCAAGAGGGCTGAGATATTAGATATGTTTAAAAAGGAGCTTGCTCCGACAGCTAAACAACAAAAAACCAAACTACCACGCGCCGCAGGAAACCCTTTCAATCTAAACCTGTATCCTCGAAAAGAATGCGGTGCTTTGCAACCTTGCCGAAACCCCTTGCTTGCGATACTCGATAAAGCTTAATCCTGTTCTTCCTCAACCTTCCCGTCCTCCGCACTTCCTTCCGTCGGTTTTCCATTCGTCGCCTCTCCCTCTCGCTTCTCCCCGATCACCTCAATCGGCACGGTCAGTTCATCGAAGCCCTGCGCCGAAACGTATAAGTGACCTTTGCCCGGTTCGCCGCCTTCAATGGAGACCGTCGTGCTTTCTTCGCCTGTTGCGAGGTGCACTTCCGGCATAATGACGCTGTTCGGGATGTCGGTGGTGACATTGATGTATAAATCGCTCGGAGACGGTCTGTTTGAGCGCAACGTGAAGTCCGTTTTTTCACCGACGCGCAATAAAATTTCCGTCGGTTCCGCCGTGAAACGACCGCTGTCGATGAGTAAATTGCCGGCAAAATTCATATTTTCGCCGATAACGACCGACACGGGATAACTCTTCCCGACTGTCACCGCCGGAACGCGGAACGACAGCACGTTCTCCGAAAGCAATTCCGTCGTTGCATCGTAATCACCGACGCGGATGCGGTTGTTTGCCGTAAAGCTGCTCCCGAGAACGCGCACTTCGCTTCCCACGGGGGCGCGGTCAATTTCCAGCGACGAATTGCCGAAGCCCGAAATCGAAAACGACGCCAGCGGAGTTTTGCGCACGTAATTCTTTATGGTACCGGACCGATATTGTTCGTAACTGACCTGAAAGTAATACTTGGCATCCGTCCGCGTTGCATCCAGCTCATGGTCATAGTAGTAAAGCCCCGGAATGGCCGCGTCTTCCTTCAGCGGAAACTGTTGCCCGTCGATGATCAACAGCGGTTTAAAAGTATCCGGAACCAGTTTTTGCGGGTTCACGGCGCACTGCATCGTAAAACGGTATAAATTCGACGGATTGCGCTTCGCCGTTTGCGGCGTCAGATTGGTGACGTACTGCGATCCGCATCCCGACAGCAGACCGCAACCGACAACCGCGACAAAACGCAAAGCATGCTTTTTCATAGACCGAAACCGTTGCATAACTTATTTTTTTATAAAACACACCGCCATGCAAGCGTTAAGTTTGGGTCTTTACGTCCATGTGCCGTTTTGTCCGAACGCCTGCGGGTACTGTCACTTTTATAAATGCCGACCGACCGCTTCGTCGGTAGAACGCTTTTTGGAACAAATTTCTCTTGAACGCGAACGTTGGCGGAACGTTTGGGAGGTGCGATCGTTTGAGACCCTCTATTGGGGCGGCGGCAGTCCGAGTTGTCTGAAAGCGGAAGATTTACGCACTTTGGGACATTTATGCCCGACGACCGAACATCTGAAGGAATGGACGGTCGAAGTTTTCCCGACATCAATTACGGAGGAAAAACTTCATCTTTTAAAGGAACTCGGCGTCAATCGATTATCGCTGGGCGTACAGAGTTTTAATGTCCAAACATTGCAAAAACTGGGTCGTCGTCAAACGCCGCAACAGGTGTATCGCGCGTATAAAGAAATGCGCGCCGTTGGTTTTGGGAACATAAATCTGGATTTAATCTTTCCGCCCGCCTTCACGTCTTTGGAAGATTGGAAGGCGGATTTGGAAGCGGCGGTTGCGTTGTGCCCCGAGCATCTCTCGACGTACTGTTTGACGTACGAGAATGAAACGGGATCCTTCACGCCCGAGGCTTACCAACGCGTGGATAACGACCGCGAGGCGGATTTTTATCGCTTTACGTGGAACTTCTTGGAGCAAAACGGTTATCGGCATTACGAAGTTTCCAATTTCGCGCGTCCCGGGTACGAATGTCGGCATAACGTGAATACCTGGCGCATGCAGGAATGGCTCGGTTGGGGACCCGCCGCGGCATCGCAGTTTAACGGGCGACGCTTCCAAAATCCCTGTTCGTTGGGCTATGCTTACGGTGAAACCGTCGAAAACGTAACATTGACGGAAGAAGTTTTGTGCAAAGACTGCCTGATTTTCGGATTGCGCATGTGCGACGGCGTGGACTTGAATGAATTGCAACGGCGTTTCCCAAAGGTTGATTTGAAAATTTACCAACCGCTTTGGGAACGCTTTGAACGGGAGGGCTGGGTGGTTTTTGAAAACAATCGCGTGCGTTGTACGACGAAAGGCTTGCTCCTGGCGGACGGATTGGCGTCGGAACTGCTCTGAGTGCGGCGGGATTTCCCGAAAATATCCAAAAAACATTGACAAGCGTTCTTTGCACCCACAATTTCAAGTGCGTTGAGGGCGTGCGTTGAGGGCGTGCGTTGAGGGCGTGCGTTGAGGGCGTGCGTTGAAAAGTGAGTTGATGAGAGTAAAACGGAAGGGTACAATACGAGCATGAAAATAAATGTTAAAAAGCACGCTTTTAAAGCGATCGTTGCGGTGTGTTTGATGCTGGGCGGTTGTTTCGGCGGAGGCGGAAGAGAACGGTATCACAATTCCGAGTTCACGCACGGTAACATGAAGTGGCATTTGGAGAAAAACAAAACGCACGAGAGCGAGGTTTTGGAGGTTTTCGGTCCGCCCAATGTGACCTCTGTCGACAGCGAGGGTTTGGAAATGTGGGTCTACCAGAAGATGTCGACGTCCAAAATCGAGAGCGCGTTCGGCGGTGGTTTGAATTTGTCGGCGTTAATCAATGAAGTTTCGGGGAACGTGATGGGCGGTCGGCTGGCGCAGGCGGGTGTGAAGGGTAACCTCGGCGGTTCGGGCGGCTTTCAGGGCGGTCGGCATACGTCGACGCAGTCGTCCAAGACGTGCACCATGATTTTGAAATTCGATGCCGCCGGCGTTTTGGTCGAGTATCGTTTCCGCACGAGCAATTTCTAGAAATTTGGTTTAAAAGCCGATGATGCGTTCGGGAATGGGCGGTGAAAGTGAGAGCCGAAGCCGTCGGTTGATGTGCATCGGTTGTTTGTCTGTTGCGCGTGAGATGATTTCTATTCGGAAATAGAGCATGAGGGATATAAAGTCTTATTTGAGGTTTTTTGTATTGGCGGTCATCTGCTGTGTTTTGGGCGGATGCGGCAGTGCACCGAAGATGACGTCGCTGCAACTGAAATCCCTGCAGGAACGGGAATTTGAGAGCAATAAAAAAACGGTCTTTGCCAGCACCGTGTCTGTGTTGCAGGATTTGGGCTACCTGGTCAAAACGGTGGACTATAAGGGCGGATTGATTACGGCAGAAAGCCCGTTGGAAGTCAGTCGCAATTATCTGACGTGGAACAAGAGCTCCAAGCGAACCGGCGTCAGTGCCTTTGTGGACGAGTTCCCTAAAAAAACGACCGTTCGTTTGAATTTCGTCGTCAATGACGTTTCCACGCACTGGTTCAGCAGTGATACAACCGAGGAAACCGTGATTCTGGATCCGAGCGTATATCAGGAAATTTTCGACAAAATCGGCGAAAGTATCTTTCTGCGCGAAGGGATGAATTAAACGTTGACCTTGACGAAATGCGGGATAAACGGCATACACGGAACCGTGTTTTGTAGCGTGAAGAAGGTGAAAATCACGAAGTTTCCTCTGCGTTTTCTTGTGCCGGCGTTGCTCTGCTGTGTTTTGGGCGGGTGCGGAAGAACCTCGAGGGTAACGCACGAAGATTCGGATTCGTTTCGAAAACATACATTTTGGAGTGACAAGAAGACGGTTTTTTCGAGTACCGTTTCAGTTCTGCAGGATATGGCGGTACGTGGTGAGAACGACGGATTACGCGAGCGGTTTAATTACGGCGGAAGGGTTGATGAGAGAAGTCGGTAAAAATTGGATAACACGCAATAAAACGACCGAACGGGTATTCGTCAGCGCAATTGTGGAGGAAATTCCGGGTACGGGATCGAGCATTCGTTTGAAACTTGTTAAAAACAGAGCTTCGGAGCATTGGTTTTCAAGAGATTCCGTTTCGGAAGATGTTGTTCGGGATCCGAAATCGTATCAGGAGATTTTTGACAAAATCGAGCAAAAAGTTCGATCCATCCAGCAGATACAGCTTTATCAGTTGCAACAGGGAAACAGGCGCAATGGATAATCGGTTATCGGGATTTCTGTCTTGGGATTCGGGGTCGGGTTCGAAATGAGGGTGGTATTCGTCCTTTCTCGTGCGTTTTTTTACCGCCTTAAAAAAACATGCTTTGAATAGCTTTTGGCAATATCGACCGCCCGTTGAAGGCGATGTTCTTCTTCCAAACGTTCGAAAGCATTCTGCGGTTCTGCTTCTCCGCGACAGCGTTGCAGGTACCAACGACTTTCTTCGTTGATCATCCGACCGGTGTCGTGCAACGCATCTTCGTCTGCCCAAAACGGCGACAACGTGGTTCGGAACTCGTACGTTACGGGATGACGTTGCAACAGAAAACGAACGGAAGCATGCAGATTTGTGAGTAAAGAAGGAGCTTCGTTCGGATGCGCCAATTTCAAATAACGTTTCGGCGAGGTTTTTAAATCCATCGCAACATAATCGACATCTGGAATAACGGATTTCAAAACCTCCGAACGACTGCCGTTGGTGTCGAGCTTTATTTTTAAATTCAGAGCTTTAAAATGTTCGATCAGTTGAGTAAGAACGGCTGGTTGTAACGTCGGTTCGCCGCCGCTGATGCACACGCCCGTTAAAAGTCGTCGTGCATCGTGTAAATAAGCTTCGATCTGCCCCAACGTCCAACCGTTTTGTTTGGCATCGGCTTCCAGATTTTGATTGTGGCAATAGGGACAGTGAAAATTACATCCGGGGATAAATACAACGGCACAAACTTCACCGGGATAATCCACCAGTGAATGTTTCAGAAAGCCGAATTTCATACCCCCTTTATTCTATGATTTAAGACAAAATTGCGGTCATTATCTTTGAGAGAGAAGAACAACGCCCCCATTCGAAGCCGCTCGGCAACCGCGATCGACGTTCGGAGCTCTTCGATTACTCCACGTTACACGGTATTAACGAGAACATTCCCTCTGAAAAAACGCACCTCTTCACGTGCGAAGCTTCACGCGTGCGTTTCCGTTCGCGCAACCGCTCAGCTTGCCATGCGGATACGTTCCTTCATTTTGTCCGTATCGTAAATGACTTCCGTATGTTTTCCGACCAACACCAAAGCGGGTAAATTCCGAACGTTGTACTTTCTTGCAAGATCCAAACCCGCCTCTTCGGAGGTATTCACATAGGTACCCGCGAAATGTTGTTCGACGAGATACGGCTTCATCGATTGGCACTTGATGCAGGTATCGCTGTGGAAAAATAAAACGGACGGTTTTTCGGAAGCATTCGAAGCGTTTTTGTTCCCTTCGACGGCATCCTTCGAAAAGAGCATTCCATCGGAAGATGTTTTCCCGCAGACATCGTTTTTGGATGACCTGTCGGACGTTCCGCAGGTGCACTCCGAAGTTGTACCTCCCGAAGCTTCCGCGCCGCACGAACTTTGCTCATGCCCGCCGCACCCGCAGGCAAACGGCGCGCATTCGCCGGGCGGGACAGAATGCGCGACATCGTACGTGACGCGTTGCTTGAATTCCTCCTTTTTACCTTTATTCCAGAATGCGACCGCACGATAATACCCCGTAATACGGCTGTAGACTTCCATTTCGCTGCCGCACTTCGGGCAAAAATCCTGTCGCCCCGCC
Organism: uncultured Verrucomicrobiota bacterium; assembly: GCA_946186275.1. GTDB lineage: Bacteria > Verrucomicrobiota > Verrucomicrobiia > Opitutales > UBA9783 > UBA3222. Next base: position 35,189 of record CAMHMO010000004.1, read on the forward strand.
AATCGTCCGTGGTTCTCGCACACCGAAAACGTCGGGGAAATCGAAACGTACGGAATGCGGAAGTTTTCGACGATTTGGCGCACCAACGTACGGCAGGACTTGGCATCCGGCAACGATTCGCCCAAAAATACGTGGAAAACCGTGCCGCCGGTGTACTTGGTTTGCAGACTTTCCTGCTGTTTCAACGCTTCAAAGACGTCTGCCGTATAATCGACCGGCAGGTTGGAAGAATTCGTATAGTAGGGGTCGACGGTTCCCGATTGAATCATGTTCGGGAATTTTTCCTTGTCGATCTTCGCCAAACGATAAGACGTGCCTTCGGCGGGCGTGGCTTCCAAATTGTACAAATTGCCGGTTTTTTCCTGAAAATCCTTCAATTTTTCCCGCATGTGCACCAGAACTTCCTCCGTGAAGGCATGCCCTTCGGGAGTGGCGATGGACTGATGCAGGAAATTGAGACAGCATTCGTGCATGCCGACCAGCCCGATGGTCGAAAAGTGATTGTTGAAGTGCTTCAGGTAGTGCTTCGTGTAGGGGAATAAACCCTGCTCCATCAGCTTTTCGATGGTGCGCCGCTTGCATTCGAGCGAATCCTTGGCGAGCTCCATCAAATCGTCCAGGCGTCGGTAAAAATCCTCTTTATTGCGGCTCAAATAGCCGATGCGCGGCATATTGAGGGTCACGACGCCGATGGAACCGGTGAATTCGTCCGCGCCGAACAGCCCGCCGCCACGCCGCCGCAGTTCGCGCTTATCCAGTTGCAACCGACAGCACATGCTGCGAACATCCGACGGATTGAGGTCGGAATTGACGAAATTTTGGAAGTAAGGTGTGCCGTATTTGGCGGTCATTTGGAACAGCAAATCCGCGTTTTCGCCGTCCCAATTAAAATCTTTGGTGATGTTGTAGGTCGGAATGGGATAGGCAAATCCGCGTCCGTCGGCGTCGCCCTCCAGCATGACTTCCAAAAACGCGCGATTGATAAGGTCGATTTCCGCCTGACAATCCTTGTAACACAGATCGCTCTCTTTACCGCCGATGACCGCTTTTTTATCCGCCAAATCGCTCGGGCAGACCCAATCGAGCGTAATGTTGGTGAACGGCGGTTGCGTTCCCCAGCGGGACGGCGTGTTGACGCTGAACACAAAACTCTGAATGTGTTGCTTGACTTCGTCGAACGATAGACCGTCGTTTTTCACAAACGGCGCCAGGTAGGTATCGAAGCTCGACAGCGCCTGCGCACCCGCCCATTCGTTCTGCATCGTCCCGAGGAAGTTAATGATGTGCCAGATGGCGGTCGAAAAATGTTTCGCCGGCTTGGAGTTAATCTTCCCGCGAACACCGCCGAAACCCTCTTCCAACAGCTGTCTTAAACTCCATCCGGCGCAATAACCGGAAAACATCGATAAATCGTGCAGGTGAAAATCGCCGTTCTTGTGGGCGTCGGCAATCTTTTTGTCGTACACCCGATGCAGCCAGTAGTTAGCGGTAATCGCCCCGGCGTTGTGTAAAATCAGTCCGCCGACGGAGTAATTGATACTGCTGTTTTCGTTGACGCGCCAGTCGCTTTGGTTCAAATAACCGTCCATCGTCTTTTCGATGTCCAGCACCAGAGCTTTGCCTTCGCGCAGGCGTTCGTGTTGATGACGATACAAAATATAAGCTTTCGCCACGTCGCCAAAATGTTCCTCCATGAGCGTCTGCTCGATAATGTCCTGAATTTCTTCGACGGCGGGAATGGTGCGGGCGTGATAGCGACGATTAACGGCATCCGTCACCTGATCCGTGAGGCGCAACAGCGTCTCCTTCGAATGCGGGCTTTGCGTCGCCAAAAACGCCTGTTGCAGGGCGTTGAAAATGCGCTCTTTTTGGAACGGAACAAACGTACCGTCGCGTTTAATAATGGTCTGAATGGGCATGAGTAAGGATCGATTTCCTTCATTGTCCGACGGTCGGGAAAGAAACGCAAGCTGTTTTGAGGAAAGTTTTTTTGGGGCTTCCGGAAGCGGCTTCGAAACAGGAAAAGATGGAAAATGACGTTTCCCGTGTTTGATTGTAAGGAAACAGAATATGCTCGAAGAAGCATTGTTCAGGCGGATGTCCGAAAACGAACATCCCGATGTTCCTCGCCTTCTTCAAAACGTCCTTTTTATCTTGTTCCGCATCCATCCGTTCGACACCATGAAGGCGGTTGCATGAAACGTTTCGGTTTCGTCGGTGCTTTGATTTCGGCGTTATTCCTTCACAGAAGCCTACCTGTTCGTGCCGTACCGTCGCTGACGTCCGACAAGCCCGTTGTGTATGACACCAAAAAGCGCGCGTCCGTCGCCGAAGGAAACGCGGAGTTTTTGAACGACGGACTGCGCGTTCAAGCGGATAAGATTTATTATTTTGCCGAAAGCGCCAAAGCGTTGGCGGAAGGACATGTGCGCATCACCAACGGTGATTATCGTTTTTTGGCGCCGTCGGGATCCTATTGTCACACGGAACAAACCGTTGAAGCCGTTTCTTTTTGCATGTCCACGGGCGGGCACGGGTATTACGGCGAAGCCTTGCGCGGTCAAACGAAAGAACGGCTCGTCGCCGATCACGTGCGGTTGGATTACCGCGGTGTGCACGACAGGGATTTGCTCGGTTTTCACATTTTGGCGCGGCAGGGCGTGTTGCGACCGAAAAAAGATGTTGTTTTAAAGGATGCGGTGGTCAAAATCGGTCCCGTTCCGGTGTTGGTTTCGCCGATCTATCGGCATAATTTTGAAGAAGCGTGGGTGCGTTGGAAGTCCGAATGGACGCTGTTGGAGAAAAAGCCGTCCGAAAAATACGGTCATTACATGCGGAATGACATTCGTTTCCACATGGGTTGGCCGGTAAAACCGGGCGTGATGATTGACTATTACCGCAAACAGGGCGTGCTTGCCGGATTCATGGCGGATTACGAAGCCATGTCAACGCCGTTAGGGAAAGGGCACATTGAAGGGGCGCGCATTCACGACGAAAATCTGGATATTGCCAATCGTGCGATCGACAAAAAAGGGCATGATTTGAAAAATTCCCGCTTTTGGTTCGAATGGCAACACGTCGGACATATCGGTACGTCGAATGATCTTGCCGTTCATACGCAGTGGATGCGCGATCCGTACGTGATTAAGGATTTTCGTCCGGCGAACAACGACGGCACGCGGCAGCATCCGGATAATTTTGCCGAAATTTCGCACCGCGGCGACGCTTCCGTAACGAGTTTGCTGGTGCGTTACAAACTCAATCGTTTTCAACGCATACAGGAACGCTTGCCGGAAGTTCGTTACGAACATGCGTTGGAACCGATCGCCGATACGCCGTTTTACCAACAGTACGGCTTGGGCATCAGCCACCTGCGCGAACGTCCGTTGGACGAAAAGGATACGGAGATTTTTGACGAAACCTACGAAGCGGATAAGGAGCGCATTTTAAAACGCACCGATGCGTTCTACGGCGTTACGATGCCGATCGATTGCTCCCCGCTGTGTACCGTTACGCCGTTGGCGGGCGGGCGGGTTGCGCATTATTTCGGGCTGAACTGCGGTAATCGCAGTCAATACACGCGTTTTTTGGGTCAGGTCGGTTTCGATATCCGTTTGCGCTCTTACGGCGATTATTCCTACACCAATGAATGGTGGAACATTCATGATTTCCGTCATTTAATGAAACCGTTCCTGCAGTATCGTTACATGCCGGACGGGCATTCGGGCGACACGTTTATTCCGGCGGTCGACCGCGAAGCCGTCGATACGAACGAACAATCGCCATCGTTGCGGGAATTGGATCTGTTGCATCGGCGCGACATCGACGACTGCCACGGCATGCACGTCGTGCGTTTGGGGTTTGAGAATGTCCTTTATACGAATTTCGAAAACGGCGGCAGTACGCGATGGATGTACCTGAACGCTTATCAGGATTTCAATTTAAAGTGCGTCGCCGGCAATCGTTCGCTGGCGCACAAGGTTTCGGATACGCACGTGGATTTCGGTTGGAATCCGGCGCCGTTCTTCGGTTTTAACGAAAAACTCTGCTACAGCTTTGCCGAAAAACAGCTCCTTTCGATGGATACATCGGTTTCGTTTAAGGAAGGCGAATTATGGACGGCGAGCATCACGCACACGTATCAACCGGGTAATCCGCGCAGCAAAACCAAAGCCCGCAAAACTTCCAACCAATTATCCTGGAACATGACGTATCACATTAATTCCACAAATACCTTTTCCGTCGGTCAGAAATTCGATTTACACAAAACCGACTTCATCAGTCAAACGTACACCTGGCATACGCTGTTGGCGAAAACATGGAATTTGGATGTCGTTTTTAAGTGGAGCAAAAGAGGACAGTGGGAGATTAAGTTTTTGTATCGGTTTGCGGCGTGGTAGGGAAGTGGAGCTAATGAGAGGCGGTGTTGTAACATAGAAGTGTTATAACTTAGGGGCGGTTCCTGTTTTTTCACGAGAAAATGATTGAAACTTAAACGAACAGCTCGTGATGAGGTGGGTTGCCAACCGCTGAAGATTTTTGAATGCTCTAAATTGTTCCTTTCTTCTACAACACCACCCCTTCTTCCACAACTCCTCCTTTCTCAATCACCAGAATACCGTCTTTGACGTAAATCGGACCTTGGTGAAAGCCGTTCGGTTTGCCTTCCGGCGAGAGGCGGACGTTGTTCCCGATTCGCACGTTGCGGTCGATGACGGCGTTGCGAATGTAGCAGTTTTCGCCGATGCCCATGCCGATTTGGTCGGAAGTTGTCGGGTTCACGGCGGGGTGTTCGTAATGGTCGGCGCCCATCAGATAAACGTTTTCCAATTGCGTTCCGCCGCGAATAATCGACCGAATGCCGATGACGCAGCGGTTGAGGCACACATCGGTGAGGATGCAGCCGTCGGCGATAATCGAGTGTTCGACGGTGCAACGGTTCAGTTTGGAAGCGGCAAGGTTGCGCGGTTTGGAAAAGATCGGCGCCAATTCGTTGTAAAAGTCGAACGCCGGCAGCGGATCGGTCAGCATTAAATTGGCTTCAAAGAACGACGGGATGGTTCCGATGTCTGCCCAATAGCCGTTAAAAAGGTAGCCGTATAAACGAAAACGGTTCAGTGCCGTCGGGATAATATCCTTGCCGAAGTCGTGCAAATTCGACGCCAGGCAGGTTTTCAGGACGCCCGCTTTGAAGGCATAAATACCCATGGACGCCAAACAGTACGGTTGGTCGGTCGGATCGTTGACCTCGGCGCGCAGATAGTCGCAGAGATGAAGTTCGCGAATGAGTTCTTCGTGTTGCGGTTTTTCGACGAAACGCCGAATGTGCCAATCGTCCGCGACGTCCATGATGCCGAACGCGGATGCCTGTGATGCCGGAACGGCTTTGGCGGCAACGGTGATGTCGGCGTGTGTATCTAAATGATGCTTAACGAAGGCGGCGAGATCCATGCGATACAGCTGATCGCCGGAAAGAATCAGCACCGTTTGTTCGTCTTCCAGCGGAATGTGAATGAGATTTTGTCGCACGGCGTCGGCGGTTCCGCGGTACCAATCGTCATTGGACGCGGTTTGTTCCGCCGACAACACTTCCACGAAACCTCCCGAAAAGTGGTCAAAGCGATAAGCTTGCCGGATGTGCCGATGGAGGGACTCGGTGTTGAACTGCGTTAGGAGATAGATTTGATTGTATCCGGCGTGCAGACAGTTGCTGATGGGGATGTCCACCAAACGGTATTTGCCGCCCAGCGGTACAGCGGGTTTGCAACGTACCCGCGTCAGCGGTTCGAGCCGCGTTCCGCGACCGCCTCCCATAATAATGCAGACAACGTTTGAGGGACGACACATAGGTATTTTTTTCTTTTAACGGCAACGAGATGTGCGCACGGACGGTACCGCGATGAGACGGTTCCGAACGGCGATGGATATGCACTTAGTATATAAAAAAGTACGTTCGACGGCAAGCCTTTAACGGGTGGAACGGTGCGTAATTTTTCGGTTGTTGGAAACAAAAAGCATCGGAGCGGTTTTGCAACGGGTTTTTTGACGAAAAGAACAAAGCCGGTCGCGGTGCCGTTGCGAACCTTTTGCATTGAAATCAAACACGGCGACTTTACACTGGGAGTAATTATGTGCGGTATCATCGGTTACATCGGTAAGGAAGAGGCACTGCCGGTTCTCTTAAAAGGCTTAACCTGCATGGAGTACCGCGGCTACGATTCGGCGGGATTGTCGGTTGGGGATGAGTCGCATCCGTTTCAAACCGTCCGTTCCGTTGGTCGTATTGCGCAACTGGCAAAGCGCACGGCGGAAGTTTCGTTGCGCGGGCATGTCGGTATCGGGCACACCCGTTGGGCGACGCACGGCGGCATTACCGAAAACAACACCCATCCGCACACGAGTTGCGACGGAAAATTTATTCTCGTTCACAACGGCGTGATCGAGAATTATGCCGCGCTCAAGGAGCATTTAAAGAAAAACGGGTGTACGTTTTACGGCGATACCGATACGGAAGTTTTGGTCAATTTAATCGCTTGGCATTATCGGCAATTTTCGGACATTTCAACTCTTTCCATGCGTTTCAAAGCGAGTGTCCACAAAGCGTTGTCGGAACTGCAGGGAACCTACGGGATTGCGGTAATTTGCACCGACTGCCAGAACGAACTGATCGGCGCGCGTAAAAGTTCGCCGCTGGTACTGGGTGTCGGGAAGGATGAATTGTTTTTGGCAAGCGACATCGGTGCATTCGGCGGTCGAACCAAGGATGTGGTGTTTCTGTCCGACGGCGAAATTATTCATTTACAGGGAAATGAATTCCATATTACGGGTGCGGACGATCAAATGTTGATGCCGACCGTCGAAACCGTTGATTGGGATACCGACGTTTCCGATTTGGGTTCTTATACGTCCTACATGCAAAAGGAGATTTTCGAACAGCCGCAATCGCTCGAAAACACGTTGCTCGGTCGTTTTTCGGCGGACGGAAGTTCGGCGCATCTCGGCGGTCTGCAACTGTCCGCGGATGAATTGCGCTGCGCGGAACGCCTCTTATTGATCGGTTGCGGAAGCGCGTACCATGCATGCAAAGTCGGCGAATATCTGTTTGAACGTTACGCGCGCATTCCGACGGAAGTCGAATACGCGTCGGAGTTTCGCTACCGCAACGCGCCGTTGGGCAAAAATACTTTGGTGTTTGTCGTGAGCCAATCGGGCGAAACGCGCGATACGCTGGATGCGTTGCACGAAGCGCGGCGCAAAGGCATTCGCGTGTCGGCGATCACAAACGCCGTCGGGTCAACGGTTGCGCGCGAATCGGACGGCGGCGTTTATCAGCGTTCCGGTCCGGAAATCGGGGTCGCCAGCACCAAAGCATTTACGGGGCAGATTGCGACGTTTTTGCTGTTTTCGCTTTACCTGGGGCGTATGCGCGAAATGAGTTTTTCGGAGGGGTGCCGCCTGGTGCAGGCACTGAAAGACCTGCCGACGTGCGTGAAAGAAGTTTTGGCGGCTTGCGACGATTGGGCGCGTGCGACGGCGAAAAAGTACGCAACGTGCCTGAGTTTTTACTTTATCGGTCGGCAGATGTTGTTTCCGATTGCGCTGGAAGGTGCGTTAAAATTGAAGGAAATTTCTTATATTCATGCCGAAGCGTATCCCGGGGGTGAATTGAAACACGGACCGATCGCGCTGATTGAACCGTCGTTTCCGACGTTCGTTTTGGCGTCCGACCCGGAAATGCTTTCGAAAAACATCAACAATATGACGGAAATTAAAGCGCGCCAAGGGCAGGTGCTTGCCTTGGGTATTGAAGGTTGTCCGTTCCCGAACGATGTTTATGACGATGTTTTTTATCTGCCGAAGGTTCATGAAGCGATTTTGCCGATTATCACAGTGTTGCCTTTGCAACTTTTTGCGTATTATGCGGCTCTGGAACGCGGTTGCGACGTCGACAAGCCGCGGAATTTGGCAAAAGCGGTGACGGTGGAGTAGGGGCGGCGCGGTTGATTTCGCGATTCGGTAATAAGCGAAGATTTTTGTCGATCGTTGCGACGAAACACATTTTTAAGTCGTCTCTTGCAGATCGTTACATTTACAATTCCCGTAGGCGTTACCAATGAATGCTTCCGTCTTGCTCGAAACGATTATTTCTTTTTTGAATGAAACCTTCAAAACGCATCAAATCGAGGATTTTCCCAATGCCTGCAACGGATTGCAGTTGGGGAACGACGGTTCCGTAATACGCATTGTCGGTGCCGTGGATGCAAGCGTAAATGTTATCAACGCGGCGATCGGGCAAAAAGCGGATTTGCTGTGTGTCCATCACGGCTTAACCTGGCGCGGGTTGCAACCGCTGACGGGAGCGTTATATGATTTGTATAAACGTGCGATGGAAGCGAACCTGGCGATTTACAGCCTGCATTTGCCGCTCGACGGACATCCGACGTACGGTCACAACGTATTGATTGCCAAGGCTCTTGATATGCTTATCGAAGCTTCATTTACCTCTTACAAAGGTCGACCGTACGGTTGTGTTTGCAGAGGGATGACACTCGATGAACTTAATCGACGATTGAAAGCACTGTTTCCGCATTCGTATCGGGCGTTTTGCTACGGTTCCGAACAACCGAGGCGCATCGCGATTATGAGCGGCAGCGGCGGTCAGGAGTGCCTGGAAGAACTGGTTAAGTCCGGCATCGATACGCTCATTACGGGCGAAATTCATTACTCGGCAATTTCCTTCGCACAACTGTATAAGTTAAATTTGTTCGCCTGCGGGCATTATGCCACCGAGTGCTTCGGCATCAAGGCGTTATTGCAGCTGTTGCACGAAAAAACGCAACTGCCGTGCGAATTTATCGAGGATTTTTGTGCATTGTAAGCATTAAAGTGCTTCGATGTCATGGAGGACAGAAACATGCTTCGGTATTGTTGATAATCGATACGAACTGTGTTACACGGATGATAACTACTGCCGAAGTACGGTGTATCACACGATATTGCCGAACTGTTTTAGGTAACATGAAGTTCCAGCGGGTAACGATTTGCGCTTGCAAATACGGTTCGGATATATCCCGACGTGGCACATTGCGATTGTAGTGTTCAGCATTTTTCGGGAATTCGGCATGCGCTTCATCCAAAAATCCGAAACTTGCAAAACGATTTTCTGTTTTTGCCGCCAATCTCCTCCGTTTATGGTCGGGCAAAAGTATTCAAAAGGCACTTTTTTCAAAAGGCACTTTTGTTGCCGTTTTAAATAACCGTTACCTGTCGCTCGAAGGTAGTTGTGGACAGGTTGACGCATGGGTTTCCAATTTTGACATGAACGTACAAAGCGTGTTTTTATCGTCGGATAAGCCTGTTTTTTAGGATTTTCGGCAAAAAAGTTGCGCGGATGTAAATTTACATATTTCCAAGCACCATAAACCGTGCGCACGCGATGTTCGAACCGAAGAAAAGCGGTTTTACGTTGCGTTCGGTCTGTTTGCGGAGAGAAAATAAGCCATGGGCGAAAGTGTAAGTATTGCCATTCCGGCGCGCATGGCGTCGTCGCGTTTGCCGGGGAAAATGCTCGCTTTATTGGGCGGCAAGCCTGTTCTTCAACATGTCATCGAGCGCGTAAAAAAAGTGCGCTGTTGCAAAGCGATTTATGTGGTCACCGACAGCGAGGAAATTGTCCGTTTGGCGCAATCGCTTGATGTGCACGGATTGATGACATCGCCGAACTGTACCTGCGGAACGGAACGAATTGTGTCGGTTTTGGAACACATCAATGGCGATATTATTTTTAACGTCCAGGGCGACGAACCGTTCATCGAACCGAAGCTTTTGGAGGACATGGCGGAGGCGATGCGTTCGACGGATGGAGATGTTTTAATGCCGTCGTATCCGTTAGAAACGATGGCGGAGGTTCTCAATCCTTCCGTCACAAAAGTTGTTCGCGATAAAGACGGACACGGTTTGTATTTTTCCCGCAGTCCCATTCCCTATGTACGGGATTGCAAACAAAATCAATGGACGGAGAAACACACATTTTTGGGCGTGTTTGGCGTTTATGTTTTCCGAAGGGAAGCACTGGAAGCCTACCGAAATTTCTCCGTAAGTCCTTTGGAAAAAGCGGAATCGTTGGAACAACTGCGCTGGCTTTCGAACGGTTATCGCATCTCAACTTTCCCCGTCGATACGCATCCGCTTTGTTCCATCGATACGGCGGAAGATTTAAAGCGTGCGGAAGAATTTATCCGAAATATGCGATAGAGCAATTTCGCTCTCTAAAAAGCGGGGAGCTTTTTCGAAAGTCATAAAAACAATCGTCTCAACGTTGAAAAAAAGAAAAACAAGCAACGCAGCCAGGCACTCCGCGGCACCGACGCACAAGAGTACCGTTGCTGTCTTCCGACCCTGGCGGGGTTCATCCGTTCGCCCTGCACGGAACCCGACTGCAACTTTATACTGCCGCTCAAAAGATTTACTGTCAAACGGAAACACGCAAGGCTCTCGGACGGTTCTCGAAAGTATATCGCAAGGAATACCGATAACTTTCCGTTATATCGTTTGCCGTTATTCGTATTGTTTTCACTGAAAAACCTTGTGTGTTTTGAAAAAAATCGGAAAATAAAGACATCATGGTTATTTTTTCGGAAAAACTTTCAAAATACATCGGTGCGATTGTACTGTCGTCAACGCTTTTCTTAAACAATGCTTTCGGAGAGCGTTGCATCGTAAGTTTGGGTACGTTTTTCGATACGGCGCGCTGGGAAAAACACAAAGCAAACGCACAGGCGCAATACGGGGACAACTGGAGGGAGGAAATCTTCAAAGATCCGAAGAAAACGTACCAAGCCTGTTTGCAAGATTTTTACAAAGAAAAACTGAACAATACGCACCTGTACATTCTTGTATCTTCATACAGGCAGGCGCAGTCATACGGTTCAAAAGTCATCGAGAGCCTGGAAGCCAATGCAAAACACCTGCAGGAGTTCGGGGTCACGCCGCACATTATCGTTCGATGCGACGGCGAAAAAACGGCGCACGGTGAGTACGTTATTTTTGGTGATCTTCGAAAGTATGCCGATTGTTTGGATATGAAAAAGATTGCCTTTAAAGTTCATGCATCCGAAAGCGTTAACCCGTCGGATTTTAATTACGAACATCATAATCCCGAGGCGGCACATTGGGAACTGGTTGCAAACGAAACCAATCTCGGTTGCAGCAGGACGCGTCATGCAAGTATCGATATGATTGAAGAAGAAACAAAAGAGCTACTGAAGGGAGGAAAGTGTGTGTACATCGGAATTTTCGACGGCGATGATTGGGTACACGAAGATTATTATCCCGTATTGGTTCTCAATGCGCTTTATGCAAACGCGCGCATCTCGAATTACAACGGTCGTATGGGGGCACACGGACTTGAAAACACGGTCTTGCGTGAGAAACGCATGTTGGGTATCGGAGCAAAATATACGTGGACGGTGTACACGGATATGACAAAAGACAACGTCAGTGAAACTTTGAGTGAAGAGTATAAAGCGTCACACCCCAACTACTGCGGCGTTTGTTGCACGACCAAAATTTTCGAAGCGGGTTACCTTTATCAAAAGCTGGATTATGCTTTGTCCCGAAAAATGTTGACGGGAAATCCAGATGCCAAACGCAACTGGATTGATTTGACCGAATTGTCGCCTCTGGACGGCTTCGGTGAAGGTGCCTGTACCTGTACAACGCCGATTGAAGGCGAGCCGGAAGCTTACCGCTTAAAGGGAAGCCTGTTTCATTACACGAGACATTGAAAACCGCTTCCGCGTAACGTTGTTGATGTCCTTTATGCCATCCGCAGTGTTTGTTTGCGAACGGCGGTTGCGGAACGCCTTTTGCGGTTTCGGGACGAAAGTCGGCGCAACGTTCAGTGGTGCAATCGTAAAAAAAGCGAATGCGACGGTTGCGGGTGCTTCCCGCTTAAAACATTGCCAAAAACACTCCCTCTCCGTTGAATAAAGCCATGGGACGAACGGGAATTACGCCGACGCGCGCGGAGAATTACGCCGAGTGGTATCAGCAGGTGATACGCGCGGCGGATTTGGCGGAAAATGCGCCGGTACGCGGTTGCATGATTGTGAAGCCGAACGGCTACCGTTTATGGGAAAGCATTCAGGCAAAGTTGGATGTTGCGTTTAAGGCAACGGGGCATCAAAATGCCTACTTCCCGCTGTTCATTCCCGTAAAATTTCTGCAAAAAGAAGCGGAACACGTGGCGGGATTTGCGAAAGAATGCGCCGTTGTGACGCATTCGCGGTTGCAGGCAAACGAAGAAGGGCGCTTAATGCCCGCTTCGCCGCTGGAAGAACCGCTTATTGTGCGTCCAACCTCCGAGACGATTATCGGTGAGGCGTTTTCGCGCTGGGTGCGTTCCTACCGCGATTTGCCGCTTCTCATCAACCAATGGGCGAACGTGGTGCGTTGGGAAATGCGCACGCGACTTTTTTTGCGAACATCGGAGTTCCTTTGGCAGGAGGGGCATACGGCGCATGCGACCGAAGCGGAAGCGCGGGAGGAAACCCTGCGGATGTTGGAAGTATATCGCAAAATTATCGAGGAAGACTTAGCAATACCGACCTTTGTCGGCGAAAAGCCCGCGAGCGAACGGTTCCCGGGAGCGGTTTCAACCCACACGCTGGAAGGAATGATGCAGGATCGAAAGGCCCTGCAACTCGGGACATCTCATTTTTTGGGTCAAAATTTCGCCAAAGCGATGAATATTCAATTTGTCGATAAGGACGGACAGACGCAATACGCGTGGACGACCTCCTGGGGTGTGACAACGCGTCTCATCGGTGCGCTGGTGATGACGCATTCGGACGATGACGGTCTTGTTTTGCCGCCGCGCATTGCTCATACCCATGCGGTCATCATCCCCGTCATTCACGACGAAGCGCAACGATCGCGGTTGGAAGACGCCTGCGAAACTCTGCGGCAACGGTTGCTGTCACAAAAAGCCGATTATCCGTTGCACATCGAAGTCGATACGCGTGATATTCGCGGCGGCGACAAACGTTGGCAGGCAATTAAAAAGGGTGCCTGTTGTATAATTGAGGTTGGTTTAAAGGAACTGGAACAATCGACGGTCACCGTTGCATGGCGTGATGCGGTTGCCGATAAAACAACAATACCGACGGAACGCTTTGCCGAAACGTTTGCGGATAATTTGAAAGACCTGCAGATGCGTCTGTTTGCGCGCGCAAAAGCGTACCGCAATGCCTCCGTAAAACGTATCACGAAGACGGATGATTTTTACGATTTTTTCAAAAATGACGGCGGTTTTGCGCTGGCGTATTGGTCGGAGGAGGCCGAAACGGAAGAAAAATTAAAGTCCGACCTTAAAGTCACGGTGCGCTGTTTCCCGCAGTGTTACGGCGAAGAACGCGGAAACTGTTTATTTACGAACAAACCGAATTGTCAATTGGCGGTGTTTGCAAAGGCGTACTAGGAGATAAATACGGCGAACAATTTCGAGATTTACTCTTTTATCAGGAAAATCAACAACTCTGTGACGACGGACGAAGTTTTTTTAAATGTTCCCGCGAAACAGCACCCCAAAGCGTTGCTTTTTTGCCGATCCGACGTCTGCTTTGTGCCATCAATTTTTACCGAAATTCGATTTTTGGTGTACTTAGCGCAATTTTTCTTCCGGAATACCCAATCGGCACCGCTGACGGTTCGTCCATATCCGAACCCAAAGCTTCGCGGTACCCCGCGGATGATACTCGAAAAGTGCGTTCGGAGCTTCGTCGAGCAATGAAAATATATGCTCTTCTCCGCGATTGAGTATGTTGCGAATTTCTTCCGAAGTGCAACCGAACTTTTTCGTCCGCTTTAAAACAACGGAAAGAACCCGCTTTATTTTCGGGCGCAAAGCTTCCGGAATCGCAACCTCAAATAAAGATGCACGGGAAGTTCCGGAAAAAACCAGGCACAAAACCGCAACGACAACTGCCCGGAAGCATTTCCTTAAATTGATACCGTCTTTCATTTTTTACAAAAGCGTCATGTTTTTGTGAAACAACCCTCCGGCGGAAGCGACTTCTTTTTACGCAAAAACACCTCCATGTATTAAAACTTATTCACGGAACGCAATCATTTTCCGAAAAGCCGTCTGATATGCAAAAATTGCTTTTATCTCGATTTTTTTCACAAAAATGATTAAAATAAAACCATGAAGGTTGCATTTTTGACATCGGGCGGGTTGGCGCCGTGTTTATCAACGGCGATCGGGGCTCTCATTCAGCGGTATCACGACGTGGCACCCGACACGGAATTGATCGGTTATTTAAACGGCTATAAGGGGCTGTTGACGGGACAGTCGATTATCTTCCCGCCGTCGGCGCATAAAGAAGCGGCGTGTTTGTTTGAATTCGGCGGCACGCCCATCGGCAACAGCCGCGTGAAGTTATCCAATGCGGCGGATTGCGAAAAGAAAGGTCTTGTAAAGAACGGCGAAAATCCGTTCGAAGTGGCGGCGAAGCGGCTCATGGCGGACAAAGTCAACGTTCTGCATACCATCGGCGGCGACGATACCAGCACCACTGCGGCGGAATTGGCAAAATACTTACAACAGAACAATTACCCGTTGCAGGTCATCGGTTTGCCGAAAACCATCGATAACGACATTATCCCGGTACAGTTGAGCCTCGGGGCGATGACGGCAGCGGAACAGGGTGCGTTGTTTTTCGAAAACATCGTTCATGAACATACGAGTACTTCGAAAGTCCTCATCATCCATGAGGTCATGGGACGCAGTTGCGGCTGGCTGAACTATGCAACGGCGCGCCGGTACACGGAACGGTTGGAACGGCGAAAGTTCGTGACGGGGTTCGGTTTCCGACCCGAAGCGTTTGAAATTCACGGCATTTATACGCCGGAAATGAAATTTGATTTGGATGCCGTTACTGCGTGGCTGAAACCGATCCTTGAGCGAGTCGGTTCTCTGAATGTCTTTATCAGCGAATTTGTCGATGCGGAAGGGATTGTGCGTCTGATGGAAGCGGAGGGTAAAAAAGTGGAACGCGACGCTTTCGGACATCTGAAATTGGCGGATATCAACGTCGGGCAGGTGCTCGGCAAACAGTTGCAAGAGCGTCTCGGAGCCGAAAGGCTGCTGGTGCAGAAAAGCGGTTACTTCGCCCGTTCGGCACCCGCCAATGATTTTGATCGGAACTTTATCCAATCGCACGCGGATCTCGCCGTCGAATGCGCTCTCAACGGACAAAGCGGCCTCATCGGTCACGATACGCGCCATAACAACCAACTGCGCTGTATCGAATTTGAAGCGGTTTCCGGGAACCGACCGCTGGATTTAAATCTGCCGGAAGTAAAGGAGTTCTTGGAGCGGATCAACGGTTGAAGGGGTAAAAATCGCCAGGGCGACGCTCACTCAATTGGAAACGCCGCTCTACTGCGACGATACATCTCCTTTGTTGTGTGCAATTCGACCTCTTCGACCTCCTGCGGATGGATGATAAACGTCTATCCTAAAACGGCGTGAATGCCAGGATGTCGGTTATTGATATCTTCCTCGGCCGATTGTATCCAGGGTCTATCGCTTTTCTTCGGAACAAAATACTGAACGGATTCAAAAACTTTCACCTCACTTTCCGAAACATTTCTTTGCGTCCGCCGTCTAAGCTCCGTCAAAGCATCTTCACGCCGACGATTAAACTTCTTGCGTGCGCCGATACGAACCCATATATTTGGAAATTTTTCCCCCAGGGAATAGAGGTTATCGTTTTTAAACGCCTTATCAAATGCTTTTTTTAATTCTAAAGCCACCGCACGAACGGACACAAAATTATCCGTTGCAATCGGCCACTCGCCCGTCATGTCGTAATATTCCAGCAATCTCATGATAAACATCTGCGCTTCCGCCTCCATTGCCACCATCTTCGCCCTGTCGACAACCCTTTTCCCGACATACAACGAAATCCCGCCGAAAATCGCCATCACACTCAGCACCAACAGCAGTTCGATGCTCAGAAAACCGCGGATTTTATGTGTCTTTTGGACCTCCATAGTCTTTTTATTAGTTGAAAATTAATTGACTGCGGATCGATAAGAACCTAGTTAGTACCGACGTTGTCGCCGTTATCTTCCCCGTTGACAACATCGCCTTCTGTCGACCAAACCCAATACTGTTCATCTGCCCTCGGGAAAAAATGCCGTACACCCTCAAAAATTCTTATCCTGTTTTCTGGAACAGGTCTTTGAGTCAATCGTTGGAGTTCCGTCAAAACATTTTCTCCCCAACGATTAGCTTGTCCGTCCATACGAACCCATATATTCGGAAACTCCCTTGGATTCTCACTGTTCGCAGTATAGGGATTATTCAAAAGCACCCTATCGAGCTCCTGCCGTAATTCTAAAGCTACTGCCCGAATCGATACCCATTTTCTTGTAACGATCGGCCATCTGCCCGTCATATCGCGATATTCCAGCAATACCGCAATAAACATCCGCGCCTCCGTCTCCATTGCCACAAATTTCGCTCTATCGACAACCCTCTTCCCGACGCACAGCGAAATCCCGCCGAAAATCGCCATGACCGTCAGCACCAGCATCAACTCGATGCTCAAGAAACCGCCGATTTTACGTGTCTTTTTGACTTTCACAGTTTCATGGAAAAAAGAAATTCTTTCATTGTAAAGAAATTTTGATAAAAAATTTCAAAAGTTAATGAAAAAGGGTCTTTTTTTCGGTAAGGTTCGTCGTTCGGCACAAATCTTGCTTCGAAAATAAGTATCTATGTCTGGTTCCGTCCAACCAACGGGTTCGCAAAATTCCCAAAATGCCGCGGTTGAGAATAAATCGGTCGGACAGTTTGAAGATTGGGAAGTTATTAATAAAGACAACGCCTGTTGTGAAGGTTTGCCCGAAAAAGTTCGGTGCGGTTTTTCGCTTAGGCGAAGTATCGGTCGCGCCTGGCATGCTGTTAAAGAGGGTGTAAGTGCATTTTTCAGGAAACTTTTCGGCGCAAAATCAAAAGCACCGACGGACTCGGCGGGAGTGGAGATGACATCTGTACGTTCGCCGAAATACAAACTGGTGGATGTTCCCGGTGACGGACATTGCGGGGTCTGGGCGGTTTTGGCGGGCATGGGAGCCATCGATTTATCGGAATGCATACGACCACAACACAGCGATTACGGAGGACGTCCGATTGCGACCGAAGGGCAAAAGAAAATTATGATCAATTTGAGACAACGTGCGGAACGGGAAGCGTTAAAAGCGATGCACACCAATCCTTCCACCGCCGGCAGCGCGGCACGCCTCGGTCTCAGGGACAAAAGCCCTACGCTGGAAACGGTGGATTTCCAATATATTGCCCAAGCCATCGGACGACCGATTGTGGTTTCGCAATATCAAGGCAACGTTGAAGTGTACAGAACAATATGCGATCCGAAAGAAACAGAACCGACATCGCTTTTCCGGGACGAGTTTAACAATCAACAGTTACGGCAAGGGAACCCGATTCGATTGTATTTCGACGGCGGTCACTATCAGTTGATGCAACCGATTAAAACTTCGTGAGACAGGATTGGAAGTATTGCCCTTTGTTTTCACGGAAAAAAATCAAACGAGTGAGTTGTGTGTTCGGGATGTTCTTGATTGTTTTTTAAATCGGATTTTAGGCGGAGTATTTGCGATAAGTGTGTTTGCCTTTTGTGCGCGTGTTGTCCGGAGTTTTCGGAACAAGATGCGTTATTTGCTTTTCCCAAGAAGGGCGTGAGCCAATTATATTTTAATACCAATCCAGCTTATCCCATGTGGCACGTCTCAAATGGTCACATAAAAACACGCTCCGCCGATGCAATGACAGATAAACCCCGCATCGACGGAACGTGTTTTAAGCTTTTTTAAAACTACAATAAATTCGCCATTTTTTGCAGCAATTCGACGCAACGATTGACGTAGCCCCATTCGTTGTCGTACCAGCTGACGAGTTTAAAGAAGCGATCGTTGAGCGCCATGCCCGAGCCGGCATCGAAAATTGACGAGCGCGGATCGTGGATAAAGTCGCTGGAGACGACCTCGTCCTCCGTATAGCCCAGAATGCCCTTTAACGAGCCTTCGGAAGCTTCCTTCATCTTTTGGCAAATTTCCTCGTACGTCGTCGGTTTTGCCGTGCGAACCGTCAGGTCGACCACCGAAACGGTCGGCGTCGGAACGCGGAACGACATACCCGTGAGTTTGCCTTTGACCGCCGGCAACACCAAACCGACGGCCTTGGCGGCTCCCGTTGTGGAAGGTATAATGTTGATCGCCGCCGTGCGTCCGCCCTTCCAATCCTTCTTCGACGGACCGTCGACGGTTTTTTGCGTCGCCGTGTAGCTGTGCACCGTCGTCATGAGACCTTCTTCGATGCCGAAGTTATCCAGAACAACCTTGGTAATCGGTGCCAGGCAGTTGGTCGTGCAGGAGGCGTTGGAAATGATGGTATCCGTCTTTTGCAAATCTTTACCGTTCACGCCCAATACGACGGTACGAACGCCGTCGCCTTTTCCGGGTGCGGTAATGAGAACTTTCTTTGCGCCCGCCGTCAAATGTCCTTGTGCCTTTTCGGCCTGAGTGAACAGCCCCGTGGCTTCGATCGCAATATCCGCACCGAGTTCCTTCCACGGCAATGCCGACGGACCGTCTTTTACCGCCAGGCAACGAATGCGATGCCCGTTGACCACCAGCGTTTCTTCGCCGTTCGCTTCGACGGTGCCGTTAAAGTGCCCCTGGACGGAATCGTATTTCAGCAAATACGCCAAATTGTCCGCACCGACCAAATCGTTGACCGCAACGACTTCGACGGTGTCTCCCAAGAGTTTTTGTTCGCAAAGCGCCCGAAACACCAACCGCCCGATGCGTCCGAACCCGTTAATTCCGACTCGAATCTTCATACAAATTTATTATAAGCGTTTTCGGAGCGAGAGACAAGCGTACTTGCGAGGGGCGGAGCATTCCATCGGCAATTGAAGGCATTTTCGGCAATCATCTTATGTTCAACGGCTTTATGTACGTACGGGCTTTGATACCGCTCGCAAACCGTTAAAGGTGCCCGACGGGTTCTGTTTGCGATTTTTTTACGTATATCGGAGGTTTTTTTGTTAGATACAGCCGAAGTACGTTTTTTTAAAGAAACAACTCTGCCTCTCTCGACTGTACGCATCTTTTTACGCAGGTAGTCGAAGGAATTTTCGGCGACGTTTCCGCGACTTTTAAACGGTCGCCCTTGCCGCAATCGCTTCGTCGCCGTGAACCAAATGCGATTGCCGTTCCAATGCGTCCACCAGCTCTTTAAATTCTTCATTTGCCCGATACAAACCGTCAAAAGTGCCTTCGGCAACGATGCGCCCTTCCTTCATGTACACAAGACGATTGCATTGCTTCAACGTTCCGAGACGATGGGCAATGGCAATCACGGTACATTTGCCTTTCAACGATGCGATAACATTTGAAATTTTCTCTTCCGTTAACGCATCCAGGGAAGCTGTGGCTTCGTCCAGAATGAGCAACTTCGGGTTGCCGTACAATGCGCGTGCAATCGCAATCCGCTGCTTCTGACCGCCCGAGATGTTTTTCCCGTTTTCCGCAAGATACATATCCGGTTGAAATTCGTCCAACTGCGCCATTTTCAAAACACGTTCGACCTGTTCGGAGTTCGGTTCGCGCCCGAAGATAACATTTTCCGCGACCGTTCCCGTAATAATACACGGATTTTGCGAAACATAACCGAAAAACGGTGCCAGCTGATTATGTGTCGTGATGACATTCCCGTCGACGGAATAAGTACCCTTTGTCGGCGGCAGTAATCCTAAAATCATATCCACCAACGTTGTTTTTCCCGCACCCGACTTCCCCGTCAATCCGACAAAATCACCTTCGTTAACGGTCAAACAAACGTCATGCAAAACCTCTTTGTTATCCTCCGTATCATACGAAAAACAAACCTTCTCTAATCGTAGCTGATGCGTAAAAGCTACGCGTTCTCCGTCATGCGGTGGTAACTGATGCTTCAACAGCTGCTGATAGAAATCATTGAGATAAATAACGCTGCTTTTGTAAGCATCGATTTGTTGTTTTGCTATGCAAAAACGATTAAAGTACGGCAGAATGCGCACGATGCAAACAACCAAAAACGTGATTTGCTGCATCAAAACCGAAAACGGATAAAAGAAATGCAGGAGAAGAGTTGTGGCGATGATGCAGATGAGACCGAGGAGCTCCAGGCGAAAGGGCTGAGTTTCCATTCTACATGCCAGTTGTTGTTCCTTTTGCATCCACTTATCAAAAGCGGTTACCAAAGTGTCTAAAGACGGAACTTTGCAAAAAAAACTCAATGCTTCCTTAAGAGCGTTTGCGTTGGTATTGAGTGTTTGCTCTCTGTTTTGGTAAAGCTTGGCAATATTTTGAATTTCCGTGTGTCGTTTTTTCGAGAATTTTCTGACAAAACAAATAACAACAACGGTGGATAAAAAAAACGACAATGTTGCGACGAGAGAAAAAAATAACAACACGGTTGCGATGCAGGAAACAAGAAAACTGTTTACCATACATGAAGAGAGGGCTTTAACATAAGCGGTAGTTTTTGAAGCTACACAGTCACTATATACCGTTTGTAACTCGCAGCGTTTATGTTTTTGCAGAAACGTGTATCTTGCATTCCACTCAAGCTGAGACAGTCTCCTAACTGTATCGTGAGTGAATGTCACGGCGATTTCGTAACCCAACCAACTATTCACAATCGACAGCAAATCCTTCAAAACAATCGAAACAATACAGATACCGATAAGTCCTGCAATGATTCTTATTTGCGGAACATTCGCAAACCACGGCGGCAGGACGGCATAAAGTTTTTCGGGATTTAAAATAAATTGTAACGCTGGAATAATCATCGATAAGCCGAAACACTCCAGAAAAATGCAGACAAAGGCAAGGACGCCGTACGCGATGAAGCGTTTTTTTTGATCGGTCAGGAAATTTTTGTAGAGTTCTCTGAAAATTCGGAAGTTTTCCATGATTGTTCAGAACATTAAAAGGCGCCCATCGGGAAGCGACCGACATTTTTGTGTGTCGTGAGCGTCGATGCTGTTTTTTGAATTCGGAAAATACAAAAGGAACTTACGAATGAGGTTGCAAAACATCCTCCTCAAAGGAACAAAATCGGGGGGGGGGGGGGCAAGGAAAATGCGTGTTCCAAAGGTTTGCCGTTCGAAACGTTTGCTTTTTTACGAAGGCACTTGTTTCTAACGAAAGAGTTGCATGCGTAGCCGTGGTTGACAGAGAAGTTGGTACAATGTGTGTTGGTGTCGGTTTTGGCAGGTAACGCGTTTTTCGAAAAAGCTTGCGGTGGAGGATAAAAATTCGTTCCCTGGAGGCAGTATCTCGGGAGCATTCTATTATGGCACGCATTTGTTTTATCACGGGGAAAAAGCGCGTGATTGGTTCGCGCATCAGTCGGAAAGGTCAATCGAAGAAGAGCGGCGGTATCGGGACGCACGTGACGAAGAAGTGGCCGCGCATTTTTAAGCCGAACCTGCAACGCGTAAAGATTAAACTTCCGAACGGGCAGGTGCGTCGCGTTTGGGTGGCGGTGAAGGCGATTAAAGCCGGTTTGGTCGAGAAGGTCGTTTCGTAGTTCGTGCCGGCGTGCCGTTCGAAGCGTGCGTGACAGACGGCGGTTTGCGGTTTCTGTGCGTTGCGTTGTTTGCGGGCATTGCGAAGCGGTGTTTTATGTGTTTTTAAGCCGTTTTCGAGGTGCTTCGGTTGAATGTTGCGGGTGTTTTCAGTGTAGCGCGTCGTTGATGATGGCGTACGGAACGGGTGTCGTGCGGTGGGGTAATGGTCAAAGGTGGTACCGCTGATGGTGTGATGCCATCGTGATGCGTACGACGGTAAGAACGACGGAAATCGTCGCCGATGATTTCTCACCGCATCTGAGTTTTCTTTTCTGTGCGTATTTCGGAGGCGTTGCAATCGTTGACGGCATACCTGAGGCGTCACGGGATTGAGCGTCCCGAAACCGATGCCGAATGGCTGTTGTCGTTTGTGCTTCATTGCAAACGTCTGGAGTTATTCCTGATGCCCGAGCGGGTTTTGACGGCGGAGCAGACGGAACGTTTGCGGGCATTATCCGTGCGTCGGGCACGGCGGGAGCCATTACAATATGTCGTCGGCGAGGTTGATTTTTTCGGACAAAAGTTGCATGTCGATCAACGCGTGCTCATCCCGCGCCCCGAAACGGAGGAGTTGGTGTATCAAATGCAGCAATATCTGACGGAAAATTTTTTTAAAGAACCATCGGGTTTTCCGGATATTTCGTATGAAGAACGGCAAAATTTGGCAATTTTGGATCTCGGAACGGGCAGCGGAGCGATTGCGATCGCGTTGGCGGCGTTGTTCCCAAATATAAAACTCACGGCGGTCGATTGTTCGGCAGAGACATTGGCGGTTGCCGAAGAAAATTCCGTTAAAAATAATGTTCGGGCTCGCATTGCTCTCGTACAAAGCGATTGGTTTTCGAACGTCGAAGGAACATTTGATGTGATTATTTCTAATCCGCCTTATGTGAGCGAAGAAGAATATCGATCGTTACAACCGGAAGTGCGTTGTTTCGAACCGAAGAGTGCTTTAACGGCGGGAGACGAGGGTTTGGCGGATTTAAAATACATTCTTTCGAAGGCACCCGAGTATTTGAAGCGTGGCGGTTTATTGGTGATGGAAACGGGTTGTACCCAACATACTGCTTTGCATGCGTACGCAAAAACGCTCGGTTACGTAAAGGTACAATCGACGCTTGATTTGTCGCATCGGGAGCGTTATTTCTGGGCGTGGGTGTGAAATACATCAGATTGCAATGCCTCCGTCTTTTGAATGGCGGTTGTCGTGGGGTTACACCGATGGGAGTGTTGTTTCGTTTGATGGTTTCGGCTTTGAACGAACGGGGTTGCGGGTGTTTTCTTAAAAAAGTATGAAACGCGTTTTACTCAAATTAAGCGGCGAATTTTTAAAGAACGAGACCGATTTATGGGATTTTGAAAAAATCAACGCCGTCATCGACCAATTGAAACACCTGCACGACGAAGGTTTTCAAATCGCGCTTGTGGTTGGTGGCGGGAATATCTTTCGCGGCGGTCGCAACGGTTATATTTTGGAACGTTGCGTTGCCGACGAAATCGGAATGACGGCGACGTGCCTGAATGCGTTGTTTCTGCGGGCGTGCTTTCAAAAAATCGGCTTGGATGCGGTGATTTTCGGCACTGCCTTATGCGGCGGGAGCATTGAAATTTTCGATTTACAACGTGTACGGCAGGCTTTGTCGGACGGGATGATTGTCTTATTTGCCGGCGGAACGGGACACGCGTTTTTTTCGACCGATACCGCGGCGGCGTTGCGCGCCTGCGAAATAAAAGCCGATCTTTTGTTAAAAGCGACCGACGTTGACGGTATTTTTAACAAAGATCCGAAGTGTTTTTCGGATGCAAAGCGTTTCGAACATTTGACATATGAAGAAGCGTGTGAAGGGCATTACGCGGTGATGGACGGGTGCGCGTTTGAATTGTGTCGCGAACAACGGATGTCGCTGTTTGTGTTTAACGTTCACCAACCGAATGCGATTTACGAAGCGGCGCACGGGCATGGGCTCGGGACGTGGGTGGGGGAGTGAGGTGTCGAAGTTCTCTTATCAAGCGGGTCTGTTTAAGACGGATGTACGACGGGTTGATGGTTGTTAATGCTTTTTTGTTTTATCCCCACAAAGACGGATGTGAAAAGATTTCGCGGGTTTACAGTTCAACCCTTGTGCTTTTCCCTGCTGTCGCGAATGCCTCCGCGCGAGCTTTCAGGTTTTCGATGCGATAATCCGATTAAGCGCGGCATCGTCCAGCCCGACCGAGATCGTGTCGCTATGCGGTTGCGGTGTGTTTTGCCGAATAAGTTTCGATTGCGGAAATGCGGATTTTCCATGTGCAACGGCATTCACCGTTCTTTGTGTGCCTTCGTAACGGGTATTCAGGTGCGCAACGTTGTTTCCTTTGACGAGATTTTGCACAAGGGCGTTTTCGGAGAAGTTCCCGGCGGCGTTTTTGGAAACGGATGAAGCATCGCTTCCTGCCGGAAAGAGACCGGTAAGTTCCGCGGAGGTCGTGTTGCCGATTTGTGAGGATATAAGGGTATCGATCATAAGATCCTTTCCTTTGTTTTATTAAAATATCGGACGATTTTCGGATTTTTTTTATCAAAAATTCGGGTTTGAGAATGTTTGTCGAATACAAGGCACTTTGGGTAATCGCTTTTGACCGATGCTTGCCGTTGAAGCCGTCCGTGAAGTGAGTGCATCGCGTTCCTCATTGCTTTTATCCGATAAATGCCTTAGCGTAAAGGCGATGGATTTTAACGCAATTTTGAAACCCGCCGAGACGGCGATGCAACAATCGGTCGAACATACGCAGCGGCAGTTTGGCACGTTGCACACGGGAAAAGCGTCGCCGCAGATGCTGGAAAACGTGCTTATCGAGGTGTACGGTTCGAAAATGCGTTTAAAGGATATTGCGTCGATTACGACGCCCGATGCGCGGACGTTGCGCGTGCAACCGTGGGATAAGACGAATTTAAAAGCGATCGAAAAAGGTATCCTGCTGGCGAATTTGGGCATCAATGCCTCCGTGATGGGCGAAAGCGTCCACTGCCCGTTGCCGGAATTGAGTCGCGAACGTCGCGCGGAGCTGGTCAAACTTGCGAGTGGTATGGCGGAGGAAGGCAAAGTTTCGGTGCGCGGTTGCCGTCGGGATGCATTGGAAACGGTTAAGGAAATGAAAAAAGCCGGTACCTGCACGGAGGACGACGTCAAAAAGCTCGAAAAAGAAATCCAGACGTTGACAGATCGCTACGTAAAGAAGATCGATGCGTTTTTGGAGGAAAAATCGCGGGAACTGACGGCGGTATAAAAAGATGTGCTGGTACGGATTTGTCCGAATGTGTACATGCTTCGGATGCTCCGTTGCGTTTTGACGGTGTTCCGCATCGGATCGTGTGCGTGTGCGTGTCCTTTTTGGTTGTTTGGTTGTTTTTTGCTTCTTTCAGGAGCATTCAACTGTTCTCCGGTATTCGGGAATACGTCCTTCTCCGAGCATCGGATGCCCTTACTTTTGTTGAAGCATTGTTTTTTATGTTTCCCGATATCGTTTTAAACTCCTTTTCGTCGGCATTAAATTTTCCATGGGTTAACGGAACACGCCGATCTTTAAAAGCAAACGGATGACGGTTCAATTGCGTCGTTTCATTTCTTTAATGTTACGCTTTTCGCAAGTTCCTCCACATAAGTACTTAATTTTTCGTTCGTATATGTGCCGGAGCCGGTTCGACACAACGCACGTGCCATATCAAGGTTTTGTTGCGTTATCTTCGTTCCCTTTGAAACGCCGTTTTCGAGGGCTTGAATGTCCGGTGAAAGTGTTTTGATTCGTTGGGTGTATCGTTCATCCAGACGCTGTTCCAATAACTTTGAAAGTTCACTTTCCTTGCAATCGTTTCGGAGTGTTTTTTTGGCATCAGACCAGGTTTGATGTGCCCATCCGAATGTCTGTATGGGATTTTCACCGTTCAATTCGTTTAACTTATCCAAAACAAACTGAAATTCCAACATTTGGCTATATTTGGCTTCGGTTTCTTTGAAGTTGAGAGTACTTGGAAATCCTTTTTCTGTTTTCGGATCTTCCGGATAAAGCTGGTTAATCGTTTGAATTTCTTCGTATGCATCTTCGATGTTACCATCCTTCAACGATTGTACAATTTTGTTTTCGACGGCGTATAACTTCAGGTTTTTGAGTTGAATGACGATATCTTTAATTTGTTTTGTCAGCTGTTCGAGCGCCAAAATTTCGATTGAATTTGCAGAATCTTCCATCTTTGATGCAAGTTGTTCCATTGTTCCGATGGCTTCATCAAACGATTCCGTCGGAAGCTCTTTCAAATCTTCGGGTTTGAATTTGAAATTCAGAGACATCCGAAGTTGATTTGCCGATTCCATCATTTTATCTACCGTTGCGCGCGTATCCTTTTCCAAATATTCGGAAAGATGAAAAAGATTTTTGATCCTTTGAATAATCTTTCCGAAGAAATTTTTGCCCTCCGTTCCGTAGGTTGAAACGGTATGGGTTTGAACGGTTTTAAGCGTTGTAAGGTTTTGCGTTGTCTCTCTGTCGTAATTGGAAAGCGTCCTTTGGTTATGTTCGACGATTTGTTTGCTCGTTTCTTTCCCGGTCATTCCGTTGCGACTCGGCGCAATGAAATAGCCTGAGTTTTGGTTGATGGTCGGATTGTTGTTGATGCTCATTTACTCTTACATGTCGGATAAATTCCAAAATTTATTGCAAAAAAATTTTATTTTTCGAAACTTCCGATGTTTTCGATTTTGCAAGTCGTTCCGATGTATCGTTTTGTCAAAAATTCTTTTGCGCCGCCTCAAAGCCGTTCCACGCGTTTTCCTTCCTTGCAAAATCTCTTCTTTTAACCAACAATAAAGCAAGCTCATGGGGACGGAAGAAGCGCAGATGACGTTGGAAGAGGCGATGTCGGTGCCGGAGAAGGTGCAGGAAAAATACGATGCGTCGAAAATTCAAAAGTTGGAAGGTCTGGAAGGCGTTCGCAAGCGTCCCGATATGTATATCGGCGATACGCACGAGCGCGGGTTGCATCACTGTGTCTTCGAACTGGTCGATAATGCCATCGACGAAGCGCTTGCCGGTTATTGCACGGAGATTAAGGTCGAACTGCATTTGAACGGCTCCTGCTCGGTGGAGGATAACGGGCGCGGTATTCCGGTGGATATTCATCCCGTGTATAAAATTCCCGCGTTGGAACTGGTGATGACGAACCTGCATGCCGGCGGAAAGTTCGGCAAGGGCGCGTATCAGGTTTCGGGCGGTCTGCACGGGGTCGGCGCCAAGTGCGTCAATGCCGTTTCGGAGGCGTTTGAAGCGGAAGTGCGGCGTGACGGTCATGTGTATAAAATGAGTTTTTCGCGCGGCAAAACGATCGAGAAGTTAAAAGAAATCGGTCAGAGCAACCGCACAGGGACGCGCATTACGTTTTTACCGGATCCGGAAATTTTTGAGGAAACGCGGGAATTTAAGTACGAACTTTTAGCGAAACGTCTGCGCGAACTGGCGTTCCTTAATCCCGGCATTCGCATCGAGTTAAACGACGAACGCGTCGAAAAGAGCGAAGTATTTCGTTACGATAAGGGTATTGCTCAGTACGTCACGTATCTCAATCGCGGAAAGACTGTTCTGCACCCGAATCCGATCACGTTTTCCGGCGCGTCCGATGTCACCGATGCCCACGGCAAAACGGGGCGCATTTGCGTGGATATCGCGATGCAGTACAACGACGGTTTCAACGAGCAGATTTACGCCTATGCCAATTCCATCTTTAATATCGAAGGCGGAACACACCTGTCGGGCTTCCGTACGGCACTGACGCGCGCAATTAACACCTACGGTAAGGCAAATAATTTAGTCAAAGACAAGGATCCGTCTTTGGCGGGCGAAGACGTACGCGAAGGCTTGGTGGCGATTATTTCCGTCAAGGTTCCCGAACCGCGTTTCGAAGGGCAGACGAAGACCAAACTTTCCAACAGCGAAGTCGACGGGATTGTGCAAAAAATCGTCGGCGATGCGTTAAAATATGCATTCGAAACCGATCCGAAGCTCGGAAAGGTCATCTTTGAGAAGTGCCTCGGGGCGGCGCGTGCGCGCGAGGCGGCGCGGAAGGCACGCGATACCGTGCGCAAGGGAGCTTTGAGCGGCGGCGGTTTGCCGGGGAAACTGGCGGATTGTTCCGAGAAAAATCCCGAGTTGTGCGAAGTTTTCATTGTCGAGGGAGATTCCGCGGGCGGTTCGGCGAAGCAGGGGCGCGACCGACGGCACCAGGCGATTTTGCCCATTCGCGGTAAGATTTTGAACGTCGAAAAGGCGCGCCTGGATCGCGTTTTGAGCAACGAAGAAATCCGCACCATCGTTACGGCGTGCGGAACGGGTATCGGTGAAACGGGCGACGGTGCGTTCGATATCACCAAGGCGCGTTATCATAAAGTTGTCATCATGACCGATGCCGATGTCGATGGCGCGCACATTCGAACGTTATTGCTGACGTTCTTTTTCCGACAAATGCGCGGTCTCATCGAACACGGCTACGTGTACATTGCTCAGCCGCCGCTGTATAAAATCAAGCGCCGCAAACGCGAACAGTACGTGGATAACGACGCGCAGTTGAATAAAATTCTGCTCGAATTGGGTTCCGAAGGCGTGCAATTTACGCGCAAATCGGACAATCGTCTCTTTTCGGATGCGGAAATCAGAGCTTTGTTGTCGCTTTTGTCGAAGCTGGAACAGCTGTGTGCATCTGTGGTGCGTCACGGTTGCGACTTGCATGTTTATTTGGATCAATTCGACAGCAACACCTTAAATGTTCCGAAGTACCTGGCGCGCATCCGCACTGGAAATGATGAGAAATTCGAATTTTTAACCGACGACGAAGCGCGTTCCCGGTTCTACGTCGAAAACAGTCTGGATGATGTCTACAATAATGTCATCGCGCGGGAAATTGAGATCGACGGACAGAAACGTTCGCAGCGCATTACCGTGAGCGAAATTTTCGAGCACGCGCACATCACGCAGGTTTTGAGACAATTAAAAGAAATCGTCGGAGACATACCGACGTTTGTGACGAACGGCGAACCTCAATTTACGTTGCGCGATACCGCTTCGAACGCCAAGGAGGCGGATATTCCCGTTGCGACGTTGGCGGATATGGTCGAAGCCGTACGGCAGTTGGGGCGTAAGGGCTTGCACATTCAGCGTTACAAAGGTTTAGGTGAAATGAACCCGAAGCAGCTGTTCGAGACCACCATGGATCCGAAGACCCGCCGCATGCTGAAAGTTCGCCTGGAGGACGTCGCCGAAGCGGAACAGACGTTTTCAATGCTCATGGGCGACGATGTTCCGACGCGTCGTACGTTTATCGAAGACAACGCGCTGAACGTGGCGAATTTGGATATTTAGGGTAATGGGAAGCATTTTTCGGGATGATGCCCGCAGAAAATATCGGGTGCGTAACGGTGCGATTAAGGTACAGGAGGTTTGGGATATCGATCGTTTTTTATCGGGACAATCAACCAATAAGCGGAGCAGATAACGATTATGGATACGGAAAAAGAATTTCTCATCGACACGAACGTCAATGACATTATGAAGTCGGCGTACATCGATTATTCGATGTCGGTCATTGTCAGCCGCGCGTTGCCGGATGCGCGCGACGGCTTCAAGCCGGTGCACCGACGGATTTTGTACGCCATGTTCCGCGAGGGTCTGTTGCACAACAAACCGTTCGACAAATGCGCCGGCGTGGTCGGTGAGGTTTTAAAGAATTACCATCCGCACGGCGACAGTTCCGTCTACGACGCGCTGGTGCGTCTGGCGCAGGATTGGGTGATGCGCTATCCGCTGGTGGATCCTCAGGGCAACTTCGGTTCCGTCGACGGCGACTCGGCGGCGGCATACCGTTATACCGAGTGCCGTCTCAAAGAAATGGCGGAGGAGCTGTTGCGGGACATCGACGAGGATACCGTTGATTTCGTTCCCAACTACAAGGAAAGCAAGCTTGAGCCGACGGTGCTGCCGGCGGCATTGCCGAATTTATTATTAAACGGTTCGACGGGCATTGCGGTCGGCATGACCACCAACATTCCGCCGCACAACCTGCGGGAGTTGATGGATGCGTTGATTTTGCTCACCGATCGTCCCGACGCGACGGTGGATGAATTGGCGAAGATTATCAAGGGGCCCGATTTCCCGACCGGCGGCACGGTGGTCGGTTTGGAGGGCATTTCTTCGTATTTGAAGACCGGGCGCGGGATTTTGCACGTGCGCGGCGAAGCCTCCGTTGAGGAACTTGACGGCGGGAAAGAGCAAATTGTCATTACCGAAATTCCCTACAACGTGAACCGCGCGAATTTGGTGACCAAAATCGCCGATTTGGTGCGGGAAAAAGTTTTGGCGGAAATCAGCGATCTGCGCGACGAATCGGACGAAAACACCCGCATCGTCGTTGAATTGAAGCGCGGCGAGATTGCGCGCGTGGTGCTCAATAAACTTTTCAAACTCACGCCGCTGGAATCCTCCTTCGGTGTCATCCTTTTGGCATTGGATCAACAGCGCCCGAAGCAGATGAACATTCGGGAGCTTCTCGAATGCTACTTGGAGCATCGGCGCGATGTGGTTTCCAGACGTACGCGGTTCCGTCTGAGAAAAGCCGAAGAGCGGTTGCACATTCTGGAAGGCTACAAAATTGCCATCGACAATCTGGATGATTTCGTGAAAATCATCCGCGAGTCGCCTTCGCGCGAAGTTGCCCACGCGGCGTTGGTGGAGAAATATCATCTCACCGACATTCAAGCCGAAGCGATTTTGGAATTGCGTCTCTATCAGCTGACGGGGATGGAGCGCGAGAAATTGGATGCCGAATACGCCGAATTGCTGAAGTTCGCGGAAGAATTGCGGTTGATTTTATCGAGCGATGCGAAATTGCTGTCGGTTTTAAGAGAGGAGTTTATCAAGGAGCGCGATACCTACGGCAACGATCGCAAGACGCGCATCATGCCGTCGGCATCCGAATTTCGTCCCGAGGACGTTATTCCCAATGTCGGTTGCAGCATTACCGTTTCGCATAAGGGTTTCATTAAGCGCACCGACACGGATGAATTCCGTTTACAGAAGCGCGGCGGCAAGGGCGTCATCGGTGCGGGACAGTATGACGAGGATTTCATCGAGCATTCTTTTACCGCGAGTACGCACGATTTTATCCTCTTTGTGATGCGGAACGGGCGTTTATACATCCAAAAGGTCTATGACATTCCCGAGGGTTCGCGG
The DNA here is from genome assembly GCA_946186275.1 of uncultured Verrucomicrobiota bacterium. Classification (GTDB taxonomy): domain Bacteria; phylum Verrucomicrobiota; class Verrucomicrobiia; order Opitutales; family UBA9783; genus UBA3222. Next base: position 66,148 of record CAMHMO010000004.1, read on the forward strand.
ACATCGAAGGGGCGCGCGTTGGTGAACGTGCTACAGCTACAAGAGGGCGAAACGATTGCAGCGATGCTGTGCTTCAAGGATTTCGACGAAACACGTTCGCTGGTGATGGCGACGCGCAACGGTATTGTAAAGAAATCCTCCTTGGCGGATTACAGGAATTACCGCGCGTCGGGATTGATCGGCATGCGGGTGGACGAAGGCGATTGTATTATCGGAGCGGAATTGACGGGCGGCGAAGATGAATTGATTTTGATCACCTATAAAGGCATGTCCGTGCGTTTTTCCGAGAACGACTGTCGCGAACAGGGACGTGCCACGCGCGGGGTTATCGGTATTCGTCTGCGCGACGGCGATTATGTGAAATCCCTGTTGCGCGTTGAGACCGAACGTACATTGTTGATTGCCGGGTGTAACGGTCAGGGGAAGCGGTCTGAATTTTCGGAGTATCGTCTGCAAAAGCGCGGCGGAACGGGTGTGATTGCCATGCGAACGGAGGGTGTTGCGGGGGCGATTACGGTTTCCAAGGACGATGAAATGATGCTCTTTACCCAATCGGGACAGACGGTGCGCGCGCCCGTCAAAGGCGTGCGCGTCATTGGGCGTTCCACCGGCGGCGTGCGTCTCATTCATTTGGAGAAGGGCGATCGTTTGGTCGGCATCTGCAAGGTCGTTCAGACGGATAAGGAAGAGGCGTAGAAGGTGGTGCAGGGCGGTCGTATTCGACGGTGACAAGTGTCGCAAAAGCGGTTACCGTAAGGTTCGTATGAATTCGGGCGACGGCACGGCGAGCGGTACTTTCTCCTACACGATTACGTCACGTGCATCAACGTGTCGCGCGCACTGTGCGCGGATTGAAACGCCGCACGGATGCATCGAAACGCCGAATTTTATTTTTTGCGCAACGCACGGCGCGATTAAAAGCGCGACCATGGCGCACGTAAAGGATGTCGGTGCGCAAATTATTCTCGGCAACACCTATCATTTGTGGTTGCAACCGGGGTACGAATTGGTCGCCAAACACGGCGGATTGCATCGTTTTGTCGGTTGGAACGGTCCGATGCTGACCGACAGTGGCGGTTTCCAGATTTTCAGTTTAGCCTACGGGCGCGTGGTCGACGAAATCAAAGGCAAGGCGCATCGTTCGGATTTTCAAAAGTCCCTTTTAAAAGTAACCGAGGACGGTGCGTTGTTCCGTTCACACATCGACGGCTCGCAACGCTTTTTGACGCCCGAGAAATCAATCGAAATTCAGCAGGGTCTCGGGGCGGATATTATTTTGACGCTGGACGAATGTGCGCCGACGCACTTTTCGAAGAACGAAACGGCGCGCTCCATGCATCGCAGTCACCGTTGGGAAACAAGAAGTCTGAATTACTTCCAAGAGCATTTTGATAATCGACAGCGTTTGTACGGTATTGTGCAGGGTGGCGAATTTGAGGATTTACGTCGCGAAAGCATCGATTACATCAACGAAAATCCGTTTTTCGGACAAGCGATCGGCGGCAGTCTGGGGGTTGATAAATCGCAAATGTATGCGTTGGTCGATTTTGTGATGAAGGGTTTAAAGGAACGACCGACGCATTTTTTGGGCATCGGTGGTCTCAGAGATATCTTAGAGGGTGTTAATGCGGGCATCGATACCTTCGACTGCGTCCATCCGACGCGTATCGCCCGCCATGCCTGCGCGCTGATTGCAAAACCCGAAGCGGAGTATGCCAAAGAGCATTTGAATTTAAAGAATGCCCGTTATCGCGAGGACATGAACCCGATCGATACCGATTGCGACTGTTATACCTGCAAAAATTTTACGCGCGCCTATCTGCATCATTTGTTTAAAGCGCGCGAAGGTACGGGTGGGCTGTTGCTGACGATCCATAATGCGCGCTTCATGGTGCGCTGGATGGAAAAAATCCGCGAAGCGATTAAAGACGGGCAATGGGAGAGTTTTTATCGGGATCATCGCGGCTCCGAAAGCTGAAACGCAGGTTTTACCAAAAAGCAACGAGTGTTCGGAAGAAGGGCGGGAGTGTGCCCGTTGTTCCGTCAGTCTTGCGGTGCCTTTGAACCGTTAACGATGTGCTCCAACGCATTTGTCAGCCGCATCAGGGAGGAGTTATTCTTGTATGCGAACCATTTTTCAAAAGTGTTATCGAGCTCTTTCAGACGTTTGTTGCGATAATGTGTGTCGCTTATCTCTTCCAGTTTTTTCTTAATGGTTTTGTACGCTTTGTTGTCGTGATAATCGTCTTTCATTGCATCCAAATGCGTATGATCAAGAGTTACGTTGGCGTCATGAAATTCGGCAAGACCGGTGAGAGTTGTGCTTGTCTCAAGGTAAAGTTTTTCCTCCATGCGTTTCAGCGTTTTCAGAATGGATTGACATTGTTCTTTTTCACCGGGAGCCAACGGCACGTTTCCGCGATTGTTTTTTGCGGTTTCGAGAGCGGAAATATAATGTTCCATATTGGCGTTTGCCGTTTTGGAGCTGTAAAACAGAGCATGCAGATTGTGACCGATGTAATTCAGACATTGCATCAGGACGTTGGTGTCTTTTCCCGCTTCCGCCCAGGTTATCATCCTGGCACGTGCAATGTCCTGCATCCTGTGCAGGCAATTTGAAGCGCCGAGCAGTTGCGACGGTTTGAATTCCGTACCTTTGTTTTCGGCTACGGTTTGCGAATTCGAATTGATTTTTGCATCGATCAGCACGCGTTCGATGTTTCCGGGAAGAGAATTCAAAGATGATATGCTCACACAAAATATATCGGTCATGTTGTCGAAAAATCCGTTAAAGGAGAAACTTTTTTGAATAAACCTCGCCTTGTGTATCGGGAAAGGCATTGCGATGTTCGCGAAAATCTCTTAAAATAAATGTATGTCTGACGTGAATAAGACGCTCCTGTTTTTCAGTGCCCAGCCGTACGACGAGCAATTTTTTACGCACATCAACGAAGCGCAAAACTTCGGGTTCGATTTGAAATTTCTCAATGCTCCGCTGAACGAACAGACGGCGTCTTTGGCGAAGGGGTACGAAAGTATTTGCGTGTTTGTCAATGATACGGTTAATGCATCCGTTATCAATCAACTGTATGAAGGCGGAACGCGGCTGGTGGCGTTGCGTTGCGCGGGGTTCAATAATGTCGATTTAAAGGCGGCAAAGGATAAGCTTCGTATTGTGCGCGTGCCGGCGTATTCGCCGCATGCCGTTGCCGAATATGCGTTGGGACTGATGCTGACCGCCAATCGCAAGTATTACAAAGCTTACAACCGTACCCGCGACGGCAATTTCTCCCTGAATGGTCTGCTCGGCTTTGATATGCACGGCAAAACCGTCGGCATCGTCGGAACGGGAAAAATCGCGCGCGTCCTTATTAAACTCCTGCATGGCTTTGAGATGAACCTTTTGGCGTACGATATTTATCCCGATGAAGCGTTTGCACAGCAATACAACGTTCAATATACGGATTTGCAAACGCTTTATCGTCAATCGGATATCATCACGCTCCATTGTCCGCTGACGAAAGACAATGTTCACATGATCGATCGCAAAGCCGTCGACGAAATGAAAAAGGGCGTGATTTTAATCAATACCGGTCGCGGTGCGCTCATCGACGCCAAGGCACTGATTTACGGATTGAAGAAGCGCATTGTCGGTGCGGCGGCACTGGATGTGTACGAGAACGAAAGTTTTTATTTTTACCGCGACCACAGCGACGAAATTATGGAAGACGGTGTTTTGGCGCGCCTGATGACGTTTCCGAATGTTTTCATCAGCTCCCATCAGGCATTTTTTACAAAAGAAGCGTTGACGAATATCGCCCAAACGACCTTGGAGAGCGTTCGGGCGTATCTCAACCGCGAGCCGTTGGTGAATGAAGTGAAGGAACAGGCATGAAACGGGTGTGGCGGAAACGCATACGGTTTGGGTCGAAAACGCATTTCGATTGCATGAATCTTATCGTCTTTTTGATGAAAAAAGCTTGCCTGATAGTTTGGAGGTTATTTAGCATAGGACTGTTTCCATTCGTGCCCGGATGGCGGAATCGGCAGACGCGTCAGACTCAAAATCTGATTCCTGCAAGGGAGTGAGGGTTCGACCCCCTCTCCGGGTACCAGAGGGATTTGATATTGCAGGGATGATGGGAGAATTTCGATCGGCGTTTGGGTGGAGGTACGTTTCCTTCCTTCCTTCCTTCCTTCCTTCCTTGCAGCCTTCTTTTGAGCAGATTTAGTTGCTTTTTCGGTTATTTTTTAAAGGCAGATTGTGTTTTCCCTCCATGCGGGGCGACAATTTCTGCGACGAGCGCATTTTGTAAAACGACGGTGTTCCCGTACTGCATTTTTTTTGTCAACGGGATTGTTATGTTGTTTTGTTATCTTTTTCAAAGGAGAAATTATGAAAATAAAACGTGTTATTCTGGAAAATTTTCGCGGTTATCGCGAAAAAACGGCGATTGACTTTAACGATTTGACGGTTCTTGTCGGTCACAACGATGTCGGAAAATCGACCGTGTTGCAAGCGTTGAATTTGTTTTTCAACGAAGGTTCCGACGTTAAGATCGATAAAGGTGACCTCAACGTCCAAAGCGATACAAAGGAATGTACGGTAACCGTTGTTTTTTCGGATTTGCCGGAAAAAGTTGTTTTGGACGATTCCTCCGAAACAGCGTTGTCGGAAGAGTATCTGTTGAATAAAGACGGAGATTTGGAAGTGGTGAAAACATTCGGCGGCATTAAATCAAAAATCTGCATTCGGGCATGGCATCCGACCTGTCCCGAGTGTTGCGATTTGTTGCAAAAGAAACAGAATGAGTTGCAGGAGATTATAAAAAAATCGGGTATTTTGTGCGAAGACATGAAATCGAATCCCGTGATGCGAAAGGCGATTTGGGCACACTTTGGAGAAGACCGTTTGCAATGCAAAGAAACGGATATTTCCGTTGATAAAGAAGACGTAAAAGCCGTATGGGAGAAATTGCAGTCTTTTTTGCCGGTTTATTCGCTTTTTGAGGCGGATCGGGAAAATACCGACGGAGATGACGCGGTGCAGGATCCGATGAAAAGTGCCGCCAGGCAATTTTTGAAAAACGAAGAAGTGCGTAAGCAACTGGATGAAATTGCGAGGAACGTATGCGACCGGTTGCAAAGCGTTGCCGATCGCACGGTGAAAGCGTTAGAGGAAATGGATCCGAAAGTCGCCAAAGGGTTGAAGCCGGTGATTCCGTCGGTCGATAAGCTGAAATGGGAGGATGTGTTTAAAAATGTTTCCGTTGCCGGCGAGGATGGTGTTCCGCTCAACAAACGCGGAAGCGGTGTAAGACGCCTGGTTTTGATCAGTTTTTTCAAAGCGGAAGCGGAACGTCGGCAACGGAATAAAAACACGGGAGTTATCTACGCAATCGAAGAGCCGGAAACGTCGCAACACCATGCAAATCAGCTGATTTTGGCGAAAGCTTTGAAAAAACTTTCGGAAGCACCCGATACACAGGTTGTTTTGACGACGCACGGCAACACAATGGTGAAGGCATTGGGCGATACGGAAAATGTTCGATTGATTTCGGATAAAGAAGACGGAACCAAAACCGTGGAGACGGTTTCGGACGGTTTGCTGGGTTATCCTTCGCTGAACGAAATCAACTATACGGCATTCGGTGCGATAACCGAGGAGTATCACGACGAGCTTTGGGGGTATCTGGTGGAAAAAGATCTTTTGCCGGAATACGAAGAAGGTAAGGAAACAAAACCTTACGAACGTATGAAAAAAGGAAAAGTAGTAACCGAACAAAAGACGCTTTCGCATTACATTCGCGATCGAATTCATCATCCGGAGAATAAACGTAATGAATTTACGGACGAAGAGTTGAAACAATCCGTTGAGAAGATGCGCGAATTTATCAAGGCGCATCGCGTTTAATGGTTTTGTTATTATGAATTGTGTTGGTGAAATGACGGATCGGTAACGTTTGCGTTGAACGTTTTATATCTTTCGTTATCGGCAGTCCTTTGTATATCTTTGCCGTCATTCGGAATCCATTTTTGGGTATTCGGATCAAACGGGTTTTGTCGCATGTTTGCATTTTTCGGGTCGACCGTATTGTTTTGATATTCTTCCCTTTTTTCCCGGGCGGACGGTTTCGGCGGTTCTTCCCGTTTTTCGGATCTCCTGGGGAGATTTCGGTTCCGTATTTCGATATCCTTGCCGAATTGTTGCATGCGTTCCCGGGCAGACGACTGATTGCTTTTGGGTTGTACGTTCGTTTCCTTTGTGCTGGACGGACGCTTTGATTGCGGTTTCCTTTTAATTGCGTTCTGCGGGTGCGTTTCTTTTTTTAGTGTTTCCAGATGATTTTTTATGTTATCAATCGTTTTTTGAGTTTCGTCGACTAACAGGTTACGGACTTCATCGGGACTCATCTTTTGTTCCTTCTCACTGAGGATTTGATTTTCGACCTCTGTCCTCCAAGTCAGCCCGTGTCGCTTGTCGGCAAGATCGGATTTGCCCGTTTCCTTCGGGATTTCGTGTTCGAGAGCTTCTTTTTTATTGTTGCCGATCATCCGGGCTATCTGATTGAGAATCGGACTTACGGTACTCAATCGGTTCCGATCGATTGTCAGGTTCTGTTTTAACGTTTCCAGAGTTTTGTTCAGATTCTCGATCTGCCTGCCGAGTTTTAAAAGTTTATCAAACGAATTGTCGGAATTTTTTATTCGATGATCGTTATTGAATACGGCAACACGAGCTTCAACCGAGTTGTTGTTAGTCGCGAGCGCGGTTTTCGATCCTTTATCTTGGTGTATTTTATCCCACAACCTGTAGTATTTGTCGCGCAGGCTCTTAAGCTCATCGAAGATTGTTTCCAATGAATTTGTTTCCGATTGTACGTGATTTACGTTTTCGGTCTTTTTCGGTACGGGTGACGGTTGCGGTTCGTTGGGTTCTCTCGCATAAGTCTTTAAGTCTGTCTTTGTGGTTCGTATTTTCTCCAAGTCTGTCTTTGTGATGTATCCTTCCGTATTGTTATTTTCATCGTCTCGGATTTCCTTCGGGTTCGACATTTCGATATTTTTCCGTTCTTCTGCCGTAAAGCTCATCGAATCGACCGCTGTTTTTTCAAGGTTTTTTGGGAGCGGTTTTTCCGCTTCAAACGTCAGCCCTTCGTTCCGTTGTATCTCAAGCTTTTTTCCCTTGTTTTTATTGCCTTGCAGGGCAAGATCTGCGGTTTGTTCCGCATTAAGCCGTAAAAGATCGGAGCCGTTGATGACTGGCGAATAATAAGAATTTTGCGGTTCCACGGTCGGGTACCCTGATTTGAAGCCGGCATGTCGGATGTTGTTCGGACTTCCGTTGAACTGCATGAAAATTTTGCCGTTTTTGTTATGGAAATGATTGTCACCCGGGTGACCGATGTTGATATCACCGATATGTCCGATGTTATTGTGGTAGTGGTTTATAACGGTCGGTTGTCCCCGATCGGCTTCGGTTTTTGAGTTGTTGTTTTCCGGTTTGGCAACATCACCTCCGTTCATCTTCAGCCTCAGGAAGGCGGCAGTGCTTCGGAAATCACTCGCCAGCATTGCCAATGTTTGCCCCGATTGATTTGAACAAAAAGTACCGATGCGAATATTTGCTCTTTTGTCCAGTTCGTTGGCAACATGTTCCAGATGTCCTATGACTTTGTCGAAATATTGCGGATTTGCTTTGGCGATTTTTTGGTACGTTTCCAGCTTGATATTAAATCTCACATAGCTGTCAAAGCTTCTCCAGTTGGAAAAGATTTGTTCCGTCTGTTTCCATGGCTCATAATCAAAAAAGCCCATCGCGGCACCAAGTTGCCTGAAAATACCTTCTTTAACCTCCTTTATGTGTCTACCGATGTGTGTGTGCGCCTGGGTCGAAATGTTATTCAGCCCTTTATCCCATTTGCCCTTCAAATCCTCATATTGGCAGTGGCTTAAAACTGCGTATTCGTTTTCGGTTAGACCCGCGTTCTTAAGGCTGTCGAGATTGACGAAAGGATTCGCCGGAGAAGCATTGGAAGTGTTAACGGAATTAGACATGATTTTTATTTACATCTCCCGTATTTCGTACCGACGGCTGACGGATTGTAAGATGCGGGTGTGATTATCGGCAACGGAATGCTCATATGAGGATGCCGGTTGTTGTATGTTAAACGTATTTTTTAAAATTCCGGATTCGGAGATCAGGAATTGGAAAGTTCATTTATTTCTTCTTCGATTCGTTTTATTCCTTTTTTTATGTTACCGACTATTTCGCGAGTATTTTTTTCTATTCTTTTGTTTATTTTCGCTGCTTTTAATTCTACTTCGTCATCCGTAGGCAACGCATTGTCTATCTTTTTTGCTATATTTCCGACGAAATTTCCGATTTTTTGCAAGCTGTCTTTTACGTCGTTTTTCAATTCATGACCAAATTGCTTCAGTTGTTCCGTTTTGGTAGGCGCAAGAATGACAATAATTTCCTTAATGTAGTCGCAGGTTCCTTTTAGTACCGCTTTTGTATCATCTGGATAGTTGTTGTTTTTCAACTTCCCGTCGATTTCCCTCTGCAGATTGATCAGCTCCTGTCGTACGGTGCGAAGATAGTTTGCCGCATTCCCGTTTGGACGCATATTAAATTCATTTTTTATAGCGTCTATATTGATCTGTCGCATAAGCTCGAAACGTAAATTTTCGACAGGTACTCCGATATTGAGGGCGGGTTGTTGAGAATCCAAAGCAACGCGGAGATTGTGACAGACATCCAAAATTTTTTGTCCGAGCGAGAGAAAAAATTTTCCAATGCCGGAAGTATCGAGGGTTGTATGCCTGTAATTCAATTTTTGCAGGTTGTTAAGCGCGTTTTCGGAAGAGCGAGCCGTCAAATCGTCTTTAAAAGTTGTGAAAGCGTTTTCGACGGAGTACTTGCCACTCTTACCGACGGCGTTTCCGACACCGGAAAGCGAGTCCGTTGATTGTGTTTGAATGCTTTGAATACTGTTGTTGGACATGATATTTTTCGTTGTTTGGTTTCCCGAAACGTTGTTGCGCAAACGGAACCGTTCCGTTGCCTGCGGTAACATTCGAAGGTATTTCATACATCGGTCGAGATTTAAAAATTTATCAAAAAATAATTTTTTATTTTATACGTATCGACCGTAAGCGATGTTTTTCACGAAAATAATTGCGACGGCGGCGTTTCTTTGTTCCTTTGGAAGCAAGACGATGGCGAAGATTGATTTGGAGGTGGTGAAGCGCATTTTGAAGCGCGCGGATTTGGAAAGTTCCGTCATGAGCGAGATTTTGGGCGAACTGCAATCGGCGGTGGCGGATGCGGCGTCGGAAGCCGACGAGCCGAAGGTTGCCCCCGAAAAGAAACAATTCATCATCGTGGTTGCCGATAACGACGGTTTATTAACGGACAAAGAGATGGTTGGTTGGGTGTTGCAGTTGCCGGAGGAAGACGACATGACATCGGTGTCGGAAAAGTTGCTGAAAACCGCCAAGTCGTTTAATTTAAGCAAAAAGGGGCGAAAGCATCCGGTGGAGACGCTCGGTGAGTTGTGTGAATACGTACCGTCGCGCATTTTTAAAGAGCAAAAGTTGTCGTTAAAGACCAAAGTCCCCGTGTTGGTGGTGCCGATGGCGAATGCGTTGGAATTGGATGCGGTTTCGCAATCCAAAAGGACGTTGGACGACAATGATGCGGAGGCGTTTTGAGAAAACCTGTCTTTGAGATTGAATTTTTAAAACATAAACATCATGGAAGAAGCGAATTGCGAAAAAAACAAAGCCTGCGGTTGCGGCGATGACTGCGAATGTAACTGTTGCGACTGCGGCTGCTGTTGCGAGATGAGCGCGCCGACGTCTTTGGTTGGGCGGAAAGCGCCGTGTTTTACGGCTCCCGCCGTGTTGGAAGGTACGGAGGTTGTTGAGCATTTTTCTCTGTCAAAGTATTTGGGGCGGAAGTACATTGTACTGTTCTTCTACCCGAAAGATTTCACCTTCGTTTGCCCGACCGAACTGCACGCGTTCCAAGATGCCCTGCCGGAATTCGACAAGCGCAACACGCATGTGATTGCCTGTTCGACCGATACCGTCGAGAGCCATTATGCGTGGCTGCAACAGGCGAAGTCGCAGGGCGGTGTGAAGGGCATCATCTTTCCGATGGTTTCGGATGTGAATAAAACCATCGCCGCGCGTTACGGCGTACTCTCGGGAACGTATTACATCGAAGACGGAGAATTGAAGACCTGCCATTTCGATGCCGACGGCGAGTGCCGGGAAGGCGGCACATTGGTGGCGTATCGCGGGCTGTTTCTGATTGATAAAAAGGGAATTGTTCAACACCAGGTGGTCAACAATATGCCCCTGGGACGTTCCGTGCAGGAAACCCTGCGCATGATCGACGCCCTGCAACACTTCGAGCAATACGGCGAAGTTTGTCCCATTGATTGGCACAAAGGTAATGCCGCCATGAAGCCCGATGCGGATGGATTAAAAGGATATTTTTCGAAGTAAGTCTGTTGCGGAGACCATCGAAGGGCGTTGATAAAACAATGTGCTTCGATGATTTATCCATGCAGGCGGGTAGTGTTTTTGTCGTTTTGCCTCGTATTGTACGGGTGACGGTTGGGGTGTGCGCCTCCGCTCGTTTGTGTAACCCGACCGCGGGTGATTGTTGGTGTATTGTAGCGAAGCGGGTTCGTTAAAAAAACGGCGCGGTTTTATAAATTGCGCGGGGTTCTTTTACGTTTGAACACAGCCGTGTGAGATGAGAAAGTAAGATCATCTCATGGCGTTTCCTCCTTCACCTCCATCGGATGCCGAAGCGCGGCGGCGATTTCGGGTTGAGATTGATAAAGACTTTTCGGTCACGGCTCCGGCGGGCGTCGGGAAAACGCATGCGCTGGTTGAACGCATTGCGATCCTGGCGGAGTTGCAACCGCAGCGTTTGCCGGGATTGGTGGTTATTACTTATACCAAAAAAGCCGCCAATTCCCTCAAACAACGCGTATATGAACGGTTGCGATACGGCGACGATGTTGTCCGTACGCTGTTAGACCAAAGCTTTTTCGGAACCATCCACTCCTTTTGTTGGCAACTGATCCAAAAAATCGAAGAAACGCCCTATGAATTATTAAAGGACGATACCGATGTACGGGAGCAGTTTTTGGCGTCTTTAAATTTGGAAGAGCCCGATTTTGCGTGTTTTCGAAATCTGTTTCGTTTCCTGGACGTCGATGAACTTTTGGATGTCGTAAAGAGCGACGGGTCGGCAACCGATGGTACGGACGACATAACGGGCGAAGGCGTCTGCACCGTCGATCTGTCGGAAATTTTCAATTTTCAACCGAAACGAAAAGATCCGCGGGTACTTAAAAATATCGAGGCAACAAAGAAAATCCTTCGACAGTGGTTATCCGTTTATCAAAACACGCAACGACCGTTGGAATTGCCCGCGTGCGAAAAAGGCGGAAAGGATTTTGAGAACATTTTTTTTGAAACCTTTCGTCCGTTTTATCAGCAATTACATGCGGAAGCAACGGCGTGCGGTCGGTTGTTGCAACAACGTTATTCAGAATTTCGGCGCGAATACGGTTATCTCACGTATGATGATTGTGTTGTGTTTGCGCAACGCATTTTGGAAACCGATGAAGCAAAGACGTTTTATCAAAAGAAACCGCTGTATATTCTCCTGGACGAAGCGCAGGACACCGATCGCGCGCAGTTTCGTTTCCTGCAAACACTGATTGCCCTGCATCCGGGCAACCGCTTTTCGATGGTCGGCGATCCGCAACAGTCTATTTACGGTACTCGGGCGGATGTTCGGGATTATGTGGAGCTTCATCAATCTCTTGTGCAGTCGAAACGTTGCGAGGAGCTTGTTTTTTCGGAAACCTTCCGCTGCTCGCCGACGGTTGTGTCCGAATTGAATGCGCGCTTCCCGAAGATTTTCAACGATCCGAAGCAGGTTGAATATGTCCCGTTGCATTCGTCCGTTGGGCACAACGGTTGCGTGAAGGAAATCACGGTTCCGTACGAAAGCGAAACAGGGGAAGTTGCCAAAGAGGATGCGGTTGCGCTTGAAGCGCGTGTGCTGTCGAATTTTTTAACCGCTTATCTGCAACAACATCCGCGCGATTTATCCGACATTTGCATTTTATCGCCGCGCAACGACTGGTTGCGGGAGTTAAAGGAACCTTTGGAAACGTTCGGTTGGAAGCTGCAACTGCATTCGGAGCCGACGACTGGGCGCGACAATGCGCTGTTTTGTAACATCCTTGCCGCAATCCATTGCATCAACTTTCCGCAGGATACGTTCGAAGAAGCGGGCTTGCTCCGTGAAACTTTCGGTTGTTCCGATGAAGCGTTGGTGTATGTGTTTAATCCCGATCGGGTGCGTCGGACAAACGATGCGGAGCCGTTAAAAGGCGATTGTTCGGAAGAGCGCTGGCAGGGCGCGTCGACGATTGACGACCTTTTCGGCGAGCAATCGTCATTCGCCTTGGAACGACAGACAAACTTTGTATTGTCGACGGGTGCGCATCGGGGAAGCCCGTTACAGAATATCTTACAATTCCCACCAAACGCTCACATAACGGGCGAAGTCAAAGCCGCGCAAAATGTACGGCGTCGTTGGCGGAAAACATTGGAAGAAATTTCGGAGCAGTCGCTGTGTGCCGGAACGGCGCGATTGATTGAATTTTTTAGGGCATTGGTCCCGCCGATGCCGACGGATGCGTATTTTGAAGAGATTTTACTTGAAACGGCATTTCAAACACAACAAGTCGGGCAGTCTTGGTTGGCGTTGGAACGGCGTTTTCGGGCGCATTTAAACGAAAAAGCCGAAACGGAAGAGAAAATTCAGTCGGATGCGTTGCAGGGATTTTCGTGCCACAAAGCGAAGGGGTTGGAATGGAAGACGGTTGTTATGCCGTTTTTTGACCGCCCCGTTCGGTATCAAACACCGCATTACCCCTGCGTGTACCGCGGGCGAATTTTGTGGAACAAAAAGGATGCCGAATGTTCGGAGCTCGCTTCCGATCGTCGACGCGAACTACAACGCTTATTGTACGTTGCCTGCACGCGTACAAAGGAGGATTTGGTTCTTATGCGCGATGACGCGCTTTGGGGGAAGAGAGATGTCGGTGTGTCGTTGGGGGATTTGTACGATGCTTCGTGTGAAGTGTAGGTAGTTTGAAAGCATCCGATATTTGCGTTTCGTTGTAAAATTCTTTAAATTACAATTGTGGATTATAGAAATTTTTTACAAAAAGCGGAAACTTTTTGCGGGCAATACGGTTTGACGTTGGCGCAGGCGGTATGCATTTTGTCGGCAATTGTCGGACTGGTATGTTTTTTAAGGCGTTTTCGTTTAAGCCGAAAATCGCTTTTCTCGCCGCACAAACTGAAAATTTTGGAATCGAAATCGCTCGGTAATCGGCAATTTTTACTGGTCATTTCCTACGAAAGCGAGAAATTCCTCCTCGGTGTTTATCCGAACGGCATGCGGTTTTTGTGTAGATTGGGCGCTGATGAAAACGTTGCGGCAAAAACGGAGCCGCCGCATCCGAATATACAGACACTTTGAAAAGCCTCGCAAAAAGAAGTGGCGCAAAAAAAACGGCAGGAACGAGTGTTGCGGGTGTCTGCCCTTTTAAAAAAGATTGCCGGCATAAGGTACTGCGGATGTTCCATCACCTTAAAAAAAGGAGTATGAAAGAATGAGGTGTTGCTGATGTTTTTGTTCTTTAACAAAGCATATGGGCGCGAAGTACGGCGACGGTTTTTATCTTTGCAAATAAAATTGGTAAAATAACGGATCACGGGAGCCCCCTTTAAACAGGATAGGGCGGAACGAGTTTCTCCGAAAAACCGAACGGTGTTACTTCTTCCTGTCGGAGTACTTTTTGTATTTTCTTATGTATTTTTATACGTACGAAGGCGGTGGCTCATTGCTCTTAAACAAAAATTTTAAAAAAAACGCAAAATTTTAGAAAATTTGTAACTTTTGAGCCGTCTTATTATAATAAAACCATGAACAAGCACATTGAACGATTTTTGGAGCAGGACGGCGGACGGCTGGCAAAGCACGTCTGCAAGACGATTGCAAAAGAGAAATTACAACTGCCGGGAGCGGATTTTATCGAGCGCGTTTGGATGAACAGCGACCGTTCGAACGCCGTTCTCAATAACATGGCGCGGTTATATCACCACGGGCGTTTGGGCGGAACGGGTTATTTGTCGATTTTGCCGGTCGACCAGGGTGTGGAACATTCGGCGGGAGCCAGTTTTGCACCGAACCCTGATTATTTTGACCCGGAAAATTTGGTGCGCTTGGCAATGGAGGGCGGTTGCAACGCGATTGCGTCCACTTACGGCGTCTTATCAGGCGTTTCACGGAAATATGCGCATAAAATTCCGTTCATTGTTAAACTCAATCACAACGAACTTTTAACATACCCGAATAAATTCGACCAAATTTACTTTGCCGACGTGGAGCAGGCGTGGGATATGGGAGCGGTTGCGGTCGGCGCGACGATTTACTTCGGTTCGGAAGAATCGAGCCGTCAAATCGAGGAAACGGCGGCGGCATTTGCCCGTGCGCACGAATTGGGATTGGTGACGATTTTGTGGTGCTATTTAAGGAATTCGGCATTTAAAGCCGATAAAAATTACCACACGAGCGCGGATATGACGGGACAGGCGAACCATCTCGGCGCAACGCTCGGCGCGGATATCGTGAAGCAGAAGTTGCCGACGAACAACGGCGGTTTTAAGGCGTTGAATTTCGGGAAAACGCACGAAAAGGTTTATTCGGAACTCACGACCGACCATCCGATCGATCTGACGCGCTATCAGGTGGCGAACGGCTACATGGGGCGTGTCGGTCTGATTAACTCGGGCGGAGCTTCGGGGAAAGATGATTTTCACGATGCCATCGAAACCGCGCTGATCAATAAGCGTGCCGGCGGAACGGGGCTCATTCTGGGACGGAAAGCCTTCCAGCGACCGTTCAAAGAAGGCATCGAGTTGCTGCACGCGGTTCAGGACGTCTATTTGGAGCCGTCGATTACCGTGGCTTAGAATTTGTTATTCACAGTTTGTTATTGTTTTTCATTGTTATTCGCAAAACGGCTGCCGAAAGGCGGTCGTTTTGCGGTTTTAGAGGGCGTTTTGTCGGATTTTTTAATCGTGCTGGAAACGTTTTAAAGTCACTGTTTTATCCGTTTCAACGATCGTTTTTTAGCGTTGAGATATAGGTCGAAATCGACGACAATTCCTGTGAGAAGGAATGGTCGAAAAAATGCAACTGAACGGAAGTCGACAAAGGCAGGCAGAACAATTACCGCCGAAAAGGCTTCACGTTAAAATGGATCATTGCTTCGGGATTGGATATTTGGAGCATACGTTCGATTTTACAAAGGGTAATGTTGTGACCGTCTATGCGCACAACGGTGTCGGCAAAAGTTCGTTTTGCAAAGCAATGGAGTTGTACGCCGAAGGGCGTACTGAGGAAATTGTGGATGAATTGTACGGAGAAAGACAAAAGGTTCCGACTTTCGGGTTACTGAAGTATTCAGGATTAACAGATTATTACGGTTCTCAATCTGAATACACCGAACGTTTCATTCCCACTCAAGGCACCATCGAAGTAACGGATGAAGACGGTGATGTTGAACCAGAGTGCATAAAAGTATTTGGAAGGAACTTTGACAAAACTTTCTCCGCTGATGGAATGAGAGACGCACTATGGAATGAGGTTGCTTTTGTGCCGTGTAACGGCATGTCGAATGAATCACATCTTATCAGTTTCGGGACAAAAGTGTTTCAGCAACGGTTTGGAATGCCCGTGTGGTTTCGTACATACGAAGAGCGAAAGGGAAACGGTGCCGAGTATAAGCTTTTGTGTGATATTGAAACGACCAAAGATGAATGGGAGCATCCGTTTTCATTTGAGGAATTCCAAAAAGTCGCAAGCAACGGGGAAAGACGCGCCGTTAACTTTTTGTATTTTTTAACGCAACTGACTGAGTGTGCAATCGAACAGTTGAAGGGCGTTTCAAATGCTTCGCTGGATGTGCTGAAAGGCTATGTCATCCTGGATGATATTGCCGATATGTTTGACAGCCGCAATCGGATGGCAATGGTCGAAATTTTAAGAAGTTTGACGGCAAGAACTCCGAATGTTCGTTGGATCTTTTTTTCTCACAACTATGACGTCTATCGTTATTTATCGAATCGTCTTTGTGTAGCGGAAGGTAATCGTTTTATTGCAACGAAGCGAACGGAAGGTTCCGAAAATATCGTTACTTTATCGCGTGATTATTATGCGGGCGAGGGCGATCCGTTTCGGAATTGGGCAAAAAATATCGATAACAAGAAAAAATTCCTTGCGTTAATTCCCTTTATGCGACAGTTGGTTTTATTCACACGAGATGAAGGTTGGAGTACGTCGGACAGTAAAGACAATCACGCAAAGAACAAGGAAATTTTAACGCATTTGTTGCATTATTTCCCCAACGAGAAAGAAGGAAAAGGTACGGAAGCGATTACCGTCGAAGAAATTGTCGGGATCTTTAAAAACTACATCGATTTTGATGAAAGCAAAATAAATTTCAGGGATCGAACCGTATTTGATTTGTTGTTGGATACGTGCAATACGATTGTCGAAACGAAAGAAGAAGCGCAGGATAACGAGAAAGTACTGCGGGTAACCGAAATTGATTTGGTCAATAAGGTTGTTTTGGCAATTGGGATCCGTTTATTGGCGGAAAAATATATGTTGGAGAGAGGTGCAACAGCCGGCGGGAACTCCAACCGTACGTATGCGTTATACGATTCTTTTGTGAAGAAATACGGAAATAACAATCTTCAACCAGTAGATATGCTTTTTAAATTAAGCTGTTGTGTACCTTTTCTCCCCGATTTTATCCACATGAATTCCTTTCACTACGAACCGTTGATGGATTTGGAGGGAACGGAGTTGGCAGGGTACTACCGATATTTCAAAACATTAACAGAGGCAGAGAACGAGCATGCATAAGCAGAGGTGCACTGTAAAGTACGATTGGAAAAACAGAAATATCCCGGATGTCCTGCCTGTATGTGTAATTTCATTATAACAGTAAGGTTGCTCTTTACCGGCACAAATCACCATGCCCCATCTCTGGCGGGGAAAGCGGGACTCGAACCCGCGACCTACGGTTTAGAAAACCGCAGCTCTATCCGCTGAGCTACTTCCCCGCAATTTCAACACCGATCTCAAAAAAACGATATCGGCAAAAACTGGTGCCGGGGAGTGGATTTGAACCACCGACCAAAGGCTTATGAGTCCTCTGCTCTGCCGCTGAGCTACCCCGGCGGGCAACAGCTTTATTATTTCTTACGTCGTTGAAAGGTCAAGAGAAATAGGGGGTTATTTGGCGGATACTATGTGTCGGCGGGAAGCAGATGTTGCGTGCATATTTTGGGAAAGATCCGAAATTTTAAACAAACGGAGCGCTTATGTAGACAGATATGCTCCGAGTTAGAGGGGTTAAAAAGAAGTTGAAGCACTTATAGAACGATGATAACGGATTTTAAGTCGAGGAGGATGTGCCGAAACCGCCGTTCGCCTGTTCGGCTCCCTTTTGTTACGAAATGCGCCGTTCCGTTGAACGGGCGATGTTCAACAGTCGCCTTCCTTCAGCATTTTTTGAGCATCTCCCGTGGTAACTACCTGCAAGTATAGCGTACTTATGTTTCCCGAAACCCGTTGTGTCTAGAACAGCGCGCTTGCGGCGGCACCGACCGCCGTGACGGGTCCGGAATTGGAAACGCTGTTGACGGCACCGTCGACTTTATCCAGCGCAGCTTCGGCTTTTTTGTACAGCGAATCATCGGAAATAATCCGTCCCAGCGTACTGTGTTCGTTGTTGAGGCGGGCGGAAAATTCCTTCAAATTTTTCATCATGGTGTTTGAATTTTCCATCAACGTATCGAACGATTGCGAAGTTTTCGGATCGTAAAGCAACTTTCCGACAAGCCCCCGTCCGCCTTGTACGTCCTTTGCAATATCCGACAGTGATTGGATCATTTCATTGAATTGTTTATAGGCGTGTTCGTCGTAAATCAGCTTCCCCAACGTGCCCTGACCTTCGGCAACGTGTTGCGTGATCGTGTTGACGTTTTGGGTGATTTCGGAGCAGTTGTCGATGATTTTTGAGAATTTTTCGCGATTGTTTTTGAAAAAATCGCCGATGTCCCGCAGACCGCCGAAAAGATTGTCACCGATGTCCTCCCCGTCGAAATTTGCCAAAATGCGATCCAGGCGTTCGCCGACGGAACCGAATTTTTGAAGCATGGCACCGACATCGATCGGATTTTGTGTTTTGAGTTTTTCGTTCGGTTGCAACGGATGCGGGTTGTTTCCGGGAAGAATGGCGATGTAGTTGGCACCGAGCAGTCCCGCCATGGAGATGGTGGCAACGGAATCGGACGGGACGGAAAATTTCTTATCGATACTCAGCGTCGCAACCGCAAGGTTCCCGCGCAACGATGCGTCGGTGACACTGCCGATGCGGACGCCCGCCAGCCGTACGTCGTCGCCGATTTGCAACTGTTTCAAATCGTCAAATGTTGCGTACACAAGGTAAGTTTGGCGGTTATCTTTGACGGTCAATCGGTTCAGTGCCTGATAAACAATGAACGTCAGCGCGATGCCGAACAGGGTGAAAATGAGCACTTTCAGGGTTTCGAATATGTGTTTCATAACAAAAAGGACGGGAATTGCGGATGGTCGAGGTTAATCGTCGGATTAAGAAAGTTTTTAATAAATGCGTTATCGGAATGCAACAGCGTTTCAGGTGTGTAAATTTCTTCCAACGTGCCGTTTTGCAGAACGCCGATGTGGTGCCCGATACTTTTCGCGAGTAAAATATCATGCGAAGCGATGACGGTTGTGATCCCGAGGCGGCGGTTGACGGATCCGATTAGCTCGATGATGGAGGAAGCGGTCAATAAATCCAGTTCCGACGTCGGTTCGTCAAACAGCAGAACATCCGGTTCCATCAGCAGTCCGCGCGCCAATGCCACGCGCTTTTTCATACCACCCGAGAGCGACGACGGTATCTGGTTTTCGATGCCTTTTAAATTCAGCATTTCGAGCATCCGTTCGGTGCGTTTGGTAATTTCTTTTTCGGAACAGAGGCGGTGCTCGCGGAAATAAAGTGCCAAATTATCAAAAATCGAAAGCGAATTGAACAACGCGCCGGCTTGAAATACCAGCCCGAGTACGTACTTATTTTTGCGCTTTACCTCTTTTAACGATGTACCGTTGATGCAAATGCTTCCCGATGTTGCTTCATCCAATCCGGCAATCAGACGCAACAGCACGCTTTTGCCGGTACCGCTCGGTCCCATAAGAACGAAAATTTCCTTTGGTTGTACGGAAAAATTCAAATCATTGAGCACGTTTTTCCCGTTAAACACCTCTGTAACGTGTTTCGCTTCAATTCCGACCGGTGCTTGTTTTTCTGCCGTCATTTCAAAAAAGCTTTCTTACAGCAACCATTTGGAGACGAAAAAGTCGCACGTCAAAATCGCGACCATGGTTTGCACGATTGTGCTTGTAACGGAAGCGCCGATTTCGCGCGGTCCCCCGCGAGTGCGCAGACCGACGGCACAGCTGACGGCGATGATAATCAACGCGAACAGTTCCGCCTTAATCAGACCGTCGTTAATACTTTCGATATCCACAAATTTTTTCAGACCGCGCCAGTAAATGCTGCCGTTAATACTGATAATATCGACGGAATGCACCACGATCCAACCGCCGATCCAACCGAGGATGTTGGAAAAAATCGTCAATAACGGCATCATCAGCAAGCCTCCGAGGAGGCGCGGCATGACCAACAGACGCACGGGCGACAGATTCATGGTTTTCAGGGCGTCGATTTCCTGGTAGACGGACATGGATGCCAATTCGGCGGTAATTGCCGAGCCGACGCGCCCCGTTAAGAGGAACGCCGTCATGAGCGGACCGAGTTCGCGGCACATCGATAATCCGACGATGCTTCCGAGAAAGTTCTGCGCTCCCGGCACTTTATTCAAACTGTAACCCGTTTGCAGTGCCAGAATACCGCCCATGAACAGGCTCAGAATGCCGACGATCGGCAGCGTTTGATACCCCATGTTGCAGGCGTGTTGCATGCAACGTCCCCATTGGCGCGGTAAAAAACGCAGTTCGCCGATCGTTTTAAACAGCAGAACCAGCGCGTATTGCCAATCTTCGAGGATTTTTATCATCTTCCGTGAGCCTTCCGTTGCTTTGGCGACCGAGGCGGAAGCCAAAACAGTCGCAACGATGTCTTCTCTTCCATTTTCTTATATTCAAACAATCCTTTCAACAGGGAAAAACACGTACTTTTCGGTGTTTTTGTGAAGCGTAACAGAAAAAAAACATGCAAATCCAGTTCATGTATATCGAGGCGTCGGTATTCTTGAAAAAGATTAAATAAAACACCGTAACGGACGACATTGCCGTCTTTGTCGTAACGAAACAGATGAAACAGCGGATTGTAAATATCCCGCACAAGCGGATTTTCGGGAAAAAACACGCTGAGCGGACTGAGAATTTGCAGTTGTTTGCGTCCGTTCCCGTTGTTCCAGCTGCTGAAAAACGGCCAAAAGTGGGTCTTTTTGCCCAAAAAACGCCCCGTGTGATGTGCGTATTGCGTCTGGTTCCACACCAAAAAATAAAAAACCTGCTGTTGTTGCACGTCGATGTTGCGTTCGAGCCACGATTGTTCTTTTAATAACGGCCATAAACGCCATGTTTTTTGATAATGTCCTTTTGTGCGTTCCGAATGCGTGTAAAATGGCGCCCAACGGTTCACGTTGCGCTGTTCGCCACGCCCCTGTACCCACAGCGGCCACAGAATGCGATGCTCCTCGTAATTTGGGGTTTGTTCCCAACGACGTCCGAAAAACGGCCAAACGATGCTTAAATCTTTGACTTTCGGACTTTTTTCGTACGCGTAAAACGGCAAAAAACCTTTTTTTATGTGCTGTTTATCGTAAAAGCGATGGTCATAGCCGAGTGGCCAAAGGAAATAGCGTAAGTCCTTTTTGTCATTGTAAAAATGCCCTCCGAGCGGATAGAAGGCAAAACCGCGCGTTGCACCGCCGCGTTTGTTCAGGATAGGGAACGGGAACCATTGATTGACGTCGCCGTTTTTGTGCGTCTTGACGTACAGCGGCCAACCGCACCAGTCGATGCGCTGTTTGCCGAACATATTTTTAATCGTTCCTCCCAGCGGCCAGACGGCGGTGTAATCATCTTCGCCGTAACCGCGTTTGTAGAAGTAAAACGGGAAAAAATAGCCTTCGCGGTACGTTTTTCGGTGTTCGATTTTGCTGTCGTAGCGGCACAGCGTGAAGAAACAATAGCCGTAATGTCGGTTCGGTTGTTGAAAATCCTGTCCGAACGGATAAAGGAAGTTGTTTTCGATGCTGTTCGGTTTTTCGTAACGGGCAATCAGGGGACGAACGAAGAATTTTTGTTTATTCGGCTCGGTGCGCGTTTCGATGAGCGGATACAGCGGTTGTCGCGGAACGATGTGCAGGTTTGGTTCAAAAGAAGAAGCTTCCGTCGTGGCGGATGACGAACGGATGCGCCTGCGAACATGACGCCGACGTTTTTTGGGAAATACGCCGTCTTCCTCCGGCGGATGAAGGACGCGAAAAGGCTCCGATGACGTCGGTGAATGTTGTTGCGGTTCGGAGAGCGTCGTTTTTGTCGAAACCAAACGCGTTTTGAGATCGGTTTTTGCCTCGGACACACCGATTGCAAGCGTCATTCCATGTCCGAAAAACACGGCTGTTAAGAGCAAAACACATGCAACCGCTTTTCGACGGAACCGATCCATGGTACATCCTTTATTATACCATACGGCACGGCGCGACGCGGCTATTTCATGTGAACGGGTACCTGTAATTTCTCCAGCCGCCGTTGTTCCGCCTCCGACTGCACATCTCCCTGCCAACGTCGCAAATCGAAGAAAATGACGTACGCCATCAGCCCGAGGAACAGCATGACGAAAACATTTTGGATGCCGAGAATACACTTCGGCGGCAGGGGTTTTCGACGGAGCTTTTCAATCACGGCAAATAAAATGTGTCCGCCGTCGAGCACGGGGATTGGCAGTAAATTTAAAATCGCGAGGTTAATGTTTAAGATGACCATGAACCACAGCAGGCGTCGAAAATCATCGATCGAAAAGCGGTGTAACACACGCATGATGCCGGGTGCGCCCATGAGATGTTTCATTTTGACGTCGGAATTGCGATTAACGAGGCATCCGAGGGTTTCGAAGGTGGAACCGACGGCTTTTTTAAATTGCCCGAAGGGGCTTTCGTGCACCGTCCGCATCGGTTGCGCAAACGCGATCCCGACCCGTTGAACGGTTTCGGCGGGATGCACCGTGACGGTTTCGCCGTCGTTCGGCAACACAACGATCCTTCGAAGACCATGCGATTCGACTTCCAGCATGATCGAACGGGCGGTTGTCGTTTTAATGAGTTCCGACAGCTGTTGCGCGTTTTGAACCAAGGCACCGTTGCAGGTTAAAATGCGACCTTCGTTCGGAATTGCGGAGAATTTGTCACCGACGGTATTGAGCAGATAAACACCGTCTTCATCTTCATATCCGTCGATGTAGTCCGTTTCGTTCCCGTAACGCAACCAGCCGCGCGTTTGGATTTCGGTTTTGGTTTCGCACGCAATACGCATCTTTTCGCCGTTGCGTTCGACCAAAAACGTAACCGTCTGCGACTTCTTTTTATTCAGATACTCCCGTAAATCCATGATCGAATACAGCGGAACATCATTAACCTGCAACAGCCTGTCGCCCTTGCGCAGACCGCTTTTTTCGGCAAACGAACCCGCTTCGAACGCTTCGATGACGAGCTCCTGTTGCGGTGCCGCGATGCCGCTGAAACGCACTTCGTCCTTTGTGACGGGATTGGTTTGCACCCGCATCAAATCCAGAATTGCCTTGAAAATGTTGCCGTCGCGTTTGTAGGTAACTTCCGCCTGCGGTTGTTGATTTTTATCGTGTCCCGTGCTCAGAATGATGCGTTTTTCGATGTCCGAAAACGCTTCGATCGGCGTACCGTCGACCGCCAGGATCTCGTCGCCCTGCTTTAAACCCGCTTTGGTGGCGGGTGTTTCGATGTTGCGGTAGGTCGGCAAAACATAGCCGATCGTGCGCGTCCGTTCCTGCGCGGGCGTTTTTAAACCCACCGCCCACAGCAGACAAGCGAGCACGAAGGCAAATAAAATATTGAAAACGGCACCCATGACCGCCACCAGACACTTGCTGGTGAAAGAAATCGGCTGCAATGTGTCATTCTCTTTCCCTTCGAGGATCGGGATTTCGCCCATCTGCGGCAATGCCACGTAGCCGCCGAGCGGGAACAACGCCAGACAGTAGGTCGTTTCGCCGCGCTTCCACGAAAACAAGCTCGGTCCGAAACCGATGGAAAACTTCGGCACGCGCAGTCCGCGCTTTTTGGCGATCCAAAAATGCCCGAATTCATGGATAAAAATCGAACCGCCGAAAAAAAACAGCATCCAGAAAATGCCCCAAAGATTTCGGAAAAGTTCCATAAAGCCGACCACCTTATGATGAATGTTCGGTGTTAAAAGGCAATGTTAATCGGAGAAAATGGGAAACGACCTTTGGCAGCGGAAAGGGTGGCGCGTACGTTTCGTTCACTACTCATAGTGGCTCCAACAACGCAAAAACGTAACCTTATCGCCATTCACGCGATACACCAAACGGTGTTGTTGATTGATGCGTCGCGAATAGGTATTGACTTCGCCCTTTAATTTTTCATACGGCGGCGGTGTTTGAAAAGGATTGTTTATAACGATTGAAACGAGTTTTTTAATGGTCAGAACCAATCCCGAGCTTCGAGCGGTTTCGATATCCTTCTTAAACTGTTTCTTGAAAAAGAATTTCATATACCGAGGGCTTTGAACAGTTCTTCCGCATTATGAAACTCTTTTAACCGCCCCTCTTTGATGTCGATTTCCGCCTGTTTAGATTCGGCGATGACCTCCTCAATGGGGTATGGTTTCACCTCCTCATTCTCGTCAACCGTTTCCGCCGGTTCTTTCATGTGTTCCTCGATGTAACGTCCGACGGATGTTTGCCGACTTTTGGCTTGTGCTTTGACCCAAGCGCACCATTCGGGGCTGACGGAAATGGAAAGTCGTGCGGACTTCATGGTATTTTAATTATATTTTTAAGGAAAGAAATTTGTCGATTGTAAAGGAACTTCTACTTTCCGCCACTCAACCACCTCCGCGAGTACACTCACTCCTTTAATCTATCCGTTCTTTACGTTCCGCAGGCGGTTGCGGCAAAACTCAATCTCTGCATCCGTCGGGCGTGGAGATGGGTATCCTTTTCTACCTCTCTTCTCTTTTCCGCTTCTTCTTTTTCTCTCCCCCTAAACCCGAAACGGGCACGCTTGCGCATGCCCGTTTGGTTCATATGATTCATACATGCAGTCTTTCAACCGCCTTAACAGCAGTCCTTTGACCGCCTTACCCTTCCGTTCTCTTAGAACGTGTAGGTCAAGCCGACTTCCGCGGTATGATTAAACGGCGTCTTGATTTTGTATTCTTTGCCGGCAACATTCTGCTTCACCTTCGCGGTGTTGAACAGCTTGTAGCCCAACGTCAGCTTCCAGTTTTCGTTGAATTCATAGCCGACGCCCGCCATCAACTGCCACGCAAATACCGTCTTGGAATGTTCGGATTTGACGAGATTCTTTCCGACCCTGTCTTTAAGAGCCGCAACGGTAGCAACAGCAAGACCGTTAGCGACACCATCAATGGCGACGTCATTGTTAGCATTTTCACCCGTATTCCCGGTGGAAGTTTCAATGGTGTAAGAAATCTTTGCGGCACCTAACCCAATACCTGCATAGATACTCCACGCTTCCGTCATCGCATAGTCATAACAAACATTCAGCATTCCGGAAAGGGTATTGATCTTGGATAATTTAAAGGCTTTAAACTGCCAGTTTTCGGCACCACCACCGTTATGCCCCCAAACAACGGTTTCCATGCCGTTCACGGAAAAACCCTTCGCGACGGCATAGCCCTCCAGAGGTTTCCCGGCTGCCGCAACGGGCGCATGTGCAGACGTACCAAGTGCATCCGACTTCTTAAAATTCTTAATCTTATTGCTTTTATAGCCCAACTCGAGACCGAGACGCCAGGCCTCGAAGGAGGCACCGAGTTCGAACTCACCGGTAAAACCGCTCTTGTACGTGATGTCGTTGCGCTTGCCCAAATAAGCATAGCCGCCCTTCAAACTCGCGTACGGAGCAAAGTACGAAATGTCTTCGTCCGCCGCAAACACGTTGCCGGCAATCGCAACCGCCGCACAACCGCCAATCATGAATTTCTTGTTCATGTTATTTTTACTTTCTATTTAGTCCTTATATTTATCAGCCCCTTCCGATGCATCCGTCGCGGATACACCGCAGGAACTGCTTTTATTGGACAACAAAGCGGGAAGGTTGTCAAGAGGGGAGTTTGGAGGGAGGATCGAAAGGTTTGACGGAGAGGAGAATGTTCAAGGAGAGGAGGGAAAGGGGGGGGAGGGGGAAGAAAAAAAACAGGTGAGAAAAGGCGGGAGAGAAAAATAAAGACGGAGCGGAGTGCGCCGTCGTTACACTTGACGCATCCGCTACAACAAGGGCATTATAAGAGCATGAAGCCCGCACAATCGCACATTCAAGTCGAACCAAAAATTTGCGAACACGGCTCCGCCGGCGTGGGAAAGCACCGTGTTTCCGGGGAACGACGCATAAGAAAAACAACCGCGGATGATGAGGACTTGGGGTATTCAAAAGAGGAACTGTTCAGGAGATTGAGACAAGCCGAAAAAGATGCCGAACATGGGCTTTTGCCGGAGTTTGATTCCGTCGAGGAAATGCTCAAATCGCTCGGCATATGAAGTTTGTTTATACAAAACAATTTCAGCGCGATATTAAAAAGGCTCAAAGTACGCTCTTAATACCGAAAATCGAGCGGTTGATTGAAATCGTTCGCCGAAATCCCTTCCAAAACCCGCCGCCGTACGAAAAATTGTCGGGCTATGAAAATTGGTATTCAAGACGTGTCAATGAACAGCATCGATTGGTGTATATCCTTAATCCCGAAAGGACGATTTTTGTCAGCTGTTGGGGACATTATGAGTAGCATTGAGTATTCTTCGGGGAAAATCGGAAAAACTTGAAGTACATCGTGCGATGTTGTGGAGGACAGGCTTGTACACATAAAAGATTGCCATTTTTAACATTTCCGGGTACCCTGAACACGTTGTCCTCATAGTTCAAGGGATAGAACCGCGGTTTCCTAAACCGTTAATCTCAGTTCGAGTCTGAGTGGGGGCGCCAGGAAATTTATGAAGGCGGGCGGGCGATTATTGTTCGTTTTGGCGTTATTAAGCCTGTCGGGGTGTTCCTGCACGTGGTTTCGGCGCAATCCCGAGCATCCGTGTTCGAAACGTACCAAAAAATTACTGACCTTTTGGCCGACGTTACACGGGAACGCGCCGCGCAAGCCGAAGACCGTCATACCGAAAGAGAAGCGGAAGCGTTACGCGCTGACGAAGGTTTTGGTGGACGATGTCGTCTTGGTTTCGAAATCCGAAGATGCTTACAAGGGTATTATTCAGGCTTTCACGCACGAGGAAAGCAAGATGGGGCGCATCATTGTACGTTCCGATCCGACAAAAAAGGCGGGTTTGTACTTTATCGTGAAGCTGGATTGTGCCCTGTCGATGATACCCGCGGGCTCGGAGTTTAAAATAACCTTTATCGGAAGCGATTCACCTATGGAGCATGTGCGCAACTGGGTGATGCCGCAGGTGAAGCATTCGCTATTGTACCAAAACGAAATTTGGCTCGGTATGACCGATGCGGCGTCGACGGGGATTGTTTCAAAGGAAGCGGCGGAAGAGTTGAAAAATGCGGAAGCGGCAAAGCAAGGCGATTGGGAGCAAAAGAAGGCCAATCCCTGGGATGTTAAAAAGAAGGAAGACGAGCACAAAGCGGAACAACTTGATGAAAAAGCGCAACGGAAGGTTTCGAACAGTTTGATTGCGTGGAAGATTGAAATTTTTGCGCCCGACGGTCGTCTTTTGGCGGTAAAAGCAAGTTACGCATGGTAAGATGGTTTATGTCAATGTTTTGCCGTTGCGTTCGGTCGATCGCGCTTTAACCTATACCGCACCGCAACCGCTCCAAGTCGGGATGTTGGTTCACATTCGCGTCAGGGGACGGCGGACGGTCGGGTTGGTGATGAAAGTTTCGAATTGCGCGCCCGATGCGGATTATGCGTTGGTTTCCATCGAAGGTTCTTTGTACGAAACACCCGTGGTATATGAGGATAACCTTGCGCTTATTCAACGGGTCGCGGGTTATTATATGTGCCCGCTCGGCACCGTACTCGAAACGGCACTGCCGGCGTTTCTTCGCATCGGCAAAGTATTTAAAAAGGAATTTTTTCTGCACGCCACCGATATAACGGCGACATTTTCGTCGCGTGCCGTGCAACAGGCGGCAATGTATTGTTGGCTTGAACAACATCCCTTTGTCTCGGAGGCGGAATTTCGCAAAAATTTTCCGAAAGGAATGATTTTTTTAAAGCGTTTGATCGAAAAAAATTATGTCGAACGTTGCGAACAACCGCCTTTGGAAGCAGGGAGTGCCGATACACTGTTGCCGTTGACCAACGAGCAGAAAAAGGTTTTCGGGAAACTTCGGACGGCGTTGCAGGCGGGGCAATTCTCGGCGCATCTGCTGTTCGGCGTGACGGGATCGGGAAAAACCGAGCTCTACCATGCGCTGACGGCGGAGGCGAAAAATCTCGGATTGCAGACACTTTATTTGGTGCCCGAAATCCTGCTTTCCGCGCAGGCATTGGCGAAATTGAAAATGCGTTTATCGGCGTACGGTATTCGCGTCGGACTTTGGCACAGCCGGCTTTCGGACGGCGAGCGCATGCGCGTGCGGCAGGGAGCATTGGACGGAACGGTCGATGTCGTTTTAGGAACGCGTTCGGCGGTATTTTTGCCGTTTAAACGTCTCGGATTGGTAATTGTCGACGAAGAACATGAGCCTTCCTACAAACAATCGGAAACCCCGCGCTACCACGGGCGCGATTTGGCGTTGTACCGCGCGCGTTTGAACAACGCACCGTGCGTTTTGGGTTCCGCAACACCGTCGGTTGAAAGTTGGAACGAGGCCCGTTGCGGGCATTATGCGCTTCACACGTTGGCGCAACGCCCGTCGGGACAGCCGTTGCCGAAGGTTTTTTTGGCGGACATGCGGTACGAAAAGCCGAATTTCGAAGGTTCCTTCGTGCTGTCGGCGTTGTTGCGGGAAAAATTAAGTGCCTGCCTGGATCGTGGCGAACAGGCATTGCTGTTCCTCAATCGCCGCGGATATGCGCCGTATTACTATTGCCCCAAGTGCCGCGTGCGCTTGGAATGCCCGAATTGCAAGAGTTATTTGGTTTTTCACAAAACCGACCGTACCTTGCGGTGTCATATCTGCGATACGCGCGTTACGGCGTATGACCGATGCCCCGCCTGCAATTCGCCGATGAGGCTCAGCATCGGTCTCGGGACGCAACGCATCGAAGCCTGTTTAAAACAACTATATAAGCGGGCGCGTATTTTGCGGCTCGATTCGGATGCGGCTTCAAAAGAGAACGATTGGTATGAAGCGGTTTTGGAGCGTAAATATGATATTCTCATCGGCACGCAAATGGTTGCGAAGGGGCTGGATTTTCCGCATTTAACGCTGGTCGGCGTCATTCAGGCGGATTTAATCACCGCGGCGGAAGATTTTCGTTCCTCGGAACGCCTCTTCCAATTGTTGGTGCAGGTGAGCGGGCGTGCCGGACGTGCCGAACGTCCCGGGGAAGTTGTTCTTCAAACATTTTCGCCGGATGCCGATTGGGTGGGATACG
This sequence comes from uncultured Verrucomicrobiota bacterium, assembly GCA_946186275.1. GTDB lineage: Bacteria > Verrucomicrobiota > Verrucomicrobiia > Opitutales > UBA9783 > UBA3222. The sequence continues at coordinate 95,192 of CAMHMO010000004.1, forward strand.
CGCTGCAACACGATACCGTTGGATTTTTGGATCGCGAAACGGCATTACGAAAACAACACCGCTATCCGCCGTTTCGCCGCATGGTCAGGCACTTGTTTCGAAGTTTTTCCGAAAAAACGCTTCGCTACGTCGTCGACCAATGGAACGGTTTTTTGCGAAAAAACGTATCCGAAGACGTTGAAATCATGGGTCCCGCCGTGCCTTATATCAACAAAGCCCATCGTTATTGGCGCATGCACCTGCTGTATCTGACGCCGCACGAAACTTCTTTTCTTCCGCAACTGCAAAACCTTCGCCAACGCTTCCAAATGCCGTCTAATGTGATCGATATTTTGGATGTCGACCCGACGGATTTTCGGTAAAACATCCGTGTGTTGCTTTTAGTTTTGTTTGTATTTTTTAAGAAAAAAATACCGCCATTTTTCTTTTGAGGAATTTTTTATATTTTTCTTGTTTCCTTTCCCTAAAAAACTTTCAATGACGACATGAATGTAAGAAGTTTTGTAAAAATCGGTCTATTTGGTGTCGGTATCATTACAGTGGACATTGGAAGCGCGTTTGGATGGAAATGCAGTTTCGGTCATGAACATGAGAAAAATGAGATGTGTGAAGAAACAGGCGAACGCTATTGCGGTTTGTGCGAAGGGGTTCATTCGGGATTTGAAGTTTGTCCCAGGAGTATATTTCGTTTTCCCTCAGAAGGGTTCAATTACGTTATTCTGCCTTCGAGTGTTCCGGATGGAGCAATAGTCGCTTTACAGAAGGAATATGGGTACAGTACCGATGATGAGAGGAAGGATGATATCGATTTTCCTTTAATGGATGGCAAATACGAAATAAATCGTCTCGGTCATTGTGTGGAAGTGTTGCGGAAGAAGTTCCTCACGGATAAGGTTGAAGATAAAAAAGAGGGCAATGAGAACCGAAAATCGGATGCGGAAGATGTATGGGCTTCTTCGAATGCGTACCACGCGGAAGAGTCGATGAATTTAGAGGAGGAATTCCTGGAAGTTTCTGGGAAGGGAAGAAAGAAACTACATACGTGGAAGTCTCAAGAGGAAATAAGATTACTGGAGCGGAAGCGTCGCGAACGGATAAGAATGGAAGATTATAAGTTACTGAGGAAACTTTACCTGGATGAAGAGGTAAAGGAAGTAAAGCAGAAGAAGTCGAAAAAGAGGGAATAAGAATTTTAACACATGTCAATCGCAAAAAAAGCCGCCGTTTTGCGGCTTTTTTGTTCGCGGGGATGATATAACTCGAGGCATTTAGGCGGTTTTGGTGTACAATTTTTGTAGAAAAACCAAGCCAATAACACTTTTGTCGGTATTAGAATGTCCGATGTACAATAAGTACGGATATTGTCTGTTCAAATAAAACCTGTTACTCTGCCGAGTAGGTGGGCAGTCCATGCAACCGTCGCGAAAGTACAAAATTGTCATCCTCAAGCCGTCGGCATTCGGGGACGTTGTTCAAATGTTGCAGGTGGCGGAGGGTTTGTATCGGGCGGCAGAGAAGAATGATATTTTTTTGGATATTCATTGGATAATTCGCGATTGTTTTGCGGAATTTTTGCGTTTAAGTCCCGTTGTTTCGAAATTTTTCATTTTTGAACGTCACAGCGGGATACGCGGCTTTTGGCGTTTGATGAAAGAAGTGCGTGCGTATCGTTATGATTATCTTATTGACGGGCAGGGGTTGTTGCGAACGGGGCTGATGACGTTTTTTGCAAAAGCGACGGAGAAAATCGGGCGCGGCAATGCGCGCGAAGGGTCGCGGTTTTTTTATAAAAAAACCTTTATGCCGTCTTTTGCGCCGTTCCATGAGGTGGATATCTTGCAATCCTTGTTGACGCCGTTAGGATTGCATTCGCAACCGCAAAGACCGTTGACGTTAAAGATGCAAAATTGGCATTTCTCATTCGAAAAAGGCTCGATTTTGTTGTTCCCGAACAGCGGTCGCATCAAAAAGGAATGGCCGTTTTTCCCGGAATTGACGCGATTATTATTGGAACAAACGCCGTACCGTTGCGTATGGATCGGGCAACGAGTGCCGAAGGGGGTGCCGCAACATCCGCGTTTTACGAATTTTATCAGTCAAACGCGTCTGTCGGATTTACCGACATTAATTCAATCGGCGCGATGTGTGGTTGCCAACGACAGCGGTCCCGTTCATCTGGCGGCGGCGTTGAAAAAACCGCTGGTCGGTATTTACGGACCGACAAGCGGACAGCGTTCCGGACCGTATCCGACGGCGGAACATTGTATTTTTCAGGCAACAAACGGCGATTTGAGGAATGTCTCGCCCCAAGCCGTTGCCGAGGCGGTGCTGCGACAAATTGAGCAAAGCATGTAACGTGTTGCGTGCATGTGCGGCGATGCTTTCCGTATAGAGGGTATCCACGAATGAGAATGTTTAGAGAGTATCGGCGGTTTTAAAGCAATGTGCTCCGAGTATTTCAACGAATAAAAGTCGAATCGGCGTTGCGGCAAATCGAGTAACACACAGAGTGTTACACGCTCTTGACGATGTCTTTCATACGCGAGGTATTCGCGAGGCAGGATTTGGTTTTGGTACGGTTTATTGTTGAAACAATGTGCTCCGAATGTTTTTTTAAGGCAGGGATTATACCAAACCAATCCGCTTCCAAAACCAAATGTACTGGGACGGTTGGAGCTGACTTGTCATTGAGTCGCGAACGTTTTTAGTCTTCCGAATATCGAAAACTTCATCGAAGTACGTAAAGTATTCGGTTTAAAACCCGCAACCTCACGCCTTATTCGGATTTTTCCGTATCTTCTTTGGATTTTTCCGCCTGAACCACCGAGCGCACCGCTTCACCGATTTGTCCCTGAATTTGTTCCAACAGCGTGCAATTCACGACGTACGTTTGGCAGCACAGATCGTGCAATCCGCGGTGTTGTCTGTGAACGCATACCCAGAAGAAATCCAACGCCGCCAAAAACGGGAATCCCGTCAACAGAAAGAAAATAAACGTTCCCGAACGCCAAACGTTATCAAAAAAGGACAGCGGTTTCAGCTGCGGCAATTTCAGAACGCGCAGATTGAAAATTTGTTTTCCGAGCGTACCGCCTTTAAAAAAACAACCGTTGACGGCGTAATATCCAAAGGCGAGCCAAAATAATACCCGATCGAGCGATTGGAACATGTGCAACAGTTCGGGGCTGTTTTTGAGTTCCGCAAAAAAACCGCTTATCTGCCCTTGAAGCAGTTGGACTGAGTACGTTTCGACCAGGATTTGAAATTGCATCATGGCTTCCGCGTGGTAAAGCGGTAACCACAGCTTCCCGACGACGAAGACATTCAACAGGAAAAGCAGAATCAAATCGCACAGCATCGCAAGCATGCGTTGCGTGATCGACGCCGGCGGCAAAAACGTACTTTTTACTTTATTCACGGTTGTTGACACAGATAATACGCTTGCAGTGTGTTTTTCATCAACATCGCAACCGTCAACGGTCCGATGCCTCCCGGGACGGGTGTGAGCGCGTCAATATACCCCCTCAACGCCTCGGCGTCCGCATCCCCTTGAATTGCATACCCGCGTTCATTATCGGCGGGAACGCGACTGATGCCGACGTCAATCACAACGGCGCCTTCTTTCACGTAATCACGCCCGAAGGCATGCGGTTCCCCGCAGGCGAGCACCAAAATATCCGCTTGTTTGGTGATTTCGGGTAAATTTTGCGTGTACGAATGGCAAATCGTAACAGTGGCATTCCCGAACTCCGAATGTCGCAACAACAACGCCGCCAGCGGTTTCCCGACAATCGAACTGCGATTAACGATAACAACCTGTTTACCCTCCGTTGTGATGCGGTAATACTTTAAAAGTTCAACAATCCCGGCGGGCGTGCACGGTATCAACGAACATTCTCCCTGCCATAAACGACCGCAATTGACATCGGAAAAGCCATCCACATCTTTTTTGGGGTCAACGGCGCGAAGGACATTGAGGGTATGGATATGCTTCGGCAACGGCAACTGAACCAAAATGCCGTCGACGTTCGGATCTTTGTTTAAGCGGACAATTTCCGACAAAAGTCGTTCTTCCGTTGCCGTTTCGTCGAAAATACGTGTTTCGCTCCGAATACCGACTTCAGACGCGCATTTTGCCTTTTGTTTAACGTAAGAAACGGAGGCTCCGTCATCTCCGACGCGCAGAAACGCAACCGACGGCGGGCGCCCTTTTAAGGCGGAAACCTCCCCTTTTACGGACGTCAAAATCGCATCCGCAACGGGCTTCCCGAACAAAATCCGTGTCTTACGGGCACACATCTTCGACCAGAATTAGGAGATACGGCTCTTTGTTAATGTACTGCGGGACGCCTTTGATGCAGACATTTCGATGAACGAGCATTTTTAATTGGTGCGCTTTGCGAACGTCCTGCGGGGATTTTAAAAATGCGATCGGCTTATTCTTTTTATCGCACAGACAATAATGAACATCCTTCAAATTTTGCCACCAAAACGACATTTTATCAAAAAAACCGACCGTTTTAATGATGCCTTCGAAGTTTCGAACGGATGACAATGTTTTGGTCGTTTTTTCGGATGTTACGGAGCTTTTGTCACCGTGCGACGGTTTCGCCCAAGCCGAAAACGAGGCGTTCCCGAAACAAAGAACCCAAAAAACAGCAATAACCCTCAGCATGCGTTTTCGAAAATCTGCTTCACTTCTTTTGCGGTCAAACGGCGCGATTGTCCCGGTGCCAGCTTTTTGTCGAGCACCAGTGCGCCGATTTTCCAACGCTTCAATTTTAACACTTCATAGCCGAATGAAAATAATAATCGACGAATTTCGCGCTTTTTGCCCTGTCCCAACGTAACGTCGATTTTGTGGGAATTGACGACATGAACGGACTTGAAACTTAAATGTTCGCCCTGACAGTTCCGTCCCTGTTTCAGTTCGTTGCAAATCGATAAATCGAAGGCTTTGTCCAAGTGTACGCGGTAGACTTTCTCGATGCCAGAAGACGGATGCGCCACGCGGTGCGCCAACTGCCCGTCGTTGGTCAGTAACAGCAACCCTTCGCTGTCCTTGTCCAGGCGACCGATGAACATCCACTTTTGGCGTCGCAAAACGGGCGGTACGTAAGCTTCCAGCGTGTTGCGCGCCAACGGAGCATCGTGCGTGCAGATAACGCCTTTCGGTTTAAACAACATCCAAACCTCCCGGGAATTTTGCGACTGCAACAGGTGCGGCTGCAACTTTCTTTGCCCCACCGTGAGCGTATCTTTCGCGCAGTCAATCTTACTGCCGAGGTGCGCCGTTTCGCCGTTGATGCAGACCGTTCCGTCGGCAATCATCTCTTCCGCATGCCGCCTGGAAACCCCGTACACGCGCGCAAGCACCTTCTGCAACCGCTCTTCCACTGGGGCTATTGTTTGGGAAAGAGGTGAAGGTGGCAATGTGTTTTTGAAGTTTGTCCGTTTAGATGAGATCCGTAATTGAGTGATTTTTTCTTATGAAAATGAAAAAAGCAAACAGGCAGATCTCGTTTATTTCTCAAAAGTGGCTACGTTGACAAAAAACATCATCGATATGCTCCATTTTGGGGCACAAAAACACTACCTGTCGCAACCGACCAAATGACATATTACAACAACACACTGGCAATTTGAACTTTCGATATCCGTTCTGTCTTACACTCGTCGTTCTTTACTCGATTTCTTTAAGGAACTTCTTCGTCGATCTGGTGCGATTTCCAATGATTACAATCGAGATAATCTTTGAAAGACAGTAGAGAGCTTTTGGTGTCTGGTTAACGAAAGTTTTTGCTTCAAACATTCCACAATCAGATGTAACAAGGAAATTTTTTATCATTCCTCATATTGCTTAACATCTATAAGATTTCCTTCTTGAGAAACGCAACAGCGTAATCCCACCAATCCTCAAAAATAATTGAATTTTTCCTTTAACCCTTCTACCATCAAATCATGTCGGGATCCGTAACGTATCTTCTGGATTTTGAGAAGCCGTTGGCGGCGCTTCAGGAAGAGCTGGAGCGTTTAAAGAAGCTTTCGGAGGAGAACAAAGTTCCCGTTACGGAGGAGCTGGAAGCCATCAAAATTAAAATTAAGAAGACGAAGCGCGAAATTTACGCGCATTTGACGCCGTGGCAGAAGGTTAAACTGGCGCGGCATCCGCGGCGACCGTATGCGTTGGATTACATTCGGGGGATTTTTGAGAATTTTCAGGAGCTGCACGGCGATCGGCGGTTTATGGATGACCAGGCGCTTATCGGCGGCGTTGCGTATCTGCAGCAACAACCCGTAATGGTGCTCGGGCAACAAAAAGGGCGGGATTTAAAGGAAAACGTGCGGCGCAATTTCGGCTGTCCGAACCCTGAGGGGTACCGCAAGGCTCTGCGTTTGATGCAGCTGGCGGAGCAGTTTTCGTTGCCCGTGGTTTCCTTTATCGATACGCCCGGCGCGTATCCCGGTATCGGTTCCGAGGAACGGCACATTGCGGAAGCGATTGCGGTGAATTTGCGCGAAATGAGTGCTCTAAAAACGCCCGTGGTGGCGATCGTGATCGGCGAAGGCGGTTCGGGCGGGGCTCTTGGCATCGGGGTTGCCGATCGCGTGTTTGTGTTTGAAAACGCTTATTATTCCGTGATTTCCCCCGAAGGTTGCGCGGCGATTTTGTGGAAGGATGCGACGAAGGCACCCGATGCCGCGGCGGTTTTAAAGATGTCCGCCGCCGATTTGAAGCAACTCGGCGTGATTGACGGTATTCTTAAAGAGCCGCTGGGGGGCGCGCATACCGATCCGAAAGCATGCATCAAGACCGTCAAAAACCTGCTGGAGGAAAAAATTCCGATTTTGATGCGGTTGCCGATCGAAACATTACTGCAACAGCGTTACGAAAAGTTTCGGCGCATGGGAGTATTTGAGGAAGCATGAAGCCGATTGTTTTCGGAACGGACGGCATTCGCGGTAAGGTCGGAATGTTTCCGATTAACGAAGAAGGTTTCAAAATTGTCGGTCGTGCCTGTCGGCTATGGTTGCAACAACGGAATTTACCGTTAACGGTTGCCGTCGGTTGGGATACGCGTCGGGTCGGCAGTGTTTTGGCGCGGGGATTCGCCGAGGGGCTTGGTTTGGGAGCGGAAATAATTTTTTTGGGCATTACACCGACACCGGCGATTTCTTTTTACACACAATGCGAACAAGTATCATTGGGTGTTTCGATAACGGCATCGCACAATCCTTACACCGATAACGGCTTGAAATTATTTAAGTCAAACGGTTCGAAGTTGCGCCGTGAAGAGGAATCCGAAATTGAAACTTTGTGTTCGGAGGCATCGGCGGAAAATTTTGGAAATCCGTCGATACAAACCGTTTTCGGGAGCGATTATTATCTCAATGTTTGGAAACGACAACTGCCGAAGGATGCCTTGAAAGGTCAGAAGATCGTTTTGGATACGGCGAACGGTGCGACGGTTTTTACGACCCTGCCGCTGTTGCGGTATCTCGGTGCGGATTTGATTGTGTTCGGGGAGCAACCGAACGGCGAGAATATCAATCGCGACTGCGGAAGCGAACATGCGGATCGGTTGGAAGCAGTTGTGAAACAACACGGTGCTTGGTTGGGATTTGCACACGACGGCGACGGTGACCGCCTTGTAGTGATTGACGAGCAGGGGCAGCGATTGGACGGCGATAAACTTTTGGGTTTATTGGCGTTGGATTTTCACGAACGGAAGCGGTTAAAAAATAATTGTCTGGTCGTAACGGAGGAAAGTAATTCGGGGCTGGCGAAATCGTTGCAGCCGTTCGGCATTCGCGTTGCGACCTGCGACGTGGGCGATCGCAATGTTTTCTACAAACTTGAAGAAGAAGGTGCAATTCTCGGCGGCGAAAACAGCGGGCACGTGATTTTCAAAGACGAAGCGCCGACGGGTGACGGGTTGCGCGTGCTGTTGGAACTATTGAAACTGGTGCAACAAAAGCCGTTACATAAACGCGCGCAGGCGATTACATTGTGTCCGAAGTGCACCGCTTCCTTAACGGTTGCCGACAAACGCCCTTTGGAACAACTGTTGCATTTGAATGCGGCAAAAGAACGCCTGGAGAAAACCTGCGATCGCATCCGTATTCGTTATTCGGGAACGGAAAATAAATTGCGGTTTCTGGTTGAAGCAGGTACACAGGCGCATTGTGAAGCGATTTTTAGGGATTTGATGCAGGCGGCGCAGTCGGATTTTAACCTGTAACGGATGGTACGTAATTCTTTACCAGTTTTTCAAACAGCTCCCCGCGTTCTTCGAAGGACTTGAATTGATCCCAGCTGGTAAATCCCGGGCTGAGAACCAAGGTAAAGGCTTTGTTGGTCGGCAAATGTTTAAAAACATTCGGGAGTTTTTCTGCATGGATAACATCTGCTTTAAATTGCGACGCTTTTTGTGCCAACGCACGCCCCGTTTCACCGATGAGACAGACGGTTTGAACGGGATAACGATTGAGTGTTTGAATAAAACCGTCCAAATCCTCGCCTTTTCCGCCACCACCCAAAATCCACCATAAATTCGGCAAATTTTCTAAACTTTCCAAAGCGGCTTGCACGGCATGCAGATTAGTGCCCTTGGAATCATTCCAAAACGAAATCTCTCCGATGCGACGACAACAATGCAACCGATGCGGCGGTTGTTGAAATTCTCCCAACGTACGGCGGAGCGTTGCTTCGTCGATTTCCAACTGTTGCGCAAAGGTACGTACCAATGCGAAATTTTCCCTTTGTCCTTGTGAGAAGCAGAGCGGAAATTGCGCCAACCAATCGTTCAGTTGATCGGTAGGCGGTGCGAATACAACCGATGCGGCAAAGGTTTTGACTTCAAACGTTCGAAAAGTTTCTTTCAAAGAATTTCCGCAAAAACACGTTTTCTTCGTCCGTTTTAACAAGTTGTATTTGGCAAAAAAGTAGTTTTTCAAATCCCCGTGCCAATTGAGGTGGTCAGGCGCAAAATTCGTCCAAAGCGTGTATGTCGGATGCAGGAATTTTAAAAACTGCGCCTGAAATGAACTCACTTCGCAAACATAGATACCTTGCGGTGAAATTTTTTCGTTTGCAACAACATCAGATAACGCCGTTCCATTGTTCCCGACCGAGAGTACTTCTTTGCCGTTGTTGCGCAACAGTTGCGTTAAAATCTCGGTAACGGATGTTTTGCCGTTGGTTCCCGTGACGGCGATGACGGGATTATCGAAACAACTTGCGGCGAAATCCAATTCCGTGACGCTTTGAACATTCGCAACCTCCGCTTCCCGTCGCCACGGATGACGGGGTGAAAATCCCGGACTGAAAACACACAGACCATAACGATCGAAGTGCGGTATTTGAGATTGTTGGCGTTCGTCGATGATTTCGTACGGCAGATGTAATTTTTCGCAGAGATGTGCAACACCTTTCCCCGATAAGCCATTCCCGAAGATACCGGCAAGGGGTTTGGAAGTGAGAAGAGGACGGAAGGCGGTATCCATGGATGTAGGGAAGGGCAATTTTCAGAGACAGTCTGTATCTCCGTGAATTTAAATGCCTTTGGTTATTCGGTTGAAAACTGTTTAAAAGCTCTCCACGATATTACACACATCCTTAATATATAAGCAACAACTTACCGCCTAAACGAAGTTGTTTTTCGAAAAATTTTTTCGGAACTTCCTCCCCCCCCCTAAACCACCAACGGGCACGCTTACGCGTGCCCTTTCTTTGTATACACACGGCAGCCTCTCGACCGCCTTACCCTTCCGTTCTCTTAGAACGTGTAGGTTAAACCGACTTCCGCGGTGTGATTGAACGGCGTCTTGATCTTGTATTCCTTGCCGGCAA
>CAMHMO010000005.1 GCA_946186275.1 uncultured Verrucomicrobiota bacterium
TAACGGTCCTAAGGTAGCGAAATTCCTTGTCGGGTAAGTTCCGACCTGCACGAAACATGTAACGAGTTGGGCGCTGTCTCGGGGAGATGCTCAGTGAAATTGTAGTCGCGGTGAAAATGCCGCGTACCCGCAGTAGGACGGAAAGACCCTATGGACCTTTACTATAACCCGGTATGGATGACTTATTTTTATTGCGTAGGATAGGTGGGAGGCGATGATCGCTTGTTTCAGGGCAAGCGGGAGTCAACGGTGAAATACCACTCTTTACTGATGAGTTATCTAACCTTTGTCCGTGAACCGGAGAAGGAACAGTGCCGGGGGGTTAGTTTGACTGGGGCGGTCTCCTCCGAAAGAGTAACGGAGGATTACGAAGGTCTCCTCACTCCGGTTGGTAACCGGAAGCAGAGCATATGAGTATAAGGAGGCTTAACTGCGAGACCTACGAGTCGAGCAGATGCGAAAGCAGGTTCAAGTGATCCGGCGGTTGTTTGTAGAAACGCCGTCGCTTATAGGACAAAAGGTACCCTAGGGATAACAGGCTGATAGCGCCCAAGCGTTCATAGCGACGGCGCTGTTTGGCACCTCGATGTCGGCTCATCACATCCTGGGGCTGGAGAAGGTCCCAAGGGTTCGGCTGTTCGCCGATTAAAGTGTTACGTGAGTTGGGTTCAGAACGTCGCGAGACAGTTTGGTCCTCTATCCACTGTGGGCGCAGGAAATTTGAGGAATACATTCCCTAGTACGAGAGGACCGGGAATGACGAGCCTCCGGTGATCCGATTGTCGTGTCAACGGCAGAGTCGGGTAGCTGAGCTCGGATAGGATAAGCGCTGAAAGCATCTAAGCGCCAAGCCGGTTCCAAGATAAGATTTCCCAAGCGCAAGCTTGTAAGGATCCCGAAAGACGATCGGGTTGATAGGGTATAGGTGTAAGTGCGGTGACGCATTGAGCTAAATACTACTAATGTTCCGAGTGAATTTATGTTTTTTACTTTAGCAATGTGGTTTTCTGCAGTATTCATTGAACAATCAAAAAATGCGGAAGTTTTCGACTTTCGAGGCGTTTCGCGGGCGATGGTTTTTTGAGACCGTTGTTTGTTGCACAGGTGCCTTGGTTTGGTTGCAATGCGTTGCGCCCTATGTCGGAAGCGGATGTTTTTGATTTGATACTTTGCCCGGTGACGATAAGCTCAGGGGAAACACACGTTCCCATTCCGAACACGCTCGTTAAGACCTGAACTGCCGATGGTAGTGTCCTGCAATGGGATGTGAGAGTAGGTGATCGCTGGGTTTTTTTGTTTTGTGTTTCTTCCTTTATTTTTCTTCTTGTTTGTTTATAACTTTGATTCCTGTCCGTTTGGTATTTTGTCTGTTTTAATTAAGTCTTATATGTGTTTTTTTGAATTCTTGCTTTTTTGAAAATTTTTCGACAGTTTTTTTCGACAATATGATGTCGTGGATTTTTTTAAGCAGAGTGTTTGTAAAATTTTAAAGATTTAAAGAAATTCTTGATATCCTTGTTGGATATTCACGCAATAAAGAGTGTTGGTTGTGACTGCCAAGGATTGGTATTTTTTATGGAACACGTTATTGATCCGAAGTTTTTTTGTAGCAAAAAGCTGACATTCGCAGTTCCCTGTTACAACCATGAGAACTATATTTCCGAATGTTTAGATTCAATTTTAGCGCAGGAACTCAATGTCCCGTTTGATATTTTAGTTTGTGATGACGCCAGTACCGATAATACGCCGAACATATTGCGAGAGTATCTGCGTAAATATCCCGATAAAATAAAAGTTATCTTTTTAGAAAAAAACGGCGGAAATTTACATACACTCAATACTTTGTATAATCACATTAAGTCGGAGTATTTTTACATTGTCGACAGCGACGATTATTTATTGGGAACGCATTTTGTTCAGAAGGCTTTGGATTTTTTGGAAACGCACCCAGGCTACACAATGTATGGCGGGAATTGTGTTTTTCTTAAACAAGGACGATTAAAAGGGCATTTTTTATCTAAAATGGTTTTGGGTTTGAGTTTTTCGTGTGGTGATATTCTAAAGTTATGTATCAATGTTGAAGCACAAACTTCGTGTATGCTGTATCGAAATGTTATTTTTTTTAACGGGGGAACGAATGAATTTTTACAGGCTGAAAGTAGTTTCGATCATTTCGTCTATCGAGGAGAAAATTTTAGAATTTTACGTCATCTTCAAAAAGGGAAATTGTTTTTATCAATTAGTGATGTAGCAGTCTATCGAATCCACGAATGTGGAATTTGCAAGGGATGTTCTGATATAACGTGCTCTATCATAGGTGTTTATCGTTTGTTGCGTTTGTGTGAAAATTTTCCCGAGCGTAAAAAATTTTACGAATCTTGCTTCTTCTTCCATTATTCCCGTGTGTTGAAAGCAATCTATAAAAACCGCGCCAATCCAAATTTTTTAACACAAGAAGATTGTGATTTGTTAAAAGAAATTTACCGTCTATTACCGACGGCGGATTTGGACTGGAATAAGTTGAAATGGCACTCGAGTATTTTGGTAAAGTGTTTTTATAAAGCGAAAACATATTTTATACTTCTTTGTCGGCAGATGCATCGAATTCTTTTCAGGAAAGAGATTGTGTAAAAGTTTGTTTTGCGGTTTCAAAATTTGCCGATTATTTAGGAAGTTTTCCGTTTTTCGCTTTACCCGCCATCCATCGCTTCCACTTTGTATAAAGCCGATTGATATTCTCATTGATATTTCCGATAGTTCTAGCCGATTCGGGTAATTCCGAAAACCACTGCAAATCAATCGATTCTTCGGAGATTTTAATTTGATCGTTCCGATCCCGTATTTGGAGCAGAAAGTTAAAATCGTAATGTTGATGAAACGGTTCCGTCGGAGTGATGTAATCCGCAATGCAGATGTCAAAAATATCTTTTGAAACAAATGCCAATGATTTTAATCCCGATTCTTCTCGGGCTTCTTTGAGTGCTGCGCGATGAATATCGCAGTCGCCGTCGGCATGTCCGCCGAGCGGGAGCCACAGTTTGAGTTTTTTGTGCAATGTCATCAGAAATCGATCACCCATCGCATTCGTAATCCATGCCGATGCCGTGATGTGTCCTTCGCGACACGTGCGTTCGAAGCAATCAGGATGATATGTGATGAAATTGATTATTTTTTCTTTCAAAGACACCTCATCCGAATCGTAAGGTTCGTAGGTGTTCAATAACTGAAGGATTGGTCGACGGTGCATGGCAATTTTTCAAAATTCACAAAAAATCGTTACAATAACAACCTCTGGTGCTTGAGAAGGGACTCGAACCCTTACGCCCTGCGGCATCGGATCCTAAATCCGACGCGTCTGCCATTCCGCCACTCAAGCGCGTTTTAATTGCTTAAATCCAAACAATTTTTTCGGTGAAAAACAATCGTTTTTGCAGAATGTCGACGGACGTAAAAACATAAGCTTAAAAGCTGCTTGACTTGTAATGAAAAAATCTTTTCGCATGAGGCATACGGAGCGAAGATGAGCGAACAAACCCTAAAAGAGACGTTAAATTTGCCAAAAACCGCCTTCCCGATGAAGGCGGAACTGGTCAGGCGCGAGCAGGAGCGGTTGCAAAAGTGGGATGAGGCGCGTTTGTACGAAAAAATTCAGGAGAAAAATGCAAACAGTTCCCGTTTCCTGCTCCATGACGGTCCGCCGTTCACCAACGGTGACGTGCACATCGGAACCGCGCTAAATAAGATTTTAAAAGATATTATCCTGCGTTACAAAAGCATGTGCGGATTTTCGACGCCGTATATCCCCGGATGGGACTGTCACGGGTTGCCGATTGAGCACAAAGTCGCCAAGGAACAGCCGGAATTGTTGAATAATCCTGTCGCAATGCGGAAAGCCTGTGCGCAGTTTTCCGACAGTTTCATCAAAAAACAGGAAAAGCAGTTTCGTCGGTTGGGTGTTTTGGCGGATTGGGAGCATGCGTATCAGACGAAAAATCCCGCTTACGAAGCGAATGTTTTGCGAACGTTTGCGAAGTTTGTGCGTGCCGGTTGGGTCTATCGCAGCAAAAAGCCCGTTTATTGGTCGATTCCGTGTAAAACCGCGCTGGCGGAGGCGGAGATCGAATATAAGGAGGTTACAAGCGCAAGTATTTGGGTAAAATTCCGTGTTTCGGAGCCCGAAAAGTGCGGTTTGGAAGCCGAAAGTTTTGTTGTGATTTGGACGACGACGCCGTGGACGATGCCCGCCAATCGCGCGATCGCCGTTGCGCCGAATTTGCAATATATTGCCTTGAAAGTCGGGAGCGAGACGTATCTGGTGGCGGAAGGGCTTGCGGAAGCATTTATCAAGGATTGCGGTTTGAAAGATGTTGTGCGCGGGAAAACGTTTCTCGGTAAAGACCTGGAAGGGATGAAAACGCGGCATCCGTTCCTAAATTTCGAAAGTCCTGTTGTTGGTGCCGATTACGTGACATTGGATGCCGGAACGGGTTGCGTGCACACCGCTCCCGGGCACGGAATGGATGACTATGTGACGGGATTGAAATATAATTTGGAAATCGCTTGTCCCGTGGATGATAACGGTTGTCTGACGGCGGAAGACGGTATGCCGGCGGAGTTGATCGGTAAAGCCGTTTGGACGCCGAAAGGCAATTCGCCGGCGAACGAGGCGGTGATTGCGTTATTGAAAGAAAAACAGGCTTTGTTGCATGAAGCACCCTATACGCATTCGTATCCGCACTGTTGGCGTTCGAAGTCCCCTGTGATTGCGCGCGCGTTGCCGCAATGGTTTATCCGTTTGGACACTCTGAAAGAAAAAGCGAAAGCGGCGATCGAAAGGGTGCAGTGGTTGCCGGATTGGGGAAAAAAGCGGATCTCGGGTTCCGTTGCGGCGCGTCCCGACTGGTGCATCAGCCGCCAACGCACCTGGGGTGTTCCGTTGCCGGCGTTTTTCGACGAAAACAATCAGCCGTTGTTGGATGCGGATGTCATTGAGTCGTTGTGCGACAAGATTGAAAAGCACGGGACGCAATGGTGGTTCGAGAATGACGAAAAAACGTTGTTGGAAGGCATCTCTTTGCCGAAAAATTGGCAGGGAACTTTGAAAAAAAGTTCCGATACACTGGATGTGTGGATTGATTCCGGGTGCAGTCATGCGGCGGTCTTAAAGCCGAACGGTTGGTTTCCAGCGGATTTATATTTGGAGGGCAGCGACCAGCATCGCGGTTGGTTCCAATCGTCGTTGATGACGGCGTTGGTTGATGGCGACATTGCGCCTTACAAGACCGTTCTTACGCACGGCTTTTTCGTGGACGAGGAACGGAAGAAAATCTCCAAAAGTTCCGCCAATGCCGATAAACCGCAAACCGCCGATGCGTATGTCGGCAAATACGGCGCGGATATTGTGCGTTTGTGGATTTCGTCCGAAGATTATAAGGACGATATTCCCGTGTCTGAGACCATTCTGCAACATGTGATTTCGACCTACCGTACGTTGCGGAATACCCTGCGGTTTCAGTTGGGTAATTTGTACGATTTTAACCCGACGAAAGATAAGGTGCCGTACGAACGGTTGCTCGACATGGATCGTTGGGCGCTGACGGAAACCAACGCGCTTATTCGGGAGGTTCAAATTGCGTACGAAGGGTATGATTTTCACAAAGTTTATCAGGCGGTGAACCGTTTTTGTACACTGACCTTGTCGGCGCGATATCATGATATTTTAAAGGATCGCCTTTATACGTTGCGTGCGGACGGTTTGGAGCGACGTTCGGCGCAAACGGTGCTGTTTGAAATTTGTCAAACGTTGCTGAAACTGACGGCACCGATTTTGACCTTTACCGCCGACGAAGCCTGGGGCTATTTATGGGGGAATTCGGATTTCGGTTATCAACAATCGATCCATTTGGAAGATTTCCCGAAGCCGAACGTGCAGTGGGATGACGAGCGAATCGTGAAGGATTTTGCAGAGCTGTTTCGTTTGCGCGAAAAGGTACAGTTTGAGTTGGAAAAGGCGCGGCAGCAGAAAATCATCGGTCAGTCGCTGGATGCGCAGGTGCTCATTGCGGTCGGCAGGCAACATGTATGGTGTTCGTTGGTGCAAACGTATCGCGAACAATTGCCGGAGTGCTTTATTGTTTCCGCCGTACATATTACGGAAACCGATGGCGACGCTTGCGACGTGACCGTGAAACATGCTGACGGCGTGCGTTGTCCGCGTACCTGGCGATGGGTTGATAAACTGGTCGAGGTGGAAGGGCTCGGTTTGGTTTCGGAGCGTTGCGCGGAAGTGTTGCGGTTTCGTAGGCAGATCTTATAATGAGAGGACGGCGTTGCATGCAGGGAAGGAGGTAAGAAATGGCTTTTCGCGGAAAGAAAAACAAATCGTCATCGGAATATCAGGGAAGTGATTTGAAAAAAACTTCCGGCGGTGCTTTCCCGAAGGTGTCGGAGAAATCGACGGACGAAAAACCTTCACAAACCGCCGTGTCCAAAAAGTGCGTTGTACATACTGCTTCGCTGGCGGATATTCTCGGATTTCAACCGAAGCCTGCGGTTCCGAAAAAAGAGGCATCCGTTCCCAAGAAATGGGAGCCGTTTTATCGCAAACTTTTGCGCCTGCAAACACTGTTGACCGACAGTAATGTCACACCACAAGAAGGCGATGAAGAATTGTTGGAGTTTGTATTCGATCGATCGCGAACGCTTGCCGAGGTTCGGGCGGCGATTGAGCGTATTTTTAAAGGTACCTACGGGATTTGCGAATTGACGCGAAAGCCGATTGAACCGCAACGCCTGGCGGCGATCCCCTACACGCGTTATTCGTTGGAGGGGCAACGGCAGGCGGAAGCGTTGCGTTCCGATGCGTTTGCTCCGGAAAGAGAAATGTTTGATACGGATATGGACGGAGAGGGGCTTTTGTACACACCCGATGAGCTGTCGGATGAGTAAAACGTTTCGGATTTGGTTCTTTGTTGCCTTTGGAACGGTTGCGGCGGATCAACTGACAAAGGCGGTTGCACTGTGTTTTGAGCCGTATCGTTTGCCGATTATTCCAAATTTCTTTTCTTTAACGCTGACGATCAACAGCGGGAGTATTTGGGGCTTGGGTGCGGATTACACGCAGGTGTTGGGGTGGTTGGGAATTGTTTTCGTCTTTCTGTTGTGCGTTTTTTTTCGTTCTTTCATTCAAAAACACCCGATGATAAGCGGTTTTCTGACGGGCGGGATGATCGGCAATACGATCGATCGCTTTGCGCGCGGGTATGTGACGGATTTTTTGGATTTTTACATCAAATCATGGCATTGGCCGTGCTTCAATGTCGCCGATATTGCCATTACGGGAACGTGTCTGTGGCTGATGTTTGGCGGGGCGATGAAAAAAGGCGGCTGAACGGTCGGATTTTTTTGGTTTTTACGACATAACTGCCGAAGTACTTTACGCCTTCTCCGCCTTTTCGAACGTGTGAAATTCCGGCGTGATTTTAAATTCAATCAGTTCGCCTTCGATTTCGTTCGGTGCATAAAGGGAGCGCAGTTCGACGGGAAACGGTTGAGCCATCAAAACGGCGTTCAGGGTACTGAGGGTGTGCCAATTTGTGCGAACATTCGGGGTCGGACACGTGCGGATTTCGAATTCGACCAGGTTCGGATTATCCATGGAATATCCGTCTTCGCCGAAACGAAAGTTAATGCCGATCGGCGTTCCCAAGGGAAGCAGTTTGTCGGTGCACAAACGCGGAAGTTTTTTGGAAAGTTCGGTGTTCCGTTGTTGCGCCTTTTTGAACGCCGCATCGTTATTTTGCCCGATTTGGTTTCGTTGGGCGATCGGAACGGAGGCGTCAAACGGCATGCACAGACCGAAATTAACGCGCGTTTTGGTTTTGGCTTTGGCATCGGAGGCTTCGAAATTCCACGGATTGAAACCGCGAATGCGGTCAAGTAAGTCCGATGTCACCCGCGGTTCCAATTCCA
This sequence comes from uncultured Verrucomicrobiota bacterium, assembly GCA_946186275.1. Classification (GTDB taxonomy): domain Bacteria; phylum Verrucomicrobiota; class Verrucomicrobiia; order Opitutales; family UBA9783; genus UBA3222. The sequence continues at coordinate 7,972 of CAMHMO010000005.1, forward strand.
GCAAATGTTTGATGTGATCATCGTCGATGCGGTAGTGGTACGCAATCGTCAGTTTCTTTAAGTTCCAATACCAGTAAGCGTAGGTTTTCAGCGGGACGCGTACGGTGGCGAAATTATAGGGTGTTTCGGGGCGAAGCAGAATGGCATTGCTGACCCCGAGGGCGTTCACAAATGTGCGGTACGGTTGCATGACGATTGGAAGGTTGGGTTAAAAGACGTTAATTTGACGAAAAATCGGACGATGGAACGGAAAATTACGAGGACGGGATCCAAACGGTTTTCAGTTCGCCGTTTTCCACAACGGCAAATTCTTTGAGTTTGATTTCGGTTTTTTCGGGCAATGTTGCGGCATTGAGGATCACCTTCTTGTCTTTATCCTTAATCGTCAGCTGTTTGTACTGTCCGCGGTCGATCATCGAATTGACCAACGGCGTCATGTGCGGGAAGTACGTTTTGGTGCTTCCGGAGCGTTTGGCGGCAAAGCGTGCGTTCGTATCCTCGGTGATGGTTCGCATGCGGTGCGTGTGCATCAACTGGCAAAGGTCGTTGGGACCGAGTTGCTTCGGCGCACCGAATTTCAGTTGTACCGTTCCCGAGTCCAAAAATAAGCGTTCTTCCTGCACGGGAAGCCGCAAATTGCGCCATTCGGGATGACCGTCGGTAAAATTCAGCGTTTGCCCCATGAAGGAATTGGATAATTCTTCGCATTCCAGTTGCAGCCGCCCTTCGTAACGCAGGCAGTGTGTTGCGTCGTAGATGATTTTTGCCAAATTTTTTGGCGGTTCCGTGCCTTCGCTGAGAAAGACCGCTTTTCGATAAGTGCGCGAAACGGCATCGGTGGCGCAAAATTTAAGGGAAAAGGTTCGGTTTTCGACCACGCTGTCGGCGGTTTCATAACTCACATCAGCGGTAATCGTTGCATATTCCGCACGACATCCCATCCACGGCGCAACGGCTCCCTTGGTCAGTTCATTCCGCAGTTTCGTCGAACAACGCACATTCGAAATTTGAATATCCTTATCCGCCGCTTGGCTCAAACAGGGAAAATGCTCCTTCCACCAGGCGATCGAAGCGATTTCGACAGGTTTTGTTTCCACATACTGCTCCTGGATGTGCGAATGCGTGCCTTCCAATTCAATCGTCAGCACCAGCGCGTTGAAACCTTCGCCGGCGCCTTTGTTCGGATAGGTATCCGTCGTGACGGTCTTCCAGGTTTCGCCCGATTGAGAATGTGAGTGTTCGTATTTCAACACGACGGCTTTGATTTGCAGGTCATTCCTCGGAACCATCGAAAATTGAGAACACTTTGAAAGCGATAAATCGGTTGTCCCGAGGCGATCGGCGCGCGCGATCCGCAACGTCGGTTGGGACGTTGTGTAGTCGAACCAAACGACCGCATCTGGCGTCCAGCGCAGAATCTTCATCAATGCTTCGGCGCAACTGCAATCGCGAACGGTTTCGCAGGGAAATGCGAAATCAAAGCCGATAATATCCCCGCAGGCAATCGGTGCGCCGTGATTTTGGGCGTAGGTCACAATGTCCCGCAAACATTGCGCGGCGTGAACGGGCTTTCCGTCCTTATCCTGTCCCAACAGACAGACACTGCGGGAAACGGTTTCGGTTTTTCCCGTCCCGTCCTTAAAGTATTCCCACGGTTGCTGAAATACCAGATGTTCCAGATACCACGTGGGTCCGGAGACGCGGCAGGTCGCCAGCTCTTGCGTTGCGCCGTAAAAGCAGGGGGTTTGCGTGATGCGCCCGCAAAACCAGCGTACGTCATCTTTGAAAATTTCAACCGTTGCTTCGGCGACAAACGATTGCGTCGCGGATGTGGTTTGAAACGTCAGCGTGTCGGTGCCCTGATTGAGAACGTGACGTTCGACGTTGAAAATGCCCCATTCGGACAGTGTTTTCCTCCGGACGCGCTTGTCGGGTGCCTTGTATGATAAAAACCAGGTCATCAGTGTCGCGTCTGTTTCAGTTGCTCTTCCAATTCCGCCAGACGGCATTCCAAGTCGGCGATGCGGTTAAGTTGCTCGTCGTAAGCGTCCGACAGTTCGTTGTAATCTCGGTGATTACCGAAGCCGTTGCAGTAGCCGGGTGAGGACATCATATTTTTAAACATTGAGTTATTCATAAAATTTCGGGTGTTGACGGGCATCACGCATTAACGTGCAGTTTTCCGCCGTAGATTTCATACGTTGTATAGGAAGCATTCCCTTTGTAATGCGTTTGAACGGACGCAAGCGTTGCGGATTCCAACGTAAGCGAACGTCCCTTCGAACCTTCCGACTGAATGAGGACTTCGCCGTGTGCGTGCGCGATTTCGCTCGCATGTACGAGCATGTGTTCGATTGCCGCCGATTGGTCGTTGTGCAGACGTCCGACTTCAAACACAAGCCGAACCTGCAGGTTACCGCGGTCGTAGGTTTGAACGGAAGCGGCGCGGATGGCTTTGACGGATTGCAACGTGCGTTCCGCCGTTACGGATATGTGCGTCGGTTCTTCGTTCACTGCGGTTCCGCCCGCCAAAACGTAGGATTTTTGGTCTGTTTTAAGCGTAATTTTCATACATTCGAAACGTTAAAATCGGAAGTGATAAAGTGCAGTTGCAGCGCGGTGCCGTTTGTCCAATCGAGTCGCGTCCACGGTTCCTTTTCGGTCAAAACAAAACGACCGTCCCAGAGATTGTCGACGACGATCGGCTTTTGGGTTACCTCGAAACTTATTCTTTCCGCCCAATCGATAAACGCGTATGCTTCGTCGTACTGCAATGACTGCGCCAGTGTGAGATTGAGTGACAACGTTCCCCAGCAGGACGATGCCAATCCGAGCGTTTGCAGCGGGAACGGCAACGAAACGAACAGCAGGAACGGTTGTGTTTGCGCAACTTTTAAGGCAAGCAGTTCATCGACGGAAAAGGCGTCGCTTGCAACGACGGTCATCGCGTTTTTGAGCTCCGAAGCTTTGAGAGTTTCAATCAGCTTGGTTTGAATGCTTCGTAAAATCGGTTTCATGATTATCCTTTCAACGGAAGCGGACTGTTAAAATCCTTTCAGCGTCGATTGGCGTGCGTCGCGTCTGCGGTAATGCACCGCTTCGATGCGCGGATCGGTGACTTTCGGGTTTGATTGCTTTTCCCACATCGCTGCCAGGTCATCGAGCGTTTTGCGCGCCTGTTGGGCGTTGCGGATTTGGTCGTCCGACAATTTTAAATCCGGCAGACGTGATTGCAGAGCTTCGATCACCAAGTGGCATGCGGCGGTTTTACACGCCGTCGGAATATGATTGGGTGCCGTCGGGTTCGGGTGAAACTTCTGCGGTACGCGATTTTGAATGTACGCGCAGATATCGTTTATAACGGCGTCGATGTGCTTCGGATCGCCTTTTTCGCGGAAATTGTTCACGACCGACAACTGGTCTTGAATAAGGTAATCCGAAATATGTTTGGCTTCGAGTAAAGTCCAGGGAATGGAGATAACGGGCATTGGAATTTAAATGTTTAAGGGTTGATAAGTGTTAAGGGTTGCGAGAGAGGGCGATAAGCCCTCCCTCGATATGTTTGTGTTACGCGCCTTTGACTTTGATTTGCAGAATGTTGGTGGCGGACGTAACAACGATATTGCTGTAATGTTCGACGGTAATATCGGTGTACTTGGTGTGCGGTTCGACGTAGACGCGGAACAAATGTCCGTCATCGAACGGCGTTACGAAGCGTTTAACGGCTGACGGTTCATCCTTTAACAGTCCGTTTTGGGCATAGAACGCGAAGATTTCATCGCCTTCCAATTCCTTGCCTTGTAACCCGAGATGCACCTGTTTGATCAGTTGCACGTTTTCGACGAGCAACTTTTCCGCCAACGCTTCGCGCGACAATTCCGCCGCAATGCGGGCGCCGGCATTGTTCTGCGACGCGTAGCAGTCCTGACGGAGATACCAGGCGTTTTCACTGAACAGCAGACGGTTCGGCGAAAATCCGTAGTCGGAGCGTGCCGTTAAGACGGCGTTGCGAAGATCCGCATCCGGTTGCGCTTTTTCACCCGTCCAGGCGTCCGGCTCGACAATTTGCTTTTTGCTTTTCTTCTGAGCCGCTTTGATCGTTTCGACGAACGCCCTGATCGTACGACGATACTCGTTGCAACAGAGGCGGCGTTTCAGGGCATAAACATAGCGCGTTTCCCAGTCACCGCCGGCGATGTCATCCGTGTCCACGCGTATCGTCAGACCTTTGTTGAACGTTTTTGACTGGATCGTATCGCCGTTGAAGTCGATGCGTTTGAAAGGGCTGCCGGCGGTGCGAATGTCGTCGCTTTCCGAATAAAACGTGTCGTTTTCGGTGATCCTTTTGTAGTCATGGCGACGCGGAACCAATGTGCACGGTGCGGCGAAATTTAACGCTTTTTCAACGTCTTCGTTGCCCTGCGACGTATTGGCAAATTGCGTCAGTTCGGACGAATAGTAATTTTGATTGAATTGTGTTTCGTTTGCTTGTGTTGCGGTTGTCATAAGAGGATGTGATTATTTGAGGTTATTGGGAAGTGAAGTCAGTGCTTCGATACGATCGTCTTTTCCGCCGCTCGAAAGTGCCAGACCGATGATGTTGCTGCCGTCCGAACATTTTTTGGCGAAGCCGTCCTTGGAAAAGCTGATGAATTCACCGGCTTTGACGGCGTCCGCCATGAGAATGCGCGCCGTTTGTCCGTTGTTGGACAGCGGTTGAACGGAGATGTAGGTTTTGTCGTCCGAGGCGGTCGTGTCGCGCAGGGCAATTCCCCAGGGAATGCTCTTTTCGGGACACGGCACAACGAACTGTTCGTCGTCGTCAAAGCTGATCAGCATGCCGGCTCTGACCGCGCTTCCCGGTTTCAGACGCTTTGTGAGAGCGCCTTCGAAAAACCCAACGGCGTTTGCGTTGGACATGATTTTATGGGTTGTATTCATAGGTTAAAAAAAGGGTTAAAAGGATTGTTAAATTTACGGTTGTTTCGTAACCGTTGCCGTTTTCAACGACCGCGGCGCAAAATTTCTGCGTTTTGTGCAAGCCGTCGGCGGTTTGGATCCGTCGCTTTCCGTTGCATTCGGATAATTGCCTGCAATGGTTGCGGGCGTTTGATGAAGCAACGCGTTCCAGGCCTCCGGGTAACTTTCGCCTGTGGCTTCCATCCGTGCCCGAACGGCTTGCCCGAACTGCAGAATGCGGCGTTTTTCTTCGCGCGTTTGCGTACCGTGCAGATCCGATGAAAGCGGTGTTCGATGCCCCGAGAATAGATCTTCGTCGGATGTCGGGAGTAGGGTAGAGGACTGTGTGCCGATGGTCGATGCTGTTGGTTTGATTTTTTTCACAAACGCCCGACGTAACGGTTCGATGAACGTTGCAAATCCCTTGTGAAGTGCGCCATCGGAACGAACGCCGCCTGTTTGCGTGTGCGACGTTTCGGTGGAACGTTGCCGTTTCGTCAAAGCTCGCAGAAGAACACGAAGTCCGAAGCTTTTTTTCGGGAATGCATCGAACGCAATCGGTTGAACGGGCAAATTCGGGTGTTGCGTTAGACCGACGGAAAGGAGACGTTCGGGATGATAAGCGGTTTGATGTTCCGTTTTACAAAGTACCCAGCGGGGTGACAGGTACTGTCGCGGCGATTTGGACAGGAAGGTGTGACCGTATTTTGTTAATTTTACAAACACCCACAGACCGTCTCCATCGGCGCACAAATTTTTCACATAGCCGTAAATGCGCGGATCCGAATGTTCGTTCTTAAATAACGGATCGTCGGGATGTCCGAGGTAGACGGGGATTTTTTTCAGCCCGAGACGGAACCGCCACGTGCGCGTTTTCCGAATGCACCGTTGCGCGTCGGCGGACGAGATGCTTTGCAGACCCTCCGGATGTTCGAAGGTACCGTAGGGCGATAAATGAAGTTTAACAGTTTTCATGGATGTTTAGTTTTTGATTACTTTTGAACGGTGTCGTTTTTATCCGTCGGCGGATTGATGCCGAAGTGTTCGCGAATATCGTTGAGGCTCAGGGGGATGTTCATTTCGTAAAGGGTTTTCAAAATCGCCAGGTCGTTGTTGAGGTTTTTGTTGGGCGAAGGTTTCAGGTGAAAGTAGGCTTTAGGGAATTCGGTTTGCTCTAAATGCTTTAAAACAGCCCGATCGACCTGGTCGTTGAGCGTGTCGGAAATCATTTGTGCGTCGTCCTCTTCCAACAGATCGCGTTCGTTGCGCTGTTGCGTAACGCCGACAGCATTTTCGCGCCCCAGCGTGGTCAAATCCGAACCGCGCCAGAGAGCCGCCATGGCGCGATCCATGCGTTCCACCAGCTTCGGATACGGCAATTCGCCTTTGCCGGAAATATCGATCGCCTGAATATCCGTTCCGGCGGACATCAATGCATGAAATTCCGCGCCGAAATTCTGCACCGCTTCGCGTGCGATTTCCCACTCGGCGGAACCGGGACGCGCCTGCGTAATGCCTTTGACGCCGGGCATGCCGTTGCGCTCGCAGTAAATCAGCCAATCGCGCAGAGGAAGGTGCTTGAACAGATAGGCAATGGAGCACGATTCCATCAGCCCGTCACCCGTGGTAACGAGCCATTCGTCGCCGGACAACGGAATGTCTTTATTACCTTTGTCGCCGACGAAATGCAATTTCCCGTCTTTGTTTTCGAAGAAGAACAGCGGTACGAAACGAAATTCCGCCGTCAACAGCGACCGATCGTCCTTACGAAAGGACTTGAAGACAATTTCGTGCACGGCGTAACGCTTTCCGACGGCATCCATCATCTGACGGATGAGCAACGGCAGACCGCCGCGTTCGTTTTCGTCGTAGGCGTTAATGCAGGAAAGGTGATTGTAGAATTGCTCTAAAATCTCCTTCTGCCGCGCGGCTTCTTCGGAATTATCCAATGTGAGGATTTCCCAATCGAGGCGCGAAATCGACTTTTTGCGTTTGGAAATCACGCCCTGAAGCAGGTCGTCGCGACGTTCGATGGCGTCCCAAACAAGTGCGGCTTGGCGCAGTTTGCCGGCGTGGAAATCGTCCAAAATGCGCGCCAGCGACGTCGGCGTCAACGAACGAATGGGGTTCCAGTTCAGTCGCGCGAGGCTGTCGCGACGCAACGGCGTTACGTAGGTGTTGGTTTTCATGACAAAACGGAAAAGAAACGTTTGTGAACGGTGGCGGGAACGAAGGCGTTCGCGCATAATGCGTTGCCGACATTCGACGGATATTGATTTCCGCGGCGTCTTCGCGGCGGCGGCGTTTGGAATTCGGGTGTACTCATAAGATTTAAGAAAGTATCTGGAAACGCGGATGCCTTCGTAAGACGGGAGGTTTTTTCGGAAAAACGATTTCCGCGGTCGAATTTCCTGCCGAGGCACTTTATGGCTTCGAACGTTTTATTTTTGTCAGTATTCATGGTGTCAAAGGTGTTCAGAAGCAGGCGGTCGGTCGTTGAAAATGAAACAGTTCGGCAACAGCACTTGATGAAGACTGCTTTCGGTCGGCATGCAGAGCCAGAGCCAATGCCCAAAAGCGGTCGGCGTGTCCGTCGGCACCGTGTTGTGCCGTCAGTTTCATATCCTCCGAGATGCGAACGGCAAGCAGATCGGAAATCAGCTTTTCGTCGCACGGAAGGCGCAGGGTTCGTTGTTCGATGTGTGTTTTCAAATTGTAGGCGAGCGTTTCTTTGGTGCTTTGCGTGAATTGGATGCCTTCAACGGCAGTACCGAAACGTGCCTGTGCGCGTTCCAGGAATTGTCGCCCGATGCCCGTTTGATCCACGCAGACGCGTTGAACGTTAAAATTGCGAAATAAACGTTCGAAGAGGGCTTCCTGTTCGTCGAAGCGCGCGTTTTTCAGGCACTGCACGTGACGGAGAAAGAATATGTTTTCGACTTTCTCAACCAAAACGAAGGCACTCAAATCCTGTGTTCGTGCGAGGTCAACGCCCATCAGTGCCGTTCCGTTCGTCCACGAGCGCCAATCGCAATTCTTATCGTAAAAGCACCGTTCCAGGGCTTCGTAGGAGAGAAGCGTCGAGGCGTCTTCCATCGGTTGACACATGTATTCCTGCAGAAAGGCTTTTTCGGTGGCGCAGGAATTTTTGATAAAATTGTAATAATCGCCTTCATCCATGGTTTGGCGCGGGTCGTCGGGCGGAAGTTTGGCCTTGAGTTTTTGCAAAAATCCCTGTTCCAATGCGTCCGATAACGTGACGCGATGCAGGGAAATACCCTTCGGATTACCGCCGTTGCGCGCTTCCTCAATGAGACGATTGAAGAAATTGTGTGCGCCGCGGTGCGTGGAAATCATCTCCAACTGCCCGCCCCAGGTAATGCCCGGGTAGGCGACGTTGTAGAGGGCTTCCGGGTCTTCGTGCAGGGCGAATTCGTCCAAAATCCTCGACCCGCGCTTGCCGGCTTGGGCATTGATGTTGGAAGAAATCAATGTCAACGTACTGCCGTTGTTGAGGCGCAGGATTGTCCGTTGTTCCGATTGTTTTCCGATCAGCTTTTCCTTGTACGCCTGATTGAGAACGGACGCGAAGGCTTTGCAGTCGTTGAGGAACAACTGCGCCTGTTGCAGATCGCGGGAACAAATCCAAACGTGCGTTCTCGGATGAACGGCGGCATTTCGCAAGGCACGGTATGCCGTTGACCACGAGAGACCGATTTGTCGGGATTTTTCCATAATTTTGATACGCGCGTCGTCGCGGATCCAGCGTACCTGATAGGGGAGAAAGAACGGCGTCATAACATTTGAAGTTGATCTTCAATATCTTTGAGAACGTCTTCCGACAAAGCCCATGCGTTGTTGTCGGCGTTTTCTGGATTGGATTTTTGGCACACGGCAAACAGCTGTCGGTAGGTTTGCAGGAGCTTGTGAAGAATGCCCGTCAGTTCTTTTACCGTACTTAAGTCCGATTGGGTTTCGTCGACGCACAAACGATCGAAAATGCGTTCCCAAAGCAGTCCCATGGATTGTTCCGCGATATTCATTTGTTCGAGGAGAGAAGCTGTATTTTTGGCGCGCTGAATGCGTTGCAGGTGCTCCTTAAAGGCGATCGGCGTTTCTTCGTTCATCATTGAGAAAATCAATTCCTTTAACGGATAATTTGTAGCGTCGGTGTTGCGGACAAAGTTCGTTCGGAACGAGCTCCACGAAGTCTTTGGCATGCAAATACGCCAGCTCCTTTTCCAAAAACCGCCGTCGGATGCGCAGCCCCGAGAGAAACAGCCCCAATTTGAGGGTTTTCATCGGCAGCGAATGCGGATAAGCGGCGTCCAGTTGCAACAACAGCGTGCGTCGGACAAATTCGTTGAGAACAAATTCAATCATAAAAATCCTTTAATGTTTCAAATCTACAAGCGCGCTTCCGAAGTACAGCCCGACGATGGCGGAGAGCAGATGCGTATCGAGCGGCGTGATGACGAGCCCGTTCAGCTGAACCCAGTGGAGTTTTTCGTAAGCGGAGGAGAAGAACAGAAATCCGCCCGAGCGTTGCGAATAACCGACCGAAATCGGAACGTTCGGGTAAAAGACGGCAATCAGTTTCGGCCAGGCAATGACGAAGAAGACTGCGATAAACGCGATAAAGCGCCGCGTCAGTTGCAAACCCGACGCTTTACGCGCACTGACGACGGTATGTTCGAGGGCGCGCGTTCGGCAGAGGCGCATCAGATGTTCGCGGTGATGCGCCATCATGAAGAAACTGAGTAAGCGGATTCCGCTGCCGAGAAGCGACGATCCGAGCAGCGAAACCAGTTCCGAGGGGAGGGGTGTTGAGGCGAAGGTGTTCATGTGCCCCGAGTGTATCGAAAAATGCCGAAATCCCCAACGCTTGCATGGGCTGCAGCCCGTTCTGTTGGCTGGTTGGAGTGGATTGCGTTACGCGGGATGAGGTTTTGGAAAATTGATCGAAAAAGACAAAAAGTCGACCCGAAAACGGTTTGGAAAATCGGTCGGTTTTAACACCGAAAAAGGCGTTTTCGATGAAAAGGTAAATTTTCTCAAAAAAAACCTAAAAAACACTTGACTCTCTCTCTCTCTCTCTCTAATGGAGGCATGAATGGGAAATGTTTATGCCTTATCGGCGGTTTGGGGGTTGTCGGAATGTCGGCGATTACGGGATTAAAAGCATCGGACGGCGGTTCGGAGGTTGACTACGGTCGGGAATGGAACCCGTACGTGACGGTACGCGGCGGATGGCTGTTCGGGAAAGCGAAATACAACGATTACGTAACTTTTGGAAATACAGTCGATCATAGTATCAAAAAGAGCATTAAAAATGCCTGGTCGGGTTCGGCGGAGCTCGGTACATCTTACGACGATCGTGTTTTTGTCGGCTTGGAGTTGGGATATTTTACGGGAAAGATGAAGGATGTTGCGGGCGGTTGTTCGATTCTCGCAGGAGGGAACAGAGTTGATATGGAATGGAAAGGGAACGGTAAAATAGAAAATTATTTCGGTGCCTGCAATGTAACCCTGCGGCACGATGTCGGAGAGCGGGCATTTTTATACGGCGGCGTCGGAGCGGGTATCGCGCGATCGCGGTGTTCTTACGATTTGAATGTAAGGGTGACGGTGACGATTCCGCCGGCACCCGCGGTTACCGCAGATGAGCCCGAGGGAGGCGGAAAAGACAAGTGGCGGTTTCTCGGGCAGATGTTTGCGGGAATCGGTGTATGTCTCAATGAAAATTGGCAATTAACAGCGGGCTATCGTTTGCGGTATATACCCGGAAGTTTTCATTGGGACGGAAAAAATGATGCATTGGAAGTCGGCTTTTCGGTCAAGCAGGATATTGTTCACGCCGCAGAGATCGGGCTGACGTATCTGTTTTAACGCCATCCCTTTACGGGGCTACCGAAGCGCGGGCACTGTGATGTGTCCGCGCCTTGTGTGTTTTTTCTCTAAATTTCCCTTTTATCCTCCGATGCACACTTCTTTGCGCTTGGTTTTCATCAGGCGCGTGCGGTTTCGCAGTTTTCGCAGGAGTTTTTCCTCCAAATCGTCGATGGCGTTGTACAAATTGTCCGAAAATGTCGAAACGATGAAGTTTGGTCCGCGGAGCTCGATGATGCCTTTGGCTTCGAAAGCATTTTGGTCTTTTTTGTCGACATCCTTCGTGAGTTCCACGCGAACGCGGATAATATCGGGTTCGTGACGGAAAAGTTTGTTCATTTTCTCGTGCACGACCGATTTAATGGCTTCGGTCAGTTCAAAATGAACGCCGGTAATGATAACGGAAGCGGTATCCATGCCTGTATGTGAAGCAGATTTTGTGCCTACATTTCGATAAAAATGCCGAGCGTATGTTTTATTTCCGACGGTCGTGGCGCGGAGCCGTCGGACATTTCGCGGGCATATTTTAAAATTGCACGTACCAGATTATCTCTTTCGGCAGACGGAGTGTTGTAACGAACGTAAACGCTGCGCAAGAGGTATTCGAAGCAGTTGGCACGGAACCGTGCTTTAATTTCTTCCTTTAAACGATCTCCGCAGGTTGCATCAAAACCGTCAACGCACTTATTGAAACAGGTTGTCACGGAATTGATGAAATCCTCCATTTTTTTGGAGCTGAATTGCATTGTGTGCGGAACCATGACCGAATACAGAACGGTTGATCAGGAACCGTCGGATGCCTGTGCGGCAAGGTACCACGGATCCTTATGAAGTTCGTTGGCAAGTATGTCGGATTTTTTAAGATCATACCAGGAACGAATGCCGGTGCGTACAATTTCCGTGATTTCATCGGTTATGTCGAAAATCTTTGCGCAAGCCTGCACATATCCCTGAAACAAGGGCTCGGCTTTGCGAAAAACTGTTAAAGTTGTGTCGGAAAGATGCCGGAAGTTTGACTTTGATGCGTCCGGCGGGTTTGTGAGTTCGCATTGTATTTTATCGAAGGACCACCGCGAAAGATTATAAAAACCAAAGATATCCCCGCGACGCCTTTGCCCGGACGGGTTCCCGTAACCGCCGGTGTCGATTTTGGTTCGAATTTCCTCAAATGACAGCGCATCTTTTTCTAAAAAAGTAAGCAAATCCCGCATGAGAGCGACGGCAAGTTTGTGAAGATTTTTAAGGATTTTGTCTTCGTAATCATTGGAGAGTTTTTGAATCTTTTGCAACAGCTCTTCCGACGAAATCGAAACTGCGAAGTTGTTGAAGATCTTTAAGTACGATTTCCCGGAGCGGGCGCGTTGCCGAACAGGGCGCAATAAACGACAACAACATCGAGAAAAGCAGGAAAATTCTCAATTTCACTTTTCTATACCCTCACCATATGAAATGTGCAAAAGGTGTCAATCGAATAGGAATTATTTCGTATTTTACGGAAAATTTTTCCGAAATACGGTTTGTCGGATATGGCATTGAGGGAAGTTGTCTACCCATATAGGCATGGAAAGCTTTTGTGTTGCCGACGTTGAAGACAACTGTACGGCGGCGAAATTTTTATGAAAAATGCGGTTGTTTTCCGCAAAAAAACGCTTGACGGTCTTTTTAAATGCCTCAACAGTGGAGGAGCATAGCTTTTGTGAAAGCCGAAAGCGGCGGAACGTGCCCTTGTAGCTCAGTCGGCAGAGCGCGTCCTTGGTAAGGACGAGGTCGGCGGTTCAAGTCCGCTCGGGGGCTCCACGATCGGAAGCGTGCGTCGGGAACTTTATTTTTGATATGGCGAAGGAAACATTCACTCGAACGAAGCCCCACGTGAACGTGGGAACGATTGGTCACGTGGACCACGGTAAAACAACGTTGACGACGGCGCTCCTGAAGGTGCAGGCCGATAAAGGTTTGGCGCAGGTAAAGTCTTACGCGGAAATCGCGAAAGGCGGTACGGTGCGCGATGCGTCGAAAATTGTGACGATTGCGGTTTCGCACGTCGAATACGAGACGCCGAACCGTCACTATGCGCACGTAGACTGCCCGGGGCACGCGGACTTTGTTAAAAACATGATTACCGGTGCCGCGCAGATGGACGGCGCGATTTTGGTGGTCAGTGCCTACGACGGTCCGATGCCGCAAACGCGCGAGCACATTCTTTTGGCGCGCCAAGTCGGGGTTCCCAACATCGTTGTTTTTCTCAATAAAGTGGATTTGGTCGACGATGCCGAAATGTTAGATTTGGTCGAGGTAGAGGTTCGCGATCTGTTGAAGAAGTACGAATATCCCGGCGATGACATTACCGTTATTCGCGGTTCGGCTCTGGGGGCTTTGGAAGGGAAGCCGGAAGCGGTGGAGTCTGTTTCGAAATTGTTGGAGGCGTTGGATAAGGATATTCCGGAGCCGAAGCACGATTTGGATAAGCCTTTCTTAATGTCCATTGAGGATGTTTTCAGCATTACGGGTCGCGGTACCGTGGTGACGGGTCGTATCGAGCGCGGCGTCATCAAGGTCAATGACGAAGTTGAGATTGTCGGTTTGGGCGAAACCCGTAAGACGGTTTGTACCGGTGTCGAAATGTTCCGTAAGTTGCTGGATCAGGGGCAGGCGGGCGATAACGTCGGCGTTTTGTTGCGCGGTATTGAAAAGAAGGATGTGGAGCGCGGTCAGGTGCTGGCGAAACCCGGTTCGATTACGCCGCACACGAAGGCAAAGGCCGAGATTTACGTTTTGACAAAGGACGAAGGCGGTCGTCATACGCCGTTCTTTAAGGGGTATCGTCCTCAATTCTTCTTCGGAACCGCCGATGTCACGGGTGTTTGCGAATTGCCGGAAGGTACCGAAATGGTGATGCCTGGTGACAATCTCGGCATTACGATTGAACTCGGAAAGCCGATTGCGATGGAGAAAGGACAGCGTTTCGCCATGCGCGAAGGCGGTCGTACCATCGGTGCCGGTCGTATCACGGAAATTTTGAAGTAAGAAATTTTTGTTGACAAAGGCAAAGTTCTTTTGAATGTTTTTCTTAGTAGGGGAATAGCGCAATTGGTAGAGTAGCGGTCTCCAAAACCGTCGGTTGGGGGTTCGAGTCCCTCTTCCCCTGCCAGGTTTCGTCGTATGAAGTGGTTGAAAAAAGCGCGCACGTTTTGTCGGGAAATGATCGGGGAGCTGAAAAAGGCTTCCTGGCCCGGTTGGCGGGAATTGCGCCAATCCACCGTGAAGGTTTTGGTCGGCATTATTCTGTTGGGTGTGTTTGTGGGAGCCGTCGACATGTCGCTGTATCACATGGTGGATTTGTTGATGCATTGCGTGGGGCGTTAGGGAAATGACGGATACGCAAACGGACGATTTTAAATGGTACGCGGTGCGAACGCTGACGAACCAGGAGTTGAAGGTGAAGCGTTTTATCGATCAGGCGTGCGAGGCGGGTACGTTAAAAGATTGTGTTAAGCAGGTGCTGGTGCCGACGAAAACCGTTTTGGAGGTGAAAAACGGGAAAAAGACAAGTCGCACCGCCAAGTTTTTTCCGGGATACGTCTTTCTGTGCATGAAACTTTACGACGAAGGCGGCGAGTTTTTGCAGGATACGGCTTCGTTTGTCCGTCGCATTCAGGGCGTAACGGGCTTTATGGGCGGTGATAACCGTCCGGTTCCGATGAAGCCGTCGGAGGCGGAAGCGTTGCTGGGGCAGGCGGAAGAAAATCAAGGGAAAAAAGTTTTAAAGGCGGATTACGAGGTCGGCGGAAAGGTAAAGGTGACCGACGGCGCGTTTGTCGGGTCTTCGGCGGTGATTGATGAAGTGGATGCCGAGAAGGGGCGTTTGCGCGTTTCGGTATCGATTTTCGGTCGTTCTACGCCGGTGGAGTTGGAGTATTGGCAGGTACGGAAGGAAAATTAAAGGATGGCATCGAAAAAAGTAACGGGTGAAATTCGGTTGCAGTTGCCCGCGGGTGCGGCAAACCCGGCACCGCCGGTGGGACCGGCTTTGGGTGCGAAGGGCGTGAATATCATGAACTTCTGCAAGGAGTTTAATGCACGTACGCAGGATAAAGCCGGATTGGTTATTCCGGTGGTGATTACGGTTTATTCGGATAAATCGTTCACGTTTATTCTAAAGACACCGCCTGCTTCGGTGCTCTTGTGTAAAGCGGCGGGCATTCAGAAGGGTTCGGGCGAGCCGAATAAGAATAAAGTCGGTACGGTGACCGCCAAGCAACTGGAGGAGATTGCGACTATGAAGATGGCGGATTTAAATGCGAACAATGTGAAGCATGCGGCGCGGATGATTGCCGGAACAGCTCGCAGTATGGGAATTCAGGTCGTCGGGTAAAGGTATGAAGAAGTACGGGAAAAGGTATCGCGCGGCGTTGGAGAAGGCGGAAGTCGGGAAGCGGTATGATTTAAAGAGTGCTTTTATGACGTTGCTTTCGTTGCCGGCGACGAAATTCGACGAAACGGTCGAGTTGGCATTGCATTTGGCTGTCGATCCGAAGCAGAGCGATCAAATGGTGCGCGGACGGGTGCAGTTGCCGAACGGAAACGGTAAGGACGTGCGTGTGATTGCCTTTACAAAGGATCCGCAGGTAGCGTTGAAGGCGGGTGCGTGCGAAGCGGGTTTGGCGGATCTGATGGAGAAGATTAAAGGCGGCTGGTTGGATTTTGACGTGGCGGTGTCGACGACGGAAGCCATGAAGGAGGTTAAGACCCTGGCGCGTCTTCTGGGACCGAAAGGATTGATGCCGAGCCCGAAAGCGGGGACGGTGACCGACGATTTGGCGGCGTGCATTACCGAATTAAAGAAGGGTCGCGTGGAATTTAAGATGGACAAGGCGGCAAACGTTCAATTGGGTATCGGGAAGCGTTCGTTCGGTCTTGAAAAGCTGTTGGCGAATGCGACGGCGGCGTTGGAAGCGATTCGTCAGGCGCGCCCGTCGGTCTTCCGCGGGAAGTTTGTGCTTAACGGCGCGATTTCGTCGACCATGAGTCCCGGTTTATTGTTGGATGCTTCGGTGTTTGCCAAATTTTAAGAGCGATGAGAATTGAAAAAACATTTTTGTTAAACGAGATTTCCGACAGCGTTAAGGACTCGGGGTACGTTTATTTAGTCGATTTCGGCGGCGTAAAGGTGGACGAAATCTCCGAATTGCGCAGAGGGTTGCGCGAGCACGGGGCGCAATTTCACGTCGTTCAGAATACGCTGTTGCGAAAAGTCGGCGAAGGTTTGTCATGGCCGTCCTTTACGCAGTGGTTGCACGGGCAGACGGGCATCGTGTTCGGCGGCGATAATCCGACCGGCGTGGCGAAGCTCTTGGTGCAATTTGCGAAAGATAAGGGAAAATTGCCCCCCAAAGGCGGTTTGATGGACGGTCAGTTGTATGATACGGCGGCGTTGGAAGAACTTTCGAAGTTGCCGGATCTGCCGACGCTTCGGGCGACGTTCCTGTCGTTGCTGTTGATGCCTTATCGTCGTTGTCTGTACGTCTTGCAGGGCGTTCCGCAGGCATTATTGAATGTGTTGCAGGCGAAGAGCGGGAACTAATTATTTTCAGGTCAGGTTAGGGAGAACGGTTCTCCTTAAACGGTTCGTCTGAAAAAACGAATACTAATCTGTTCGGGAGAAATCATGGGAGAAATCAAAAAAGAAGAGGTTATCGAGTGGTTGAGTAACCAGTCGGTATTGGAGATTGCGGGTCTGGTAAAAGATCTGGAAGAAAAGTGGGGCGTCAGCGCGGCGGCTCCTGTTGCGGTTGCGGCGGCACCGGCGGGCGGCGCGGCAACACCGGCGGCGGAAGAAAAGACGGAGTTTGACGTCATTCTCGCCGACATGGGTGCCAAAAAGATCGATGTCATCAAAGAGGTGAAGGCGATCACGGGCTTGGGGCTTGCGGAAGCGAAGGCACTGGTGGAAGGTGCCCCGAAGCCGGTAAAGGAAGGCATCGGAAAGAAAGAGGCGGAAGAAATTAAAGCCAAACTGGAAGCCGCCGGCGCAAAAGTCGAATTGAAGTAAATTATATAACCTTCGACAAGAATGGATTGGAAGAACCTTTCTTGTTTAAGTGCCTGAATTTATGTCCGATCGTATCAATCTCGGGAAATTGAAAGAAATTATTCCGCCTTTGGATCTGCTGGGTCTGCAGTTAGATTCCTACAAGGAGTTTTTGCAGCAGTTCGTTCCGCCGTCCGAGCGCAAAAAGGTCGGCTTGGAAGCGGTTTTTCAAGATTTTTTTCCGATTGAGGATTACGACAATAAGTACCGCCTGGAGTATGTATCGTACCGATGGGGCGACGTAACAGGCGATTATTTCGATTGCATTCGCAACGGCACCACGTACGGTACGTCTTTGTACCTGACGTTGCGCCTGATGAGCGACAATAAGCAGGTTCAGGAGGGTGAAGTTTATTTGGGCGAGTTCCCGCTGATGACGGATCGCGCCTCTTTTGTCGTCAACGGTGCCGAACGTGTGGTGGTGAGTCAGTTGCATCGTTCGCCCGGCATTAGTTTTGATCAAGAGTGGCATCCGTCCGGAAAGCGGTTGCATGCGTTTCGCATTATTCCCGATCGCGGCGTCTGGGTGGAAGTTCAGTTTGATGCGAACGATCTGCTGTACGTTTATCTGGATCGTCGCCGTCGTCGTTATCGGTTCCTTATTACGACGCTTTTGCGCGCTTTCGGCTTCGGTACGAACGAGACGATTTTAAAGTTATTCTATAAGCCGACCAAGATGCGCGTTTCGGCGTTGTTGTCGCAGAACGATCTGGCGCATTGGGTACTGACGGAAGACGTGATTGACGTTGCGAAGGGTTTGGTATTGGGGCGCGCGTTGGAACCGATCACCAAAACCGCTCTGCAGACGTTTCAACAGTCGAAAATCGAGACGATTTCGGTGGTCGACGCAAGCGCGGATGACGGTGCGATTGTGCGTTGTTTGAGAAAAGACGGTGCGTCTTCGACGGAAGACGGATTGTGCGATATTTATCGGTTATTGCATCCCGGCGAGACCGTGAATTTGCAGGATGCGCGCGCCTTTTTTCAACGTTCCTTTTACGATCCGAAACGTTACGATTTGACGCGCGTGGGGCGTTATCGTCTGAACGAAAAACTCGGTTTGGACGTTCCGCTTTCGAAGACGTTGCTTCAACCGATTGATATTGCGGAGGCGGTGCGCGAACTGTGTCGCCTGCGCAAAGGGCAGGGGTCGATCGATGATATCGACTTTCTCGGCAATCGTCGCGTGCGTTTGGTGGGTGAACTGGTGGCGGTGCAATGCCGTTCGGGCTTGGCGCGAATGGAACGCATCATTCGCGAACGTATGGCGCAATTGGATCGGGCGGACGGTGTTTCGTTAAAGCATGTGGTGGATTCGCGCGCCGTTACGATAGCGGTGGTTGATTTTTTTGCGCGCAATCCGCTGTCTCAGCTGACGGATCAAATCAATCCGCTGTCGGAAATTACCCATAAGCGTCGTTTATCGGCGTTGGGGGCGGGCGGCTTGGATCGCGAACGGGCGGGCTTGGAAGTGCGCGACGTACATGTTTCCCACTACGGTCGCATCTGTCCCATTGAAACGCCGGAAGGTTCCAACATCGGTCTGATTAATTCGCTGACGACCTACGCGCGCATCAACGAACTCGGTTTGATTGAAACGCCGTACCGACGCGTGCATAACAAGGTTGTGACGGACGAAGTTGATTATTTGACGGCGGAACAGGAGAAAACGGAGGTGGTTGCGCAGTCGGATGCAACGATCGATTCGAAGGGTTGTTTGGAAGGCACCGTGATGGCGCGCAAAAATTTCGACGTGTGCGAAGTGCAGCCCGAGGAAGTGACGTACATGGAGATTTCTCCGAAGCAGGTGATTTCGGCGGCAACCGCTCTTATTCCGTTCCTGGAGCACGACGACGCCAGCCGCGCGTTGATGGGGTCGAACATGTTGCGTCAGGCGGTGCCGTTGTTACGACCCGAAGCGCCCTTTGTCGGAACGGGGTTGGAAGAGACGACGGCGCGCGATTCCCGTGTTACGGTTGTGGCGGAAGCGGACGGGAAGGTGGCGGAAGTGAGCGGTACGCGGATTGTCGTGACGCCCGACGGAATGTTGCCGCACGTTCGCAAGGGTGAGACGTTGCGGACGGATGCGCAAAAGGGAATATATGTTTATCCGTTGCATAAGTTTGCGCGTTCCAATGCGATGACGTGCTTCAATGCCCGACCGTTGGTGCGACCGGGCGATACGGTCAAAGCCGGGCAGGTGTTGGCGGACGGCGGCGCGACGGATCACGGCGAAACGGCGTTGGGGCGCAACGTTTTGGTGGCGTACCTTTCCTGGAAGGGATATAATTTCGAAGATGCGGTGATTTTGAGTGAACGCATGGTTTCGGAAGATGTTTATACGTCGATTCATATCGAAGAGTACGAAATCGTCGCGAATGATACGAAGTTGGGCATGGAGGAAATTACGCGTGATATTCCGAATGTCGGCGAAGAGGCTTTAAAGCATTTGGATCGCAATGGAATTATCTGCATCGGTTCCGAAGTGCATCCGGGCGATATTTTGGTCGGGAAGATTACGCCGAAGAGCGAAACGGAACTGGCGCCCGAAGAAAAGTTATTGCGCGCGATTTTCGGCGAAAAAGCGGCGGACGTAAAAAATTCTTCTTTAATTGCGCCGTCCGGTTGCGAGGGATACGTGATGGACGTTCACGTGACGATGCAGGGCGGTGCGGACGAAACGTCGGGTGTTGCGAGCGATCGCCGTCGTCGGGAGAAAAAGCTGATTGAAGAGTATCGGGTCGCCAAAGAGCGTTTGCGGGAATCGTTGACGGAGGCGTTGTCGAACGTTCTTTTGGGTGAAAAAATTCCCTTAAATATTACCGGCGGTGAAACGGGCGAGGTTATCATTCAGGCAAATCGGAAAATCACCAAAACGGCGTTGCGTAAATTGGCGTTTCATCCGAGCGACGTTCAAATGGAGCAGTCGCCGATTAAGTTGAGGGTTTTTGAGATTATAACACCCTTTGTGCGTCAGTTTGACGAGTTGGAGGCATCGCATCGGACGAAATTGGAGGATTTGGATGCGGAAGCGGCGGGAACCGTGAAGAGCGTGAAGGTTTGGGTTGCCGTCAAGCGCAAAATTTGCGTCGGCGATAAGATGGCGGGACGTCACGGAAACAAGGGCGTTGTGGCGCGCGTGGTTCCCGTTCAGGATATGCCGTTTTTGGAGGACGGGACGCCCGTGGACATGATTTTAAATCCTCTGGGTGTGCCGAGCCGCATGAACATCGGGCAGATTTTGGAGGCGCACCTCGGTTTGGCGTGCAAACTGCTCGGCATTAAGGTTTCGACGCCGGTGTTTGACGGCGCTTCCGATGCGACCGTCAGGGAGTATTTAAAGAAGGCGCATCTGCCGGAGGACGGGAAGGTGACGCTTTACGACGGGTGCACCAGCGAGCCGTTTAAGCGGAAGGTGACGGTCGGCTGTTCCTACATGATGAAGCTCAATCACCTGGTGGACGACAAGGTGCATGCGCGTGCGGTCGGTCCGTACAGTCTGATTACACAACAGCCGTTGGGCGGTAAGGCGCAGTTCGGCGGACAGCGCTTCGGTGAAATGGAAGTGTGGGCGTTAGAATCGTACGGCGCGGCGTACACGTTGCAGGAAATGTTGACGGTTAAATCCGATGACGTTCAGGGGCGCACCAAGATGTACGAATCCATTGTGAAAGGGTACCATTCGTTGCAGGCGGGTGTGCCGCAGTCGTTCAAGGTGTTGGTGAAGGAAATTCAGGGATTGGGATTGGATTTGCAACTCAATGCGGACCGCCTGATGACGGAAGAAGCGGAGGTTGCGGAGTAATTTTATGTTTAGGGACGACATTCACGGTCTTTTGGGGTTCGAGTCGGATCCGACGTTTGATTCGGTTCGGATTTCGATCGCTTCTCCCGAAACCATTCGTCAATGGTCGAAGGGGGAGGTCAAAACACCCGAAACCATCAATTACCGCACCTGGAAGCCGGAACCGGACGGTTTGTTCTGCCAGCGGATTTTCGGTCCGGTGACGGATTACGAGTGTGCCTGCGGCAAGTACAAGCGCATTAAGTACCGCGGGGTGGTGTGCGACCGTTGCGGTGTGGAGGTCACCGTTTCGCGCGTGCGTCGCGAGTGGATGGGGCACATCGAATTGGCGGTTCCCGTGGCGCACGTTTGGTTTTTAAAGAGCGTTCCGAGCTGTTTCAGTTTGCTTTTGGACATGACCGTTCGCGATTTGGAGCGTGTCATTTATTACGAAAGTTATCTTGTTCTGGATCCCGGCAGTGCGCCTTTGGAGAAAAAGCAGCTCTTGACCGAGAGCGAGTACCAATCGGCGCAAGCCGAGTTCGGCGAAGATGCGTTCACGGCGAAAATGGGTGCGGAGGCGATCCGTGAGCTGTTGTGCGACATGAGTTTGGAGGACGAGGCGGAGGAGATGCAGATGCGGATGGCGACGGATACCTCAAAAAGTCTGAAGCAAAAATTGTCCAAGCGTCTCAAGTTGATCAACGGAATGATTCGTAGCAAAATCCGACCCGAATGGATGGTGTTGGAGGTGTTGCCGGTGACACCGCCCGATTTGCGTCCGTTGGTGCCGCTGGACGGCGGGCGTTTTGCCACCAGCGATTTGAACGATTTGTACCGTCGCGTCATCAATCGCAACAATCGTCTTCGCAGTTTGTTGCAACTGAAAACGCCGGACATTATCATCCACAACGAAAAGCGCATGTTGCAGGAGGCGGTGGATGCGTTGTTTGATAACGGTTGCCGCGGAACGCGCGCGGTTGCCGGTTCCAACGGTCGTCCGTTGAAGTCTCTGAGCGAGTCGTTGAAGGGAAAGCAGGGGCGTTTTCGTCAAAATCTGCTCGGTAAGCGCGTCGATTACAGCGGTCGTACCGTGATTATCGTCGGACCGGAATTGAAAATTTACCAGTGCGGTCTGCCGAAACAGATGGCGTTGGTGCTGTTTGAACCGTTCATCATTCATCGATTGCGAGAGTTGGGTTTTGCCTACACGGTGCGTGCGGCGCGCAAGATGATAGAAAACAAGACGCCCGAAGTATGGGACGTATTGCAGGAAGTTATTAAGGGACATCCCGTGTTGCTGAACCGTGCGCCGACGTTGCATCGTTTGTCCATTCAGGCATTCGAACCCGTGCTCATCGAAGGCGGTGCCATTCGTTTGCATCCGTTAGTGTGTGCGGCATTCAATGCGGACTTCGACGGCGATCAAATGGCGGTGCACGTTCCGTTGTCCGCGGAGGCGGTGATGGAAGTGCGGTTGTTGATGTTTTCGTCGCACAATCTGTTTTCGCCTTCCAGCGGCAAGCCGATTATGGTGCCGTCGCAGGACATTGTTTTGGGGATTTATGCATTGACGGCGGATACGAAGCCGCAACCGGAGAAGTCGCGGCGGGTTCCGATTATTTCGGGTGCTTCGGAAGCGGAGCGGATGGAAAGCGAGGGCATTCTCTCTTCGGACGATTGGGTGGATATACCGAATCCCGATTGGCAAAAAGAGACGAAGTTCGGCGTTTCGATCGAAAAATATCTCCGAACCACGATCGGGCGCATTCTTTTTAACGCCGTTTTCCCGAAGGAAATCGGTTTTGTCAACGAAACGGTCGGCAAAGATAAGTTACTGGACATGATTAACGCGGCGTATCATTTGATTTCTTCCGATGTGTTTGCGGAATTGTTGGATGCGTTGAAGGACATCGGTTTTTCGAGGGTGACCCAAAGCGGGATTTCCATCGGAATGGGGGATATTGTCGTTTCGGACGAAAAAGCCGCCGTTATCGGGAAGAACGAGAAGAACATTAAAGAGGTTGAGTCGCAGTTTCGCCGCGGCATTATCACCAACAACGAACGTTATAACAAGGTCATTGCGATTTGGACGGGCGCGACGGAGGAAGTGGCGAATGCTTCGTTCGAGAAGTTGGCGCAGCGCAGGGAAGACGGCGATCCGAATCCGATTTGGATGATGATGGATTCGGGCGCGCGCGGTAACAAACAGCAGGTACGTCAGCTGGTCGGCATGCGCGGTTTAATGGCGAAACCTTCGGGAGAAATCATCGAACAGCCGATTTTATCGTCTTTCCGTGACGGCTTGAAAGTGTTGGAGTACTTCACGTCGACGCACGGCGGTCGTAAGGGTATGGCGGATACGGCGTTGAAAACGGCGGATGCGGGGTATTTGACCCGTAAATTGTGCGACGTCGCCATGGATTGCGTGGCGGAAGAAAGCGACGAATCGTTGGATTATTCAAAGGGCATTTGGAAGCAGGCGATTTGCGACGGCGAAGATGAAGTCGTTTCCTTATCCGAGCGCATCATCGGGCGTTGTTCCTGCGAGGATGTCGTCAATCCGACCGATCCGAGCGAGTGCGTCATTCGTCGCGGCGATTTAATTACCGAAGCGCAGGCAAAACGCGTCGAGGCGTTGGGGATTGATGCGGTAAAGATTTTGTCGCCGCTGACGCACATGGTTAAGAATGTGATTCCGACGAAGGCATACGGCGAAGATACGGCAACGCACGCGTTGGTAACGGAGGGAACGTCGGTCGGTATTTTGGCGGCGCAATCCATCGGCGAACCGGGTACCCAGCTGACGCTTCGTACGTTTCACTCGGGCGGTGTGGCGGGACAGGCGTTTAAGACGCCGGAGTTTCGCGCACAGCATGACGGTATCGTGAAGTACGACGGTTTGCGAACGGTAACGACGCAGGAAGGGACGATTGTGGCGTTGAACAAAACTGGCGTGCTTCGAATTTTGTCGCAGGATCACCGCGAGCTGGAATCGTACCATATTCATATCGGTTCGGTGTTGGCGGTTGCGGATGGAAGCGTTGTCGAAAAAGGCGCTTCCCTGGCGATGTGGGATGCGACCAAGATCCCTATTTTGTCGGAAAAGAGCGGCGAAGTGCGTTTTAAGGATATTTTGTCGGGCGTGACCGTTTGCCGTGCCAGCGAGGATTCCGATGTGCGCATGATCATGGAGCATCAGGACGATTTGAATCCGTCCGTTGAAATCGTCGATAAGCGCGGAACGTTGCTGGCGACCTATCCGATTCCGTCGGGGGCACAGCTGACGGTTACGGAAGGCGATACCGTTTATCCCGGGACGCTGATTGCCAAAACGGCGCGCGTTTCGAATAAAACGCAGGATATTGTGGGCGGTTTGCCGCGCATTACTGAACTGTTTGAAGCCCGTTGTCCGAAGAAAACGGCGGAAATGGCGCGCATCGACGGTGTGGTGTCGCTGACGGGAACGGTGCGCGGAAAGAAGCGGCTTGTTGTAACTAATGCCGAAACGGAAACGGCGGATGTGCATTTTGTGGCGCAGGATAAGCAGATTGTCGTGCAGGACGGTGATTTCGTCAGAAAGGGGCAGTTCCTGACCGACGGATTGGCGGATCCGCACGAAATGCTTGCCGTTTTAGGCGAAACGGTGGCGCAGGAGTATTTGTTATCGGAAATCCAAAAGGTGTACCGTTTGCAGGGGGTGACCATTAACGACAAGCACCTGGAAGTGATTTTGGCACGGATGTTCGGGAAAGTTCGCGTGACAGATCCGGGCGATACGGAATTTTTCCACGACGAACAGGTGGATCGCGAAAATTTTGCGGAAGCGAACAGGAACGTGGTCGAGATGGGCGGAAAGCCTGCCGAGGGCGAACCGATATTATTGGGAATTACCAAGGCGTCGTTGCAGACGGACAGCTTTATTTCCGCCGCTTCCTTCCAGGAAACAACGCGTATTTTAACGGAAGCCGCCGCCGTCGGGAAGCAGGATAACATGAAGGGCTTCAAGGAAAACGTCATCATGGGGAATCTGATCCCTGCCGGGACCGGGGTGCCGAAGTACCGACATTTGACGGTTTGTATAACAGAAGCGGGACAGGCAGCCGCCGAGGCGATTTCCGAGGGAGCCGTGTTATGGGGAGATGCCGAAACAGTTTCAACGGAGAGTACTTCAAATGCTTCTTCCTCGGAAGCGGTGTCGGTTGCGACGGAGCGTGTTTCTTAGGAAGACGGTGTAAATGAGGGATTTCGGAAATACGGCGATTGCGGAGCGGTTTTGGGTACTCTGCGGTCGTGTGCGTATTGTGCGTCGGTTCAAATGCGCGTCGGAGCGGTTACACGGAGGCGGGACAGCGTGTAAAAAAAGCTTGCGTTCCGTTGCGTGAATTTTTGTTAATGAAGTGTTAAGATAAAATGCCTACCATCAATCAGCTTATTTCGCATCCGAGGCGGGCGGTACGTTCAAAGTCGTCCGCGCCGGCGTTGGAGAAGCATCCGTTTAAGCGCGGCGTGTGCATTCAGGTGATGACGCGTACGCCGAAGAAGCCGAATTCCGCGGTTCGTAAAGTGACCAAAGTGCGTTTAACGAACGGTTCGGAAGTGATCGCTTACATTCCCGATGAAGGGCATAATCTGCAGGAGCACAGCATTGTGTTGGTGCGCGGCGGTTGCGTGCCCGATTTACCCGGTGTGCGTTATCATGTGGTGCGCGGGACGTTGGATGCGCAGGGTGTGGAGAAGCGTCGTCGCAGTCGTTCCAAGTACGGCGTGCATCGTCCGAAGGAAGCGAAAAAGTAAGGTTTTGTTATGTCACGTCGTCGAAGAGCGATACGTCGGGAGATAAAGGGAGATCCGCGTTACAACAGTCCGCTGGTGGAGCAGTTGACGAACCGCGTGATGCGTTGCGGGAAGAAGTCTTTGGCGCGCCGCATTGTGTACGGAGCGATCGAGAAGGTAAGCGAAACATTGGGTAAGGGTGATCCGATGGATTTCATGTTGGCGGCTTTGGAAAACATTCGTCCGAAATTGGAAGTAAAGAGCCGTCGCGTTGGCGGTGCGACTTACCAGGTGCCGATGGAGGTTCCGTATCAACGTCAAATCGGTTTGGCGTTTCGTTGGCTCGTTTTGGCGGCGGATAAACGCAAAGGACCGATGGCGGAAGGGTTGGCGAATGAATTGTTGGATGCCTACAATAACACGGGCGAAGTGGTGAAGAAAAAGGAGGAAGTCCATCGTATGGCGCAGGCAAATCGTGCCTTTGCGCATTTTCGCTGGTCTTAAACGATTATGGCAGGGCTTTCTTCGGCAAATTCTTCGGGTCGCAAGTATCCGCTGGAGCACTTGCGCAACATCGGTATCGCCGCGCATATTGATGCGGGAAAAACGACGACGACGGAACGTATTTTGTTCTATTCGGGTGTGGTGCACAAGATCGGCGAAGTGCATGACGGTGCCGCGACGACCGACTGGATGGAGCAGGAGCGCGAGCGCGGCATCACGATTACATCGGCGGCAATCAGTTGCGATTGGACGAATAAAGGCGGTTTATTCCCCGGCGTTCATCACGGCATTAACATTATCGACACTCCGGGACACGTGGATTTCACGGCGGAGGTGGAACGTTCGTTGCGCGTACTGGACGGTGCGGTGGCGGTGTTTTGTTCGGTTGCTGGTGTTCAACCGCAGTCCGAGACGGTGTGGCGGCAGATGGATAAGTATTATGTTCCGCGCCTGGCGTACATCAATAAAATGGATCGCACAGGGGCCGATTTTTTGGGTGCCGTTCATGACATTCGCGAGAAATTGGGTGGTAATGCGCATCCGCTGTTCCTGAATATCGGTGCCGAGGATCAATTTAAGGGCTTAATCGATTTGTTGGAAAACAAAGCCTACGTCTATGACGAAACGGATCCGAAGGGCATGAAGTTTGACGTAACGGATATTCCCGCCGAATACAAAGCGGAAGCGGAGAAGTACCGTTCGGAGTTGATTGAAGCCCTGGCGAATTTGGATGACGGAATTGCGGATAAGTTTTTGGAGGGGAAGGAAATTTCGACCGCCGAACTGCGTGCCGCTATTCGAAAAGCGACGCTGGACTTGAAGTTTATCGGTGTTATTCCCGGAAGTTCTTTCAAAAATAAAGGTATTCAGATGCTTTTGGATGCCATTGTGGATTACCTGCCTAGCCCGTTGGATTTGCCGCCGATGCACGGCGAGCGCGACGGTGAGAGCGTGGATATTGTTCCGGATGATCATCATGCGCCGGTCGGTTTGGTGTTTAAATTGATGACCGATCCGTTCGTCGGGAAGTTGATTTTTTATCGGGTTTACGCCGGTGTTGTTAAGAAGGGGATGGTGCTTTACAATCCCCGTACGCGCAAGCAGGAGCGCATCAGTCGGTTGGTGCTGATGAAAGCGAATGATCGCATTGACATCGAGGAAGCGTGTTCCGGGGATATTTGTGCGCTCATCGGTCCGCGGGAGGTGGTGACCGGCGATACGCTCTGTGAGAAAGAGTTAAACGTTTGCCTGGAGCCGCCAACATTCCCCGAGCCTGTCATCAGTATGTCGATTGAGCCGAAAACAAAGGCGGATCAGGAGAAGCTGTCGCTGGGATTGCAACGTTTGGCGGAGGAAGATCCGACGTTTCGCGTAACGACCAATCAGGAGACGGGACAGACGTTGATTGCCGGGATGGGTGAGTTGCATCTGGATATTATTCGCGACCGTCTGTTCCGCGAGTTCAAGGTAGAGGCGGATGCAGGTCGCCCGCAAATTGCTTATCGTGAAACTATCACGCAGGCATCGGAGGGAGAAGGTAAATTTATTCGGCAGACGGGTGGTCACGGTCAATACGGACACGCGATTATTAAGATGGAGCCGTTGGAGCGCGGTCAGGGTGTTGAAGTCGTGAACGAGATCGTGGGCGGTGCTATTCCGAAGGAATTTATCAAGCCGACGCAGGACGGTTTGATGGAAGGTGCGCAAAACGGCGTGGTCGCCGGGTATCCGGTGGTTGATTTTCGCGTGCGCATTGTCGATGGTACGTTCCATGAGGTGGATTCGTCGGAACTGGCGTTCAAAATGGCGGGTATTTTTGCCTTCAAAGAGGCGATGAAGAAAGCGAAGCCGATTTTGCTGGAGCCGATTATGAAGGTGGAGGTGACGACTCCGGAGGAGTATCAGGGGGATATCATGGGCGATTTAAATCGTCGTCGCGGTCAGATTCAGGGGATGGAGAACAAAGGGAATGCGGCGGTGATTACCGCGTTTGTCCCGTTGGAGATGATGTTTGGGTATGCGACCGATATTCGGTCCTTGACAAAGGGGCGCGCGTCTTATTCGATGGAACCGTCGCACTTTGAACAGGTGCCGTCGAATTTGTTGAGTAAGATCGTAGAGACGGCTTCCAGGGCGCCGGCGCGTTCGTAAAGGTGGGGAATATGGCGGAAAAAATTGAGATTAAGTTGAAAAGCTTCGATTATCGAATGTTGGATAAGTCGGCGGCGGAAATTGTAAATACCGCCAAGCACTCCGGTTCGCGGGTATGTGGCCCGGTGCCGATGCCGACGCACATCGAGCGTTTTACGGTGAACCGTTCGCCGCACGTCGGTAAAAAGTCGATGGATCAGTTTGAGTTGCGCACGCACAGCCGTTTGATTTTGATTAAAGAGGCGACGCCGCAGACAGTGGACGATTTGAAGCGTTTAAATTTGCCGGCGGGCGTGGAGATTTCCGTTCATCTTTAATGTTTTTTTATTGACGGGTATGGCGTAAATTTTTTAGTTCTAATGCAGGTTGTTGCTTCGACCTGCCGCTTAGCAGTATGAAAGATCGGTTGTTATTGGTTGGGAAGAAAGTCGGCATGACGCAGTTGTTCGATGAGGACAATCGTCTGTTGCCGGTGACGGTTGTTTTGGCGGAACCCTGTGTCGTCAGCCAGATAAAGACGGCGGAAACGGACGGTTACACGGCGGTTCAGTTGGCGTACGGCATTAAGAATAAAATAACCGCGCCGATTGCGGGTCATCTGAAGAAGGCGTCCGTTGAGGAAAATTTGTCTTGTTTTAAAGAATTTACGACGGATGATGTAAGTGCTTTTTCTTTGGGTCAGTCGTTGAATACGGATTTGTTTGCGGAAGGGCAGTTGGTGGATGCGGTTGCCGTCAGTAAGGGGAAGGGTTTTCAGGGCGTGGTGTTCCGCTACGGTTTCGGCGGCGGGCGTGCAACGCACGGTTCAATGTCGCATCGTCGCGGCGGCAGCTACGGGCATTTTCGTCGTATGGGGCATGTCGTTAAAAACCAAAAAATGCCGGGTCATATGGGATGCGTGCGTACGACGGTTAAGAATTTGGAAGTCGT
The DNA here is from genome assembly GCA_946186275.1 of uncultured Verrucomicrobiota bacterium. Lineage (GTDB taxonomy): Bacteria > Verrucomicrobiota > Verrucomicrobiia > Opitutales > UBA9783 > UBA3222. The sequence goes on from CAMHMO010000005.1 coordinate 37,053, forward strand.
GAAGGTTCTTCCCGAGAAGCGTTTAATTGTTTTGAAAGGCAGCCTTCCGGGTGCAAAAGGCGGTTTTGTGTTCCTTCGTAAAGCGAAGAGCGTCATGTAAATAAAGGAGAGAGTGATGAAAATTCCGTTTTACGATGTGACCGGTGAAGCAAAAGGCGAGCGCGAGTATGCCATGGTGGAATTTGAGGGCGATCGCGGGCTTCAGGTGTTGAAAGAGGTCGTTTTGGCGTATCGTGCGAATGCGCGTCAGGGGAATGCTTGTACGAAGACGCGCGGTGACGTGAAGGGTTCCGGCAAGAAGCCATTCCGTCAAAAAGGGACGGGTATGGCGCGTCAGGGCGAAAAGCGCAGTCCGTTGGCTCGCGGCGGCGGTGTGGTTTTCGGACCGAAGCCGCGCGATTTTTCGGTGCGTTTGAATCGAAAAGAAAAACGTTTGGCGTTGCAGCGGGCGTTGTTTGATGCGGTTCGCGAAGGGAAGTTGTTTGTGCTGGAGGCGTTGAAGTCGCAGGAGACTCCAAAAACGCGGGAAATGGCGACGGTTTTCGACAAAATAACGAAACGTTCATGTTTATTGTTGGATAGTGAATTTTCAAAAAATCAACTGTTATCGCTTCGGAATTTGAAGCGCGTGTTTTCGATTGATATGGCTTCTGTAAATGCGCTGGATGTGACGCTTTATTCGAACATTGTTGTAACGGATCGTGCTTTAACGGCGTTTTTGGAAAAGATGAAGGCGGAGGGATAAATTATGGTGGAGCCCTGGAATATTTTGAAGGAATATCGCGTAACGGAGAAGGCGAGCAATTTGTCGGCTGTCGGAAATTGTTATACGTTTGAGGTTGCGCGGGAAGCCAATCGTACGGCGGTTGCGGATGCGGTGGAAGCGGCGTTTAAGGTGAAAGTTGAAAAAGTGAATATCCTTGTTCGTAAACCGAAGGTAAAGCGGAGTCGCATGCGAAAGTCGTTGCCTGGCTCCGTCGGCGGTATGAAAAAGGCGTTGGTGTTTTTAAAGAAAGGGTATCACATCGAAGTGATATAAAAGGATGATGGTACTTGTTAAGTCGGTTCCGGTAACGTCGAGTTGTCGGTTTTTGGTCAGCAATAAGGCGGAGGTGAGTAAAAAGCTTGCCGGGCGTTCGTTGGTCTCGGGGCGTCATTTTTCCAAAGGGCGCAATTGTTATGGTCGTATTACGTTGCGTCATCGTGGCGGCGGTCATAAGCGTTTGTATCGGACGGTCGATTTTAAGCGTTCCAAGTTGGCGGTTCCCGCCGTGGTCGAAGCGATTGAGTATGATCCCAATCGTTCGGCGCTTTTGGCGTTGTTGAAGTATGCCGACGGCGAGAAAGCTTATATTTTGGCGCCGGAAGGGTTACGGGTCGGTGATTCGGTGGTCTCGTTAGATAAAGCGGTTTCGAATTATCGGATCGGAATGAGTTTCCCGTTGTCCTGTATTCCGTCGGGCTTGAAAATTCATGCTGTTGAGATGATTCCCGGGAAGGGGGCGGCTTTGGCACGGTCGGCGGGAGTGTCGTTGGAAATTATCGGTTTTGATAAAGGATACGCATCTTTAAAGATGCCGAGCGGCGAAATCCGTTTGGTGGATGAGCGTTGTCGCGCGACCATCGGGCGTGTCGGCAATGCCGATCATCAGAATGCGGTGATGGGAAAGGCTGGGCGCGCGCGCTGGAAGGGACGTCGTCCGCACGTTCGCGGTTGTGCCATGAATCCGATCGATCACCCGATGGGTGGCGGTGAGACGGGCGGCGGCAATCATCCGGTTTCGCCCTGGGGGCAGCTTGCGAAGGGTTACATCACGCGCAAACGTACAAATGCAAGTGATCGGTTTATTTTGGTGCGTCGTAACGGCAAGAAGGTGAAAAGAGGGTAATCTATGACACGTTCGTTAAAAAAAGGTTTTTTTGTGGATCCTAAGTTGATGGATAAGGTAAGTGCCTGTGTTCAGTCTGGTGATAAAAGACCCATCCAAACGTGGTCGCGTCGTTCGACCATTACGCCGGATTTTATCGGTTTAAATTTTAATGTGCATAACGGGAAGACGTTTCTTCCGGTGTATGTGACTGAAAATATGGTGGGGCATAAATTGGGTGAATTTGCTCCGACCCGTACGTTTAAAGCTCATAACCCGCATACGAGAAAAGCCTGATGAAAGTACAAGCTTTAGTGAAGAATGTTCGTATTTCGCCGCTTAAGTTGCGACCGATAGCAGGGAATTTGGTCGGCATGCGGGCGCAGGAAGCGTTACAGACCTTGCGGTGGATGCCTCAAAAGTCCGCGCGGCTTTTATGGAAATCCGTCAAGAGCGCCGTTGCGAATGCCGAGAATAATTTGAATGTTCCCGGTGAGCGTTTGTCGATTTGCGAGGCGCGCGTTGACGAAGGAATGGCGATGAAGCGTTTTCAGCCGGTTTCGCGCGGTTCGGCGCATCCGATTCGCAAGCGCGGCAGTCGTATTAAGATTGTGTTGACATGGGACGGGGAAAAACGCCAGGCTCGGGAAGGTTAGTATGGGACAGAAGGTAAATCCGATCGGTTTTCGTTTGCCGGTGCGTCGCGATTGGCGTTCCTGTTGGTATGCCGAAGGTTCGGGTTATGCGTTCCGCATAAAGGAGGATTTTGTCGTTCGTCGCTTTCTGGGGGAGAAATTGCATTATGCGTCCGTTCGGGATGTTCTCATAGAGCGTGCGGGAACGCGTGTTCGCGTAACGATTTCGAGCGGTCGTCCCGGCGTGATTGTCGGTCGCAGAGGTGCTGATTTGGAGAAATTGCGCACGTCGCTTCGCAAGTTGCTGGGGAAAGAAGTTCTTCTGGATGTTCAGGAAGTGAAGAGTCCCGATTTGACGGCGAAATTGATTGCGGAAAATATCGCGGTGCAGCTGGAGCGTCGCGTTTCGTTCCGTCGCGCCATGAAAAAGGCAACGCAGTTGGCAATGAGCATGGGCGCGAAGGGTATTCGTTTGCAGTGTTCCGGGCGTTTGGGCGGTGCCGAAATTGCCCGTTCGGAATCGCAACGTTTCGGTTCCGTTCCGTTGCATACGTTGCGCGCGGATGTGGATTACGGTTTTACGGAGGCACAGACGGTGTACGGCACCATCGGTGTCAAGTGTTGGGTTTGTACGGAGGGGAAGAAGGAATAAGCGATGGCAATGTTACTTCCGGCTCGGACGAAGTACGCCAAGGTTCAAAAGGGGCGTATTTACGGTAATGCCAAAGGCGGTGCGGAATTGGCTTTCGGAACGTTCGGTATTCAGGTGTTGGAACGCGGGCGTATTACGGCGGCGCAGTTGGAGGCGGCGCGTGTGGCGATCAACCGTCATTTGAAGCGAAAGGGAAAGATGTGGTTGCGCGTGTTCCCGCAGAAGCCGATTACGCGTAAGCCTGCCGAGACCCGTATGGGAAAAGGGAAGGGCAGTGTGGAGTATTGGGTGACGATCGTAAAGCCCGGGATGATTTTGTTTGAGGTCACCGGCGTGCCGTTGGCGGTGGCGCAGGAGGCGATGTCGCTGGCGGATCGGAAGTTGGGCTTACGTTGTCGTTTTTTAAGTCAGGAATCGTTGGCGCAACGGTTTTAAGGTATGAAGAAGAAGAATTTTTCGGCGTTGAAGCCTGCGGAGTTGCAAGAGAAGTTAGTGAAGTTGTCCCAACAGATGTTGGAGTTGCGCATGAAAAAGCAGTTGGGGCAGTTAAAGGTGCCGTCCGAATTGCGCCAGTGCAGGAAAGATCGGGCGCGCATTCTGACGGTTTTATCACGGCAGTCATTGTAAGGGCGGTCTATGGAACAAGAGCAGAGAAAATTGCGTAAGACGCTGGTTGGTGAAGTCAGAGGGCGTTTGGGGGATAAGACGGTGAAGGTGGTGTTTTTTTACAAGAAGCCGCATCCGTTGTTTCGAAAGGAAATTAAGCGCAAGACGGTGTTGTATGCGCATGATCAGGAGAATAAGTGTCAAGTCGGTGATCGGGTTGAGATTATGTCGACGCGCCCCTTAAGTCATTTAAAGCGTTGGCGCGTGGTTCGCTTGTTGGAGAAAGTGCAGGGGTAAGGACGTTATGTTGCAGATGGGGAGCGTGTTGAATGTGACGGATAACACCGGTGCAAAAAGGGTTGCGGTGATCCGTCGTCTGGGGCAATTAAGTCGGACTGCGGGAATTGGCGATATTGTCATCGGTTCCGTGAAAGAGAGCACGCCTGAGGCGAGCGTCAAAAAGGGAGAAGTTGTGCGTGCCGTGGTGGTTCGTACGGCTTATCCGATTTTGCGGGAAGACGGTTCCGGTTTGCGTTTTGACGATAACGCGTGTGTGATTATTGATGCCGCCAACAATCCGAAAGGAACGCGTGTATTCGGTCCGGTGGCGCGCGAATTGCGTCAAAAGAATTTTTCAAAAATTATTTCTTTGGCTCCGGAGGTTTTGTAATGAAATTTAAAATCAAGCGGGATTCGGAAGTGGTTGTGATTTCCGGGGAACATAAAGGAAAAAAAGGGAAGGTTTTGAGGGTGCTTCGCGATTCTCAGCGCGTTTTGGTTGAGGGTGTGAATGTGCGTAAAAAGTGTCTCAAAAAATCGCAGGAAAATCCGAAGGGCGGAATGATTGAGACGGAAATGCCGATTCATTATTCGAATGTGATGTTGGCGGGCGCCAAAGTTTCGGGTGCGAAGAAGGGTATTGAACGTTCCAAAGAAAGGTGAGTGTTATGGCAACGACCGTTTTGAAGGATTTGTACGAGCAACAGGTGGTTCCCGCTCTCGAAAAAGAGTTGGAGATTAAGAATATCCATCGTGTTCCGAAGCTCGAGAAGATTGTTTTGAATTCCCGCATTGATGCGGAGGCGGATAAGGCGCACGTGGAGCAGTTGGTGAAAGAAATTGGTTTAATCGCGGGACAAAAGCCTCTGTTGATTAAAGCCAAGAAGAGTATTTCGAATTTCAAGTTGCGTCAGGGGATGCCGTCGGGTGTTAAGGCGACGTTGCGCGGGAAGCGGATGTACGATTTTCTTTATCGTCTTATTCATATCGTTCTTCCGGTGATCCGTGATTTTCGCGGTGTTTCGAAGCGGATGGATAAGCGCGGCAATTTAAACATCGGTATCGAGGATCATTCGATTTTTCCGGAGATTAAAATTGAATCGAGCAGTCGGCAGAATACCGGTTTGGATATTGCAATTGTGACAACGACCGACAGCGATCGCGAGGCGTTGTTGTTGTTGCAAAAATTGGGAATGGTTTTTCGGAAGTAGTATGGCAAAAAAGTCCTCCATTGAGCGAAACGAGCGTCGCGCGCGGTTGATTAGAAAGTATGCGGCGAAGCGGAAGGAATTGAAGGCGAAAGTTTTAAATCCGGAAACGTCGGATGAGGCGTTTTTCGCCGCTCAGCGCGAATTGGCATTGTTGCCGCGTAATTCATCGCCCGTTCGTTATCGGAATCGTTGTTCGATTACGGGGCGCTCGCGCGGTTTTTACGGAAAGTTCGGTGTTTCGCGTTTGATTTTGCGTGAATTTGCGTCCGAGGGTTTGTTGCCGGGGGTAACGAAGGCATCTTGGTAGTTATGGATACGATCGGGGATTTTTTGACGGTTATTCGTAATGCGAATCGGGTTCGCAAGGCGAGTTGTTGCATTGCGTTTTCCCGCGTGCGTCACGCGATTGCTCTTTTGTTGAAAAAGGAGGGGTACATCGCCGGCGTGGAGGAGGTTGCGGACGAAAAGGGGCGAAAGTCATTGGTGGTGCGTTTGAAATACGTGAAGGGCTGTCCGGTTCTAAATGTTTTGGAACGTTGCAGTAAGCCGGGTGCGCGTTGGTATGTGGATTGCGCGCATATCCCGAGCGTGTTGAGCGGTCTCGGGATTTGTTTGTTGTCGACGTCGAAGGGAATGATGACGGGTCCACAGGCGAAGGCGATGAATGTCGGCGGCGAGTTAATTTGTAAAGTGTGGTAGAGCGATGAGTCGTATAGGTAAATTACCGATTGATTGCGGCGAAAAAGTGACGGTTACCGTGGACGGTTCGACCGTGACGGTGAAAGGACCGAAGGGGGAATTGAAGCAAACCTTTGCGCCTTGCGTAACCATTCGTCAGGAAGATCGTCACATTTTGGTAGAACCGAAAGGTTCCGATCGTTTTTCATTGGCGATGCACGGTACGGTGCGTGCAATCATCGCCAACATGGTGAAGGGGGTACAAACGCCCTTTTCGAAAAATCTGGAAATCCAGGGTGTCGGTTTTAAGGCGGCTTTGAACGGTAAATTTCTGGATTTGGCGCTCGGGTATTCGCATCCGATTAAATATCCCGTTCCGGACGGTATTGCCGTCCAGGTGAAGGACGGGACGCAGATTCATGTCGAGGGAGCCGATTGTTGCAAAGTCGGTCAGGTGGCGGCGGATATTAAACGTTATTATCCGGTGGAGCCTTATAAAGGCAAGGGGGTTCGGATTATCGGTGAGTATATTCGCCGTAAGGAAGGCAAGAAGAAGGCATAACATATGAAATTGCTTGAAAAACAACGATTGGAGGCGAAACGTCGGGCGCGTATTCGTTCGCGTGTTCGCGGAACGGCGGGTCGTCCGCGTTTGGCTTTGTGTCTTTCAAATAAGCATGCGTATGCGCAGTGCATTGATGATGAGGTCGGGAAGACGTTGGCGTCTTTGTCTTCCATGTCGAAGGATATAAAGTCGCAACGTATCAAGCCGAACCGCGCCGGCATGGAGGCGTTGGGGAAACTGTTCGGTGCTCTTTTGAAAGAAAAAGGGATTGAGCGCGTTGTTTTTGATCGTTCGGGTCGGTTATATTTCGGTTGCGTTCGGACGTTCGCCGATGCCGTTCGTCAGCAGGGGATTCAATTTTGATGGACAATTTAGGAATGGTGGCGGAAAACGAGCAGGCGGTCGGCGGTTCGCCGTTGGACTTTTTGACCGAAAAGCGGGAGTTGATGCTTTCGGAGGTGCCGGAGGGTTGGGAAGAGCGGACGGTTTGTGTGAACCGTTGCGCAAAAGTGTCGAAGGGCGGTCGTCGTTTCAGCTTTTCGGTATTGGTGGTTGCCGGTAATAAGGCGGGTTTGATTGGCTACGGCATCGGGAAAGCGAAGGAAGTGACGGATGCTGTTCGTAAAGCAAGCGAGCGTGCCAAGAAGCATGTTTATAAGGTTTCTTTGTTGAATAACACCGTTCCGCATGTTGCTTTGGGGCTTTCCGACGGCGGTCGCGTGATGTTGAAGCCCGCGTGTCACGGTACGGGTGTCGTGGCGGGCGGCGGTGTGCGTGCGGTTTTGGAGTTGGCGGGCGTCAAAGATGTATTGTCGAAGTCGCTCGGTTCCAAAAACGGCGTCGGTGTGGTTTGCGCAACCGTTAAAGCGCTTTTGAAAATGCGTACCAAGCAGCAAATCAATGCGCTTCGAGCGGCAGAAGCGGATGCGCTCGCGTAGGGAAAGGAAGTAAAATGCGATTGGATAAATTACCTTTTACGCCTAATCGTTTGAAGAAAAGCAAACGTTTGGGGTGCGGTCGGGCGTGCGGTCACGGCGAGACGTCGACGCGCGGGAATAAAGGTGGGAATGCGCGTTCCGGATACTCGACGCCTCACAACTTTTCCGGTATTCCCTGGTATCGCAAGTTTCCGAAGCGTGGTTTTAGCAACAGCAATTTCAGGAAGTTGTATCATGTGGTCAACCTGGGGCTGTTGGATTCGGTGTTACCGGCGGATTTTTCGGCGATCGTTGACCGAAAAGTGCTATCGGATTTGAAACTTATCGATGAAGACAAGCTTCCGGTTAAGATATTGGGGAACGGCGAATGGAAGCGTTCGCTTTCGTTCCGGGTCGATAAGGTAAGCGAGGGTGCAAAAGCGAAGATTGAGGCGGTCGGCGGTAAAGTGTTGGATGCTTAACGATCTATGTGGGTGGCGTTTTTGAACTGTTTTCGGGTTCCGGAGCTGAAGCAGCGTATTTTGTTCACGCTTTCGTTGCTTTTCGTAGCGAGAATTGGGTGTAACATTCCTTTGCCCGGGATTGATCCGTCGCCGTTAAAAGCTTTTTTCGAATCTCAAAAGGTCGCGGGTGGCGGTCAGTTGATCGGTCTTTACAATCTGTTCACGGGCGGGGCGTTTCTGAAAGGGGCGATTTTCGGGCTGGGCGTTATGCCGTACATCAGTGCTTCCATTATTTTCCAACTGTTGGGTGTTATGATGCCGTCGTTGGCAAAAATGCAACAGGAAGGGGAATTCGGTCGCCAGCGTCTGATGCAGTACACGCGTTATTTGACGTTGTTGATTTGCCTCATTCAGGGAGGGCTGTTGGTGATGGCGTTGACCAATTATCCCGACAAACTGTTCCCCGGGTTTGATGCGTCGACGTATGGGTCGATTGCGCTTTACAACGGTTTTTGGTTTTTGTTGGTCAGCACGTTTCTTTTGTCCACGGGTACCATGATTTTGACATGGTTGGGCGAACAGATTACGCAACACGGCATCGGAAACGGTATTTCGTTGTTGATTACGGTCGGTATTTTGTCGGGGTTGCCGCAAAGCATGGTGTTGTTCGGTAAAATGTTCACAACACCTTTGGGCGTGGAAGAGGGCGTGCGGTTGGGTTGGCTCCAGGGGTGCTTGATGATTGCGCTGTTGTTTGTCGTGATTGCAGCGATGGTGGCGGTGACGCAGGCGAGCCGTAAAATCGTTGTTCAATACGCCAAGCGGGTAGTTGGTCGAAAGATGTACGGCGGACAAAGTTCCTTTTTGCCGTTAAAGGTTAATTACGCAGGCGTGATGCCGGTCATTTTTGCGAGTGCGTTGTTGATGTTTCCGCAGCAGTTGTTGGCATATCTGGGTGCTGCCTTCGGTATCTCGGCGTTTCAGGAATGGTCGATGTTTTTGGTGCAGGGTTCTTCTTTGTACTATACCGTGTACGGATTGTTGATTTTGTTGTTCAGTTACTTTTGGGTTTCCATCATGTTCAAGCCGTTGCAAATTGCGGATGAATTGAAGAAGAACGGCGGGTATATCCCCGGGGTCCGTCCCGGAGCCGATACGGCGAAGTTTTTGGACTTTGTGATGACGCGTTTGACGTTGGCGGGGGCTATTTTCCTGACGGCGATCGCGCTGTTCCCGGATATGTTATATTTTTGGTATAAAATTCCGTACCGCGTGGCATTGTTCTTCGGCGGAACGGGTACGTTGATTACGGTGGGTGTTTTGCTGGAAACAACAAAGCAGATGGAGACCTACCTGTTGCAGCGGAACTACGAAGGTTTTTTGTCGAAAGGAGCTTTGCGCGGGCGTTCCAATCTCTCTTCGCAGTTTCAAATGTTGATGAATTCCGAAGATAAGGGGATGCGTTGGCTTTTTGGCACGGTGATTACTTTGTTCGTTGCCGGTTTCGTTGCCTGGGGGTTGCAGGTGTTGTTTTTCAAATAAGCCGTGGTGAAGGTTTCGGTCAAAACGGAGTCGGAGGTTGCCAAAATGCGCGAAGCGGGGCAATGTGCGGCGTTCGTTTTGGATGCGGTGAGGAAACAGGTCATTCCCGGCGTTTCGACATGGGATTTGGATCAATTTGCCAAGAAAACGATGGATTCCGTCGGTGCCGTCAGTGCGTCTTACGGATACGGCGGCAAAAAGAATCCGTTTCCCGGTTATATTTGTATTTCGCTGAACGAGGAAGTCGTGCACGGGATCGGGCGAAGAGATCGGGTGATTCGGGAGGGCGATTTGGTCAGTTTGGATGTGGCGCTATTTTACAACGGTTTTGCCGGGGACAACACGGTAACGGTTGCGGTCGGAACGGTTGATGGGGAGCAGGAGGCTTTGTCGAAGGTGACGGAGCAGGCATTGTACCGCGGCATTGATCAAGCGAAAGAAGGTAATTGTGTCGGTGATATTTCGTGGGCGATCCAATCGTTCGCGGAAGCGCATCATCTGGGCGTTGTTCGGGAGTTGGTCGGGCATGGCATCGGGAAAGAGATGCACGAAGAGCCGCAGGTTCCGAACGTCGGTCGCCCGCATACGGGTGTGCATTTGAAAGCCGGCATGACGTTGGCGATCGAGCCGATGTTGACATCGGGAGCACCGCGGTTGCGTACGCTGGAAGACGGCTGGACGATCGTGACGGCAGACGGAAAACCGAGTGCGCATTTCGAACACACGGTTTTGATAACAAAAGGGGCACCTGAGATATTGACAAGGGTGAAAAATTGATACAAAGTCATTTACGTAAGGGAAGAAAAGCGGAAAATATGGCACGATTGATTGGCGTAGAGATACCGGATGGTAAAAAGTTGCTTTATGCGTTGCCGTACATTTACGGTATCGGGTTGTCACGTTCGAGGGAGATTATAGAGGCGACGGGTTTAAATCCGGACGATCGTGTGCATACGCTGAAAGAGGATGCTTTAAATAAATTGACGGAAGCGATTACGCACGCGACGTACCATGTGGAGGGCGATTTGCGCCGCGAGATTATCGGCAACATTAAGCGCCTGCAGAGTATTCGTTGTTATCGCGGTTTGCGACACATGCGCGGGTTACCGGTTCGTGGGCAGCGGACCAGTACCAATGCTCGTACGCGCAAAGGAAAACGCAAGACGGTGGGTGTGAAGAGTGCCGAGAAATAGTGCGGAATGGATATGACGGAAGAAAAATCATCGGTTGAGAGTGTTTCTGTGGAGAAGGTGCAGGAAGGTGCGGCGGCGAGTGTTGTGAAGGAACCGTCGAAGCGTGCGAGAGCTCCGAAAGCGAAGACGGCGGATAAAAAGACGTCCGATGGAACGGTGAAATCCGAGAATAAGCAGGAGACGCCGCAGGCGGAAAAGACTGAAAAAGAGACGGCGGAGTCTCTGTTGAAAGAGGGGCTTGAGGAAAATTTAAAGATTAAGCGCGCCAAGGGAAGTAAGAATGTTACGGCGGGCGTATGCCATATTGCGGCGACCTTTAACAATACAAAAGTTGTTTTTTCGGACGTAAAGGGCAATGTGTTGTCGTGGTCAAGCGCCGGGCGTTGCGGTTTCAAGGGTTCGCGCAAGTCAACGGCTTACGCGGGTCAGGTGGCAACGACGGAAGCGGCAAAAGTGGCGATGGGGCACGGATTGCGCGACGTTTCCGTTGAGGTAAAAGGACCCGGGATGGGGCGCGATGCCGCCATTCGTACGTTACAAACGGTCGGTTTGTCGGTTTCCGCGATTAAGGATGTGACACCGATTCCGCACGGCGGTTGTCGTCCGAAGAAGCGGCGCAGGGTTTGATTTTTTTTGTGAAAGTTTAAGGTATATGCGTTACACGGGACCTACCACTCGCATCAATCGTCGTTTTAAAACGATCCTCTTTCCCGCTACTAAGGCGTACGAACGGAAGCCTTATCTGCCCGGTATTCACGGTGCGCATTTAAGGCGCCGCGTGAGTGATTACGCGAAAGGTTTGACGGAGAAGCAGAAATTGCGCTTTATGTTCGGTTTGTCCGAGAGGCAGTTTCGTTTGACGTTTGAAAGAGCAAAGCAGGCGCGTGGTGTGACGGGTGAAACATTTTTGCGCCTCTTGGAGTTGCGTTTGGATAACATTGTTTATCGGATGGGATTGGCAAAAACCCGCCGTGCCGCCCGACAGATGGTGTTGCACGGACATGTGCGCGTGAGCGGAAAGAAGGTCAGTATTCCGAGTTATACCTGTGAGCCGTTGCAGGAAGTTTCCGCGGGCGAGAAAGCGGCTTCGCGTCAGTTGGCAACCCGCAGTCTGGAAGCCAGTCAGGGGCGCAATTGCCCTGCGTGGATGACGGTTCAGTCGGATAAGTTGAAGGGTGTTGTCAATCGTATGCCGGTACGGGAGGAGATGGTGCCGGATGTCGATGAGCAACTGATCGTCGAGTTTTACAGTCGTTAATTTTTTATTTTCATGGCTAAGAGACTGGGAAAGTTTGAGTTGCCGAAGCGGTTGGTGCGCGTGGAAGAAACCGCAACGCCGACCTTTGCGTGTTTTATTGCCGAGCCGTTCGAAAAGGGGTTTGGGCATACGATTGGTAATGCTTTGCGTCGAGTTTTGCTGAGTGCGATTGAAGGGGGTGCGATTGCGTCCGTCAAGATCGAGGGCTTCAGCCATGAATTTCAATGTTGCGACGGTGTTTTGGAAGATGCGACGGAGATTGTGTTAAATCTGAAACAGGTGCATTTGAAGATGTCTTCCCATGAACCCGTCATGCTGTATATCGACGTCAATAAAGCGGGTGCGGTGACGGCGGGAGATATCAAAGCACCTGCCGGCGTGGAGGTGGTGAACCCCGATCAGTTAATTTGTACGTTGACGAAGAAGCATCATTTTCAGGCGGAGCTGAAGGCGATGTTGGGGCGCGGTTACCGATTGGCGGAAGAGAATAAGGAAGGCGAGCAACCGTTAGGCGTGATTGCCATCGACAGTTTATTCAGCCCCGTGACGCGTGTGGGATATCGTGTGGAGGATGCACGTGTCGGTCAAATGACCGATTTTGATAAGTTGATTTTGGAAATTTCAACCGACGGGCGCATATCGCCCGAGGAGGCGCTGAAGGATGCGGTTGCGATTTTGCGTCATCATTTGGATGTGTTCGATTGCATTTCTTCCGGCGCGGTTGAGGTTGATGATAAGGCGCGCAATACGGAGGGTGAAGAAAATCGCCTGCGTAAGTTGCTCGGTATGAGCGTTAACGAGATTGAACTGTCGGTGCGTGCGATCAACTGTCTCAATAATGCGGGTATTTTGACCGTCGGCGAACTGGTGAGTAAATCGGAAGCGGAGATGTTGAAGTATCGCAATTTCGGCAAGAAATCGCTGACGGAGATCAAGAATCGCCTGGAGCAGTTGGGTCTTTCGCTCGGGATGAAGATCGACGAGAATCTGATAAATTAGGTCGGGCATTATCGGTTTTTTTGGGGGGGGTTGCGGATATTTTAAAAAGGTTTTTATGCGTCATTTAAAGCATCATTTTCAGTTAAGCGTCAAGCAGGAGCATCGCAAAAGTCTGATGGCGAATTTGGCTTCGCAGTTGTTTTTGCACGAGAAAATCAAAACAACCTTGATTAAAGCCAAGGCGTTGCGTCCGTTTTCCGAGCGCATTATTACGCTGGCGAAGCACGCGGCTTTGTCGGAGAAGCCCGAGCAAAAATTGCACTATCGTCGTCTGGCGATTGCGCGCATCCGTAACGAAGCCGCCGTTAAAAAGCTTTTCGACGAAACGGTTTTGCAGTTTTTAAAGCGCGACGGCGGGTACACGCGTATCTACAAATTGATGTCGCGCGTCGGTGACGGTGCACCGATGGCGTTGATACAGTTGGTGGAAGCTCCTTCCGAAAAGCGCCGTTCGACGAAACGCTTGAAGGTTGCCAAAACAAAGGCGTTGCGGGCGGATTCGGCGGAGAGGTTCGTGGCGGAAGCGGTTGAAACAGCGGCGGTTGCAGAAGAGCAAGGCGGAGTGTTAGAGGTGTCTGTTGCGGAACAGAGTGAAGTTAAAGACGAACCATCCTCCGTTCCGTCTGACAAAAAAACACCCGGAGCGTAGGGCGGTTTTGCCTTTTTGATTTTTGGAATTTTATCCGTCTTTCAACCGAGGCGGTCGGTTGTTATGTCTATGCCGATGGATGTCGTTGCGTTTATCCGAAGTCAATGGAAATGCGAGGATCCGTTGTGCGCGATTGATTTTCCGCAAACGCTTTGGGATGAACTGTGTGAGCGTGCCTATCGGGATTTAACGGAGCGTTTCGGTTGTCCGAAGGCGTCGAAATTTTGCATTCGTTTGGTTGGTCAGTCGGGTTCGGGAAAAACTTCGCAGTTGCTTCCCGCCGTGAAAGCCGCTTTGGAAGCGCAATTGCAGAAGTATGTTTCACTGGCGGTTCGCGATTTTGTGCCGTATCATCCGAATTTAAGCGCTATTCGCGAACATTACGACGAGGGGCTGGTTCGGGAAAAAACGAATGCCTTCGCGCTGACGTTGCTGACATTGGTTTTGGTGCGTTGCATTCGGGCGCATTTGCCGATTTTGTTCGAAGTCACTCTATTGTCGCCCGAGTACGAGCGTTTTGCGCATCGTTGTTTGTCCGAAGAAGGGTACGGTTGCGATTATCATTGTCTGGCGATTGCCAAAGAGACTTCCGACGCTTGGATTGAAGCCCGTTGTCGCGAAACGCATCGCGTGGTTTTGAAGCGTTCATCCGATTTTTTCTTTCAAACCCTGCAATCGGCTCTCGAAAGCTTGCAGTCGGTTCGTATGCCCAATCGCGTGTTTATTTGGGACGCGTACCATACGGAACCGCAACGGACGCATTTTCCCGATGCACATTTGTGGGGAAAAATGCAAACCCTTGCGCATGCGAATGCCGAACCGTTGGGTTTTGAAATGGCGTTGGGAGCCAAAGAGAAATTCCTTTGTAATTTTTATCGCGAACATTCGTTTGTCGTTACCGATGAACAGGCGTCGGGCGGTTAGACTTTGAATCGTTCGGGGTTGCTTTTTACGGAAACGATTTCGAATTGCGTTCCATATTCATCCTGTGGAGAAGGGAAGGGGACAGGTGTTTATGCGCTCCCTCATATCCGTATGACTTTTAAAGCAACAGCGTACTTGGAAGAATGATTTTTTCGGGAAAATACGCAAAAACCGGGGAAATTTTCGAATTTATACGGGATATTCGGGTGGGTGGGGGATGGTTTGAATTTTAAGAAGTAAGTTTTCCCTCTTTCTTAAAAAAGCGCGCAAGGTTCCGTTTTTAACGGAAGAGGATTGTGAAAAGCACGCTGTTTTTAATTCAAAGGAAATAAGAAAACAATACATTTCCCTGTTTTTCCCATAACTCCAAACCTTTTTTAAATGCCAAAATAAACTTTCGGCGGTTTTGTGCGTATTGCCAAAAATTATAAACACGGTACGGCGCAGTACGCGACGCATATTTTTTTTCGCCTCTTAAAACAACCGTATGTTTTTTTCTTTATTTTTATCATTGACGGAGCGAAAAAAATATCGGATCTTTGAAGTGAGTTGCTCAGTAGCTCAGCGGTAGAGCAGGTGACTGTTAATCACTTGGTCGCAGGTTCGATCCCTGCCTGAGCAGCCATTTTGGGGATGGGGACGCTTTCGGAACGTTTTGAGAAGCGGGTCGATGAGATTTTGGCGCAATATCCCGATTATCGCCGCGGTATTTATCGGCATGTTTTTCGTTCGCTCGAAAAGGCGGGGCGGCGTGTGTCGGCGGGAGCGGTTCGTTGTGTTTCGGTGACGGATTTGGTGAAGGACGGGTTGGTGCCGCTTGCCGTGGAGAATTGGGGGATTTTGGCGCCTGCGGTGTTTCGGTTTTGGGGCATCGAAACAGGGGCGGATTTAAGGAAGGTTTTGGAACGTTTGGTTCGGTTTAAGGTGTTCAAACAGGATGCCGACGAACGGTTGGAAGCGTTGGATGCGATCGATTTGAAGGAAATTTTTCTCGAACGATTGAAAAATCGGTAATTTTTTTACTTTTTTTATTGACAGCCTTTTTTTTAAGCTTCCGACTGAAAGAAAGGTCTGTGTTATGAACCTGAAACAAATCAAAATGAAGATCCTAAAGGGGGCGTCGTATGGTGCGGCGTTGTTTTTGGGCGGGTGCGGTACGATGGGGAGCGGTCCGAAAAAATTTTTGGATCAACAGCCTAAGTATGATGATGCGGTGGTCGGAAACGAGGAGCGTCAATTGTTGAAGAATTTGGTGCGTCTGCGTTATTGCGATAACATTGCGTCTTTGGATATTGCATCTTTGAACTATTCGGGTTCGGGTTGTACAAGCGGGAGCGTCAATCTCGGCGATGGTTTTTTATCGGATCTCAGTCATATCGACAAGAAAATCGGAGCTTCTTTAGCAATCAATCCCGGTAGCAATCCTTCGGTAAATTTGACACCGCCGTCCGGTGGAAATTATATCAAGAAGTATATGACGCCCATTAAGTTTTCGGCAGTTTCGGCTCTCGTTCAGGGCGGATGGAGCGTCGATCGCGTTTTTAACCTTTGCGTTGAGCGTGTCAACGATCTGTACAACGCAACCGAAGCGGACGGACCGACTCCGAAAAAGATGCCGAGCTATAAGCCGTTCCAGGCGTTCACGAGTATTTTGGATGAAGCGGATACCAACCGTTTGTTGGAATTCGGAACGAAGCCGGGTAAAAATTTTTCGGGTATGTACTTATACCTGAATGAGCCGAAGCTGAACGATCGGATTCGTCATGCGTCGGTTGAGGCGATGCCCTATTACAACGGTTTAAAAGCGAGAATTCGTGAACTGAAGCAGTTGGCGGGGTTGTCGCAGGATACATCCTTGTTCAGTCTGGATGAGGATTTTGTTTCCGATATGGATCCGGCTTCACTTGTTATTCAGTGCCGTTCATTGTTGGGTGTGATGTTCTACCTGTCGCAGAATGTGGACGTACCGCAGGAACATAAAGATAAGGGACTGGTTGGCGTTACCCTGGATGCTGCCGGTGAAGAATTTGACTGGAGCGAAGTTTGTAAGTACTTCTCTGTACAGTGTTCGAAATATCGTCCGAAAAACGCGTATGTGTCCTGTTATTATCGCGGACAGTGGTTTTACATTGCCGATGATGATCGGGATTCGAAGATGACCCTTATGCTGGTGATGCAGTTGTGCAAATTGCAGTCTTCCGACTATCAATCAAATACGCCGCTGTTGCTGTTGAACTGATTGATATTTTGGTTCCATACATAAATGCCGAGCGCTCGAAAGGGCGTTCGGTATTTTTGTTTTCGGAGGGAAAATGTTTTGTGAGATGTTTTTAAGGATATCAATGAAGGTTTTACCGGTGAATTTTTGGAGAGAATCACCTAAAAATAGGATTTGTCGAGAAATTTTTTAAACTTCCGAAGGGGTGGTTTTGTTAAATTTCCGAATGTCTGGCGATAAATTGACGAATCAGCGGTAAAATTTCTTCCTTTGCGTCTTCCAAAACGTAGTGTCCGGCATCCGGAAATTGATAACTTTCCGCTTTTGGGAAGTATTGTTGCCAGACGGATAAAAATTCCGGCGTGAAGCAAAAATCCCGCATTCCCCAGGCAAGCAGGCAGGGTTTGCCTTCCAGCAGCCACAGGTGCTCCTGAATGTTTTTTAAAACCTCATAGCTCGGGTGCGATGGTTCCATGGGAATATCTTGCACAAAACGATCGATGGCGATGCGATGTTGCGGGCTGTCATACGGATAAAGATAGCCGGCTTTTACGTCGGGCGATAAAGGCGTTTGTACCGCCATGAACGTTGCGGCTTTTGCAAAAACGTTCCAGTGCCGTATTGCCCATGAACCGATTTTGGTGCGGCAGAGCGCAATTCGAAGCGGCATGCGTTGCGATAAGAATGCGGCGGAATTTAAAACCGTTATCGATCGGACACTTGCCGGCCAGCGTGTCGCGACCCCCATGCCGATCGCACCGCCCCAATCGTGTACAATAAGATGAAAATGACCGATGTTGATACCTTTCAACCACTGCAGGGTATTATCGATGTGTTGTTGCAGACAATAATTATACGACTGCGGTTTATCCGATAATCCGCAACCGATGTGATCGGACACCAGACAGCGATAATCGGACTTTAAATGAAGCACCAAATTCCGATAGTAAAAGGACCACGTCGGGTTTCCGTGCAACATTACAACCGCTTCGCCTCTCCCTTCATCGATGTAATGCATTCGAGGGGATTTTTGTTCGTTTAAAGTAAAAAAGTGCGACTTAAACGGGTACAGACGGGCAATGTTTTGGGGGAGAACCTCCATAGCATTTATTCTAGGGACATGATTTGAAAAGTAAAATAAAAGGAGAGTGAAAACGTACCGCGACATCCCGTCGTTTTTTTTATTGCTCCCTGAAGGGCATCGAAACATTCATTCCGGAAATCTTTTATTGCGTCGATTTAAAAAAAAGCGTGCTGAAGCAACTGTTTTTACTTTTTCTTAAATTTTCCCGGAACCATTCCTCCTCAAAAAACTTGACATTCCTTTCTTCCTTTCTTTCTTTTTTTCCATGAAAGTATGAAGAGGAGATGTACATGTTTCACAAGCTCAATGTGCGTTGTTGGGATGCTGTCGGGTGTGTCGTTGGGAGCGACGAGTAGTTTAGAGGTTGACTATGGACGGGAGTGGAGCCCATACGTGACATTGCGCGGCGGGTGGCTGTTTGGAGAATATAAAATGCGTGATCATTACGATATCGGTGATTGGAATTGGAAAAGAAGCACCGAAAGCGGTTGGTTGTATTCGGCGGAAGCAGGTATAGCCTGTTTTGAAGATCGCGTATTTTTAGGGTTGGAACTGGGAAGTTTCGGAGAAAAAGTTCACGATAATCTTCGATGTAATTCGCCGGAGGTTTTCCTGGTGGTACGGGTGGACGAGATTTCGGCGGACGGCAAAATTAAGCATTCTTTCAGTGCCTGTAACTTTACGTTTAAACAGGACATCGGTGAGCGCGCTTTCCTGTACAGCGGCGTCGGTGTCGGGATTGTACGCGCGGTTGCGGATTGGCATTTCCGTGAAACCGGTATAGACATAGGCACTGGTGATGAGTGGAACGACGTGCATTCCGAGCATGATGCCAAATGGGGGGGGGGCGGTCAGGCGTTTGGCGGGCTCGGTTGGTATTTGAATGACAACTGGTCTTTGAGTGTCGGCTATCGTTTGCGTTATGTACCCGGCGATTTTCGTTTCCTTGATGCCGACGGCTGTGGTTTGTCGGTGAAATCAAACTGTTTGCATGCTGCAGAGGTGGGACTGACGTATAGGTTTTAGAGCCATCCCATTACGGGATTTATAATGCGAGGAGCGGGTACCGAGAGGTGCTGGCACTTGGCTCACTCGGTCTTCCTTGTTTTTCTTTCTTGTAAAATCTATGTGTACACAAATGTGCCCGGCTCAAGGGAGCACATTGTGACAGTTTTTAACCAACCGTCATCTGCGTGCTAAAACAGGGGCAAATTTTACCCCTCTCCGCCGATAAGTGCCTCTACGTAGGACGCTATCGAAAACGGTTGCAAATCCTCCGCTTTTTCGCCCAGACCGACGAAGTAAATCGGTACGTGCAGGGTTTGATAAATGCCGACCAATGCACCGCCTTTGCTCGTTCCGTCCAGTTTGGTGACAATAAGTCCCGTCAAACCGACGGCTTCGTGAAATAATTTCGCCTGTTGCAGGGAATTGGTGCCAAGGGAACCGTCGATGACCAGCCAGCGGTGTTGCGGAAACAACGGATGGCACTTGTGAAGTACGCGTACCATCTTTTTGAGTTCCTCCGTGAGCGAGGTTTTGGTGTGCAGGCGCCCGGCGGTATCCAAAATGACGCGTTGATAGCCGCGATGGAGACCCGCTTGGCAAACGTCGTAGGCGACGGAAGCCGCATCGGCACGCTGTTGACTGCCGATGCAGTCCAAATGCAACCGTTCCGCCCAGGTTTTCAGTTGCTGATCCGCCGCGGCGCGAAAGGTATCGCAGGAGCCCAACAGGGTATGTCGGTTGTTTTTTTCGAAGAAATGTGCCAATTTCGCCGCGGTGGTTGTTTTCCCTGCTCCGTTGATGCCCAACAGCAGTATGACCTGTAAATCGACCGCCTGCGTATTCGGAGGCGATTGAGGCAGAGAAGCATTTTTATCGGATGCAGGTGAGGCATCGGTTAGAGTAAAAGGCATATTCGGATGGGATGCGCCGTTTGTTGCCTGTTGTTCCAATACGGGCGAACGGAAAACTTGTCCTTCGGAGGTGTTGCCGCGGTATTCTTCGTTTTCAACCGCTCCGCTCACGTTCGACGGAGTACCTGCGGCGACGGCATCGGATGGAACCGACAGAGGATTACCTTCGGAACCCTGTAAAAGTTCGGTTAAAATTTGGCGCAGCAGTTCGGTGCCATCGACGGTTTTGTTTGTTTTGGAGGCTTCTTCAACGCGTTTCAGGACATATTCGACGGTATCGACGCCGAAATCCGCTTCGTACAAACTCCGTTCCAACGATTGTCGGTCGTCCGCCGAGAGAGAAGGTTTCGAGAAAACGGCGACAACACTGCGCGTGATGCTCTGACGTACTTTGGCGCATTTTTCCGCAAACGTTTTAAAAAAGCCTAACATACTTCCTTTGAGATGTGCTTCGGCATGCCGTTGATGAAACGCTTGGAATCATCCGATGCGTACTCTTTGGCGAGCTTAACAGCTTCATTAGTGACCGCCGATGTCGTTTCACAAGAACTTAACATACCTCCTTTGCAATGCGATCAAGCATGCCGTTGATGAAACGCTTGGAATCGTCCGATGCGTACTCCTTGGCGAGTTCAATGGCTTCGTTAATGACTACCGGCGGCGGTGTTTGCGCGAATTTTAACTCATAAACGGCGAGCCGTAAAATCGCCAGATCGACCTTCGCGATGCGTTCGAACGCCCAATTTTCCGCGTGCTTTTCCAGAATTTTGTCAATCAACGGCTGTTGCCGAACAACATCGTACAGAGTTGTCGAAACAAACTCAGACGGCAGAATATCGCTCGCATCTTTCTTTTCTTCACAATACCAAGCATAAAGCGTTTCGACTGCAACATCCTGCTGGACATCCCGCATGTACAAACACTCGATAATGCATTGACGCTGTCGGTGGCGTTTGGACGGATGCGAAGCCATAAGAACTCAAATAACGAAGCGTGGCGGCGAAATGCCGAAAACACTCTTATGAGGGAAAAAAGCGGGCGAATTGTCAATTTTTTAAGAAAAATTTTATCAAAATCGTTTCTTTTGTGCGGCGCGTAACGGAAAATTGTATTTGCGTTGTGGCGGTAAGATGTGACAATGAAGCGAGATGATCATCCAATCGAAAGTTCGCGGTTTCATTTGCATTACGGCGCACCCGGACGGTTGTGCGGCGCAGGTTCGGAAGCAAATTGATTATGTGCGCGCGCGGGGCGAATTAAAGAATGCGCCGAAGCGTATTTTGATTTTGGGTGCATCAACGGGCTACGGGTTAGCGAGTCGCATCGTGAGCGTCGCCGGTGCGAAGGCGGCAACATTCGGCGTGTTTTATGAACGCCCGAGCGCGGACGGCAAACCCGCTTCGGCAGGTTGGTACAATACCGCGGCGTTGGAAGCGGCGGCATTGAAGGAAGGTATTCCTTTTTATTCGATGAACGGCGATGCGTTTTCGTCGGACTTTAAAACAAAAACCGTCGAAGCCCTGCGAAAGACGCTCGGGACGGTCGATTGCGTGATTTACAGCCTGGCGGCTCCGCGTCGAACGGATAAAGACGGGATAACATATAAGTCGGTTTTAAAGCCGATCGGGCAAAGTTTTACGAGCAAAACCGTCAATACCGACAAAGGCGAAGTCTTTGAAATCACCCTCGAACCCGCGACCGATGACGAAATTTTCCAAACGGTCAAAGTCATGGGGGGCGAAGACTGGGAGGAATGGATCCGCTTATTGGTTGCGGAAAAGCTTCTGGCTTCGAACGCAACAATCGTGGCGTATTCCTACATCGGTCCGGAGGTGACGTGGCCGATTTACAAGTCGGGTACCATCGGACGGGCGAAGGCGCACCTGGCGGAAACCGCCGAACGTTTGAATAGTTTTCTGTCGGACAAAATTCAAGGTCGGGCGTTGATTTCGGTCAATAAAGCCGTTGTAACACAAGCCAGTTCCGCCATTCCCGTGGTTCCGCTTTATAATTCGATTTTGTTCAAAGTCATGAAGGAGGCGGGATTGCATGAGGATTGCATTCAGCAAATGTACCGTCTTTTTGCGGGCTTGTTTGACGAAAAGGGTGCTTTAAAGCGTGACAGTGCGACGTGCGTGCGTTTGGACGATTTGGAATTGAAACCCGAAGTGCAATTCGAAGTACAACGGATTTGGGAGCGAATCAACACAAGTAATTTACGTACATTAAGTGACTTTGACGGCTACAAAAAGAATTTTTTGCAGCTGTTCGGGTTCGAGTGCGAAGGTGTGGATTACAATGCCGACGTCAATCCCGAGCGTCCGATACGAAATTTGATTGCTTAATGCAAACCGAAATCGATCGGTTGCTGGAAGGCATTCTGAAAACGCAACGGACGTTGGGCGAAGAGAATTTTCTGCTTTCGCCGAAAGTTCTGAGTGATTTTTTGCAGAACGAACATAGGGTGCTTGCAGAGGATTTCGACAGGGCTTCTCACGCAAAGCCGATAGGTTGTGCAACGGAACATGTTGCTTCTGTCTCTTCTTCCTTTCCTTCAAATTTGCCTCAATCAGTTTTGCATACATCCGAAGCACAAACATCGGATAATGTCGGAATGTCTCCCGTTGTAACGCTCCCGTCGGGGACAAAGGCGGAGCAATGGCAGTGGCTGAAGGAAAAAGTTTTATCCTGTCCGAATTGTCTGCAACATGTTCCTGAGGGTAAAAAGCCGGTGTTCGGAAGCGGGAATTTGGATGCCGATATTTTCTTTTGCGGTGAAGCGCCGGGTGCGGAAGAAGAGGAGCAGGGCGAGGTTTTTGTCGGGCGCGCGGGGCAGTTGTTGACAAAAATTATCGAAGCCATGGGGTTGCGGCGTTCGGACGTGTACATCGGCAACATTATGAATTGGCGTCCGGAGACGCCGAACCGCATCGGCAATCGACCGCCGACGCAGGAAGAAATGCGGTTTTGTTTGCCCTATCTCATCGGGCAGGTGGAGATTGTGCGCCCGAAGGTCCTTGTTGCCTTGGGTTTGACGGCGGTGAACGGTCTGCTCGGTTATGACGCCAATCGAAAAATGCGCGATTGCCGCGGGAAGTGGTTTGAATTTCATAAAATTCCGCTGTTGGTGACCTATCATCCGTCGTATCTGTTGCGCAACGGTACGTCCGCTTCCAAACGCATGGTGTGGGAAGATATGCTGTGCGTGATGAAGTTTTTAAAGATGCCGATTTCCGAAAAACAAGAGGGGTATTTTTTGTAGGGAATACGACCGTAAAAACGCGTTTTTTTGAAAAAATCTTACGTTCCGTAATTGTTTTTGGAAGAAACATCAGCTGTTTAGGGGGGGGATAACGGAACCGACATGCTTTACGTGAAAGTTTTGTTAAAAGTTTTTTTTAAAACGGAGCGTTGGAGTAACTTCTTTTTTCCCGAAAAATCTTTGAACGATTTCCCAATGCTTCGGTCTCTCCCTTATGAACACGTTTTTTATTCATTGTTCCGAAGTATTCCCCAAATGCTTCGGTTACTTTCGCATCACCGCCGGCAGTTTTGCCGGCGGCGGTGTTTTTGGGGAAGTGTTTTGTAAGTCCCGTTTAAATACGTCGTGTGTTTTCGCACACAATTTTTTTTATTGCAGACGGATGTTGGATGAAGTTTTGCCTCTGTGCTTTCACCGAGGGGGCAACTATCAAACCATTGCCGTGATCCATATCAAAAAAAATCACAGTATCAAGAGGGCAGGGAAGTGTTTTTTTCGGATATAGTGCGGTTACTGAATGAATGCGTCGTTTGGCGTATTTTGGCGTATTATTTTGGAACGTCGTTTGGCGGGTGTTGTTTGAGAATAAATTATGTCTGTTTATCCCGGGTGTCGGGTTTTGCACGTGTTGCTTTTTGAAGTGTACACGAAAATTTCCAAAAAAACTTTGAACAACTTTTACGTATATCGGTCGTCCTTTTATGGTATAGCTTTCTATTTATTTTCCAAGGGCACCGCAAAGGTGCCCTTGGTTTTTTTTGGTGTTTCGTCGAATTCTTGTGTTGTATCGGCTTTGTTTTGTCTTCTTTTGATCGTACGTTGTTGCGATTATCTTGAGAGTGTTGTGCTCTGCGGATGCGATACGCAAAATGCCGTCTGGTTTTAATGAAATTGCTCCGTTGTATCTCCGTGGAACACCTTGAGGTTCAATTGCGTGCTCCGTATTAAAAAAATTACCGTGTCAAGAAGATGGGAAAGTAATTTATTGCGGATGCGTGCGTTTGAACTCCATTTTTTTTGGTTTCAACAGCCGTTTGCCGTAACTTGATTTCTTCCCGAAGGATTCCGCCGCAAAACGCAAATCGGACGCTTTTATTCGAGGAACCGTGCTCTGCCGTGCATATAACGTGTCCAAAAGGCAGGAGGGGGTGAACGACAAAACCAAGTATATCGGCAAAAACACAACAAAATCATAAAGTTGAACGGCAGGCAGTCTTCCCAAAAAAATCGTTCAACTGTTTAAGCATTGCATTGTTACACGCGTGCCTTTGCTAAAGGCGGCTTTCGATTCTTTCTGCGGCAATAAAAAAGCCCCCGCTTTTGCGAGGGCTCCTTTACAATTCGATAACTTATCTTTTACGGATAACTTATCTTTTTTTTACGCTCCGACAGGTTCCACCAAGGCCCTGTTATCCTCATCGAGGATGCCACGACGAACTTCAACCTCTTCCGAAGCGGAAGGACGCACCGTATCATTGCCGAACTCTTCATAGATCGGATGCGTCATGTCTTCATCATCTTGTTCATTAAAGAAACCGTCGAGGCTCAATTTTTTACAGACTTCATCGGCAAAGTCAACAAACAACCTATGTGACGGACGCTTCCCCTCGCGAAGTTTCTCACGATACGCACACGCAATTTCTCCCAATATAATTGCCGCTTCAGGTGTCTTAAGCCTTTTGAAACCGCCCTGAAAACTGCCTTCGTAACTCGGGTGTTGGTAGCCGTTATAGAACTCCACAATCGCATCCCGTTTATTTTCAAGTGCATGATACCAATTCGCCAAACGTGCATTTGCCTCTCTCTGAACCGGAGACAGATCCTCGACCATCTTCTTTGCGATACTGCGTACGGCACCTCCCATACGCTCGCTGCTTATATCTCGTGTGCCGTATTGACATGCCGCAAGATACATAACGACTTCCAAATGGCGTATGCCGAGATCGCGCAACTGTTTGCCCCACTTAGACAAAAGATCCCGGCGATCGCCTTCATCTTCGTTTATGTACACGCCCTTGCTGTATACCTCATCTAAGCCGGACGGGATCCACCACTCGCTGCCTTCCCTGGGCTCGGTTTCTACATTTACCGGAACAAATGTCCGAGCAACTTTGGATTCTTCGCGATTTTCGGCAACAACCGCAGGCTTTTGAGCATTGTCTTCCGATGCAACCGCAGACTTCGCCTCATTTCCGAACTCTTCGAACGTCAACGGCACGTTAGCAAAGACATCCGAATTGCAGGCTTTGCAGAACTCTGCCGCGAATTTTACGAATGCCGGATGTGCCGGACGCGAGCCGTTGATAATAGCGGCACCGTACACGGAAAAGATGTCCAAAAGGGCATTCCGCTGCTCTTCCGCCGTAAGCTCTTTGAAACCGCGTTCAAACGGCTGGCGACTGATCGGATTGTCGTTCGGATGATCGACTGCATTGTTAAACGCCATGAAGACATTCCGAAGGCGCGGATTTGAACTGTCCTTGTCGACCGTCATGAAAAGATTGCCGACCTCCTTGGCAAGTTCGATAATTCCGGAATCGGATTCTCCGCTTTTTTGCAATGTCGTCGCATGCAACGTCGCCGCTTTGTAGATAATCGCTTCCTCCCGGCGTATGGGCAACTGTTTCAGGACATTCCGGAACAATGCCGGTTTTGCATGATACTTCATGCTCACGCTCGTCGGAAGCAGATTGACCGGAATTTCGTGACAATAAGCGTAATATACGCGATACGGAAGATTCCATTCTTCGGTTTCCTGTTTTTCGTTTTCAATAATCGCGTTCGCGCCGACGTTCTTGTCGCTTGTCTTCTCCGACGAAACATCCGAAGCGACTTGTGCGTTATCCGCTTCCCATACGGCATCAAAACATTCAAAAGCAGCCTTCGCGAGTTGAATGAACGCGTCGCTCGCCGCCTTCTTTCCGCTCATCAACCGATGCATATACTGATCGGCGATATAATACAGAACGGCATTCAGTTCGTTGATGCCGAGCCTTTCAAGTCCCCCGCTGAACTCCGCGGTCTCCGTGTGTTCGAATGCATTATAGACGTTCAGTATCGCCGCGCTTGTGCCCGAATACGGGAAAATGCCGTCTACGGCGGTTACGGCTTCGGCGATATTCTCTTCCATGCGAATACCCTCGTTCATCATTTGTTTGCACGGAATCGCGGTCAACCAAAGCATGGCTTCCAACTTACGGATGCCGAGAGGGTTCAACCCGCGAGCCCATCTGTCCGCACGATTGCGATTGTATTCAAGATCGTATCCGCGGAAAGCATCCTGTACGAACGGAGGAATTGTCCACGAATCCGTCTCGACTTCCTCCTCGATATTGCCTGCGCTCGCCGCAACGTTTGCCTGTTCCTGCGCAACCGCATCCGTCTCGAGATATTCGCGTGCCTGTTCCTGCGCCGCGAGGACGGAATCGGAATTAACCTGCGCCTCTTCGGACTCGTATTTGAAGTCTTCGCCGTTTTGCGCCTCTTCGACGGGAACCGCTTTCAGATTTTCGCGCAACTGCTCCTGTTCCGCAAGAAGCCGGTCGGCACGAATTTGCCTGTCTTCGGCATCGTATTCCGCCTGCAACTTTTTCGCCAATTCGTAATCGCCGTTAATTTGCGCCTGACGCTGTGCTTCTTTGCGTTCTTTGTTCTTTCGCAGTGCCTCCGTTATTTTGAGAGCCGCATTGTCTTTGCGCGTTTCTTCCTGCTTTCTTAAAAGATCCGCCTTGCGACGCGCCAACTGAGCCCGACGCGCGTTTTGAATCTTCTCCGCCGCATTCGCCTGTTCCCGAGCCGCTTTTTTGCTTTCCGCCAACGCATTTGCTTTTTCTTTGAGTTCCTGCGCTCTTTCCGTACGTTCGGCACGCGTCGCTTCCCTGTCGGCTTCGAGGCGTTCCGCCATCATGGAATTCAATTCCTTACGAGCTTCCTCTTTCGCCAAACGCTCCGATCTTCTGCGGGCATTTTCGTTTCTCTTTAAATGCGCCTGCAAATGAAGATCTCTTGCTTCCAGATCGATCGCATCTCTGCTCTTGCCGCGATAATCTTTAAGCATCCCCTGTAACTCTTCACTGTCACGGGCACGCGCTTCCTTTGTCTTGGCAATGCGCGCTTCCTCCTTACGGGCATTATCTTCATCGAAGAGGTTTTGAAGATCCCTGCCGCTCGTCCGCTCGGCATCATGCCTTGCTATGTTGTTTTGCGCCCGTTCGGCGAGACGTTTGGCTCTTGTGCGTCTTCCCGCCTTTTTCCGGGCAATAACAGCTTCTTCCTTACGCGCATTCTCTTCGTTGAAGAGACGTTGCAAATCTTCGCCGCGCGTTTGTTCGGCCGCTTCCGCGAGTGCTCTGCTTTCCTGCCGTTCTTCTTCGTGAGAACGGACTTCTTTCGTCATTTCCTCCGCATCCGATTCCGAAACGGTCGTTGCGCGATCCTCCAAATCCTGCGTTCTCTCAAACTTCAAAGCATTTAACTTATCCGAAGCGCCCGGTTTCTCGTTCGAGCTTTGGATCGTCGTTTCGGTATTGCTCCAGGTGTTATCCAAAGAAGACGCATTGCTCGTCGGAATGTTCAGAAAAGCATCCGCGTTCTTTCTGTCCGCCAACGCCAGCTTTCCGAGAAACTCGTTATCCGGAAGAGTCTCCGGCTTGTATCCTTTGGATAAGCCGTACCCTCTGTAGTCAAAGTGCGGGCATGCATCCGTCCCGTGATCGTATGTCTTGTCTCCGCACAGACCGCAGTCGGCCAACGCAACCGAATTTGCACCCGCCACAACGGCAGAGGCACTCAATAACTTCATTAATTTTGATATTTTTCCCATATATTTTTCCTTATACCGTCACTGATGATAGATGTGCATATTTTGTTGTCAAGTCGTTTTTTACAAAAATTTTACATTTTTTTAAAAAAAATTTTCGAAGCCGCCAACCAAGCGGTGAAACACTCAAGTAATTATATGAATTTGAGCCACATTCGTCAAAAAAAAGTTCGTATGTTTGACGGTTTATTGCGATATCGTCCGCAAAGATGACTGCTCCGTCTCCATGTCTTGTACCGTTTGTATTATTCATATTATTTACTTTGCGTGCGCGTCACATGTGTACCCCGCTCGTCCGACGGAGGCGGTCGAGACGCTTTATTACAGGAAATAACCGGCATCTTATACAAAGAACGGCTGAAAATTATTTTTTAACAATTTTTTTGCTCGATCATGTTTTTTACGGACAATAATCAAAATAAAAGCTCGCGAAACCGTGAATCATCGCCATAAGATAACGGCGTTGCACGTATATATAATATGGAACAAACGGATTTTGAGGATTTTTTGAAAAATTTGGACAAAAACGGCGAACTTTCGGCGCGTTTGCCGCAACGCATCGTGTGGTTGAGCGGGTCGCCGGGCTCGGGAAAAGGAACGCACACGCGGATGTTGATTGATTTCTTCGGGCTTTATCAAGAGCCGTTGATCGCCAGCAGTCTGCTCAAAACGCCCGAGATGCTTGAAAAAATCAACCAAGGGCTGCTGTTGGACGACGGAACGGTTACCACGGCGGTTTTTGAAGCATTAAAAAATCCGTTGTACCGAAACGGCATATTGGTTGACGGTTTCCCGCGCACCGACGGGCAGGCATATGTCATTGAGTGGTTTTATAAGAAGCTTTTGGTCGAAGGACGACAGCCGCAATTTATATCCGTTGTTTTGCTGACGAGCGAAGAGATAAGCGTGGAGCGTCAGCTGGGGCGCGGACGACGAGCTCTGGCGCATAACGAAAAAGTGAAACAAACGGGCAAGGGCGAATTGAAGGAAGTGCGCGCGACGGATTTGGATCCGAAT
This sequence comes from uncultured Verrucomicrobiota bacterium, assembly GCA_946186275.1. Classification (GTDB taxonomy): domain Bacteria; phylum Verrucomicrobiota; class Verrucomicrobiia; order Opitutales; family UBA9783; genus UBA3222. Next base: position 65,812 of record CAMHMO010000005.1, read on the forward strand.
GTGGCGCGGAAACGCTACGAAGTTTTCATGAAGGAAACCTACGCCGCCGTTAAGAAGCTGGACGGTAAAATTCCGTTTGTTTCCGTTAATGCCGACGGTACGTTGGAAGCGGTTAAGGCGGAATTGTCGGCGAAACTGCGGCAGTTGAATTTAAAGCCGTAACAGGCGCATAAACCGCGTTTGAAAGTTTGTGTGCGGTGCCGTTTGTTGGCGGAACATTGGGGAGTGGTCTCGTAAACGCGGGAAGAAGCTGTTTTTTGGGAAACGGAGCGGGTGTTGAAGTCAAAGATTTTGGGTGACGACAAATCATAGGCGGTCGTCGTTTTCTGCCGTCGAACGCATTGCCTTGTCTTTGGTACGAAAAAACGCCTCAATTTCTTATGCATGGCGGCTTGGTCGGTTTTGCTCGTCGTAACGCTGTTGGAAGGATTGAGCGGACTCGGGCGTACGGCGGCGTTCAGTCCGTTTTTGAATGACCTTTGTCGGGATTTATCCTTATCGCGTACCCAAATCAGCGCGGCGTATGCATTGGCGCATCTGGCGACGATGTTCGTACTGCCAAGCATCGGGCGGTTGTTTGATCGCGCTTCGTTTCCGAAGTTTTTAAGTATCTTTACGCTCCTGTTCGGTATTTCCTTCGTCGGCATGAGCGGTCTGGGAATAATAGGAACCACACCGTTGGTAAGTTTATTTATCCTGTGGTTCGGAACCTTCGGCATCCGCATGGCATTGCATTCGTATTCCATTGCGGGACGCTCGACGATCGCCCTGTGGTTTCCAAAGAAGCGCGGCGTCGCCATGGGAATTTATACCTTATTTACGACGCTCATCGGTTCCGCCGTCCCGTCGATCGCGTATCATTTGCATCAACACTTTACGTGGGCGGGCGTTTGGGTGACCATCGGTCTGCTGTGGATATGGATGCTGTTGCTCTGTCCGTGCTCCGCCAAACCGCCGCCGCAAAACATACCGACGGTATCATCACCGTTGCCGTCGTCGTCCGAGAAAAAAGCAACCTGTCAACCGATGGTGTTTTACTTTGTGATGATGACCCTGTTTTTTAAAGCCTTTCAAAACACGGGCATTACGTTGCACTGGATGCCGATGTGTCGCGAATTCGGTGCGGATGCGGAGAAAGTTTCCTTCGGATTTATGCCGATTGCCGTTGTTTCAATTACGACGACGTTTGTTTTCGGGCACTTTTTTAAAAAAATAACGCCTGTGACGGTGCTGTTGTTGTTTTTGAGCGCCGATTTGGGAATGTTGTGCGCCGCAAAAGCGATTGCGGCAACCGTCGGCGTGTACGGCTTTATTTTATTCACGGGGCTGTATTACGGCTTGAATAACGTTGTTGCGACATTGGTGTTGCCGGTGCTGTTCGGCGTGAGAAAAATCGGTGCACTGCACGGCTGGGCGTACGCCTTCGTGAGTTTCGGCAGTTCCGTCGGTTCGTTTTATTTCGGGTGGATGAGCGACCGCGCGTCCTATCAAACGGCACTGTCGCTCTGTACGGTTGCGGTGTTTGTTCTGATGCTGTGCCTGTTTAGAATGCGGAAGTCGTTGCGGCGTCATGAAACCGTTTAACACTGTCGGTACGTTAACCGTTTTAACCCTTCTGGAAGGGTTGAGTGCGTTCGGACGAACATCGGCTCTCAGTCCGTTTTTGCCGTCGCTGTGTTCGGATTTGTCGTTGCCGCTGACGCAAATCAGCGGTGCTTATATGTTGGCAAATCTGATTGCGGGGTTGCTGTTGCCGTTTGTCGGAAAAATGTACGATCGCATGAAATTTTCGGATTTCATGAGTACCTTTATCGCCGTTTTTGCCTCTTCTTTTGCTTTTACGGGACTGTTGGGTGTAGTAAAAAACGGCACAAAGGGATGGAATTTGCTCCCATGGCTGATTTTGCCTGTTTGTTTTGGCGTAACTCTGAATCGTGTCGGTACCGTATTGTCCGTTTTTTTCAAGAGTCGTCGAAGTCAATTTTTGGTATTTTTGACGGGAACCTGCATAATATTCGGTCTTGCTGCCGTGTATATTGTTGCAAGGAAGCCGAATTGGATCATGATGACGGCTTGCGTATTTTCATGTTTGGCGGAGTTGATATTGGTTTCTTTAAAATACGGGGAGAAAAAGTATTTTTTTCTTTTCTCCGATCTGTTAAAAGCATCCTTTATTACCCTTATTATCGGATTTTTTTTGGGATGGGCTTGTACCACCGTTGTTTGGGTATGTTTAATTTCTTCGGTGGTGACGGGGTATAAGTTCCGGAAGAGAAAGCAAATTTCCGATGCATTGGATGTAATATTGTGTTCCTGTGGGCTTAAAATGGCTTTTGGTTGGACTTGGTCGGCGGTTTGTTGGCTGTGTTGTGTCTTATTTTTATCGAACTGTATATTGAATCACATTCGTCCCAGGGGTGAGAATATGATTTGCAACGGTGTTGGCTGTACCGACTATGTTCCCTTGCGGCGACTTGAAAATCTGGCTGTCGTGTTCCCTGGTTTGTTCTTTTTGCTCCGCGCGGATACCTTCCCGATATGGATTGTGTTTGCAATACTTACATGCGCTTTCATCGGTATACGAATTTCCGTACAGGCATACGCATTGGCGGGACGTTCGTGGCTGGCGATGCATTTTTCGAAACGCCGCGGGTTTGCAACGGGATGCGTACAACTGTGTGTGACGATGATAACGGCTTCGACACCTGTCATTTGTTACCAAATCAGTCAATGTTGGACATGGACGGTGTTTTTTTGTGTATTGGGCAATGTTTGGTGTATCGGATTGATTGTATGTGCTTTTCTTCATGATAAACCGCGAACAAAACGACCGTCGAAAATATCGACCTTTGGAGCGATACGACAGTTCCAAAACGACAATCGATTTCTGTTCGGTTTTCTTTGGCTGACACTTTTTTTTCGAAATGCACAGAACAGCGGTATTGCGTTTCATCTGGTGCCGATGTGTCGCGATTTTGGCGTAAACGCAAAAGCGGTTTCGGCGGCGTTTCTGCCGATCTCGTTTCTGGCGATCGGTATGACGTTTTTGTTCGGACATTATTTTAAACGGTTCGGTTCGCGAATGTCTCTGGGATTGTTTTTGTTGTCCGATGCGGGGATGTTGTATGCGGTGAAACATATCGATATAGGCGGGATGCTTTGGTTGTTTATCGCCTGCACGGGGATTTATTGGGGCATCAACAACATTATTGCTTCCATGGTCATTCCGGCGCTGTTCGGTACAAACCGCATCGGTGCGTTGAACGGCTTTGCATTTGGTGCCGTCAGTCTCGGAAGTGCCGTCGGTCCGTTTTTTTTCAGCATCATGAAGGATGCAACTTCATACAAGAGTGCGCTGGCACTGTGTATCGACGGCGTCTTTTTGCTGTTGTGCCTGTTTGCGTTGCTCCAAAATCGCATTAAATCCTCGGAAGCGAATACATGAAATCCGTAACGGCAGAGCAAAAGCGGCGTGCGCAAACGGTTGCGACACTTTTGGACGAAATTATTCCTTATCCGAACGCCGCGCTGGATTACCGTTCGCCGTTTGCGCTGTTGATTGCAACCCTATTGTCGGCACAGTGCCACGACGAACAGGTCAATCGCGTGATGCCGACGTTTTTAAAGAGAGCCCCTTCGCCCGAAGCCGTGTGTGCCTTATCGGAAGAAGAAATCGGCGAAATCATTCATTCGTGCGGATTTTTTCGCGTGAAAGCGCATTACATTGCGACTTTATCGCGACAGTTGTGCGAAAACTTTAACGGAAACGTCCCCGACGATTTTCCGTCCCTTGAAAGTCTGGCGGGCGTCGGTCATAAAACCGCCTCGGTGGTGATGGGTTATGCCTTCGGACATCCGACGTTCCCCGTGGATACGCATGTGCATCGTTTGGCACTGAAATGGCGTCTGAGTGAAGGTTCGGTGGAACGTGTCGAAGCAGATTTAAAGCAACTGTTTCCGAAAAATGATTGGTTTCGGAGGCATATTCAGATGATAACCTACGGGCGGAAGCACTGTAACCACGTTGTGTGTAAGGAAGGAAGGTTGTGTCGGGTGTGCGAGGTGTTGGGTTGCATGTGATACGCGCTGCTATTTCCCATCGGTTCCTTGACGCTTTAACTTCGTTACATTACGGTAAGGTCATTGAAAACGTGGAGTTGTTTTTAACCAGGTATATCCCATGACCCACTCATCCCGAGGCATTTTGATTACCTTTGAGGGTTGCGACGGCGGCGGAAAGACAACGCAGTTGCGACTGTTGGCGGAACGATTGAAACAGACAAAGCGGGCATTTTTAACGTTGAGAGAGCCGGGCGGTACAGACATCGGCGAAACGGTGCGCTCAATTTTGTTGCAGAAAAAACATTCTTCGTTATGCGCGGAAACCGAATTATTGCTGTTTGAAGCGGCGCGTGCGCAGCTGGTGCACGAGGTCATTCGTCCGGCGTTGAATGAAGGGAAAGTTGTTTTGTGCGACCGTTTCATGGATTCCACGACGGCGTATCAGGGTGCCGGGCGATATTTGTCGTTGGAAGCGATCGATGTGATGAATGCGTTTGCAACGAGCGATGTATGCCCGAACATGACGTTTTTGCTGGATGTACCGCCGAAGGTCAGTCGGCAACGGGTATTGCAACGTACATTCAGCGATTTGGATCGAATGGAAGGCGAAGAGCTGAGTTTCTACGAACGGGTTCGGGAGGGGTATTTGCGTTTGGCAGAGGCGCATCCCGAGCGGATTACGGTTTTCGATGCGTGTCGCGATAAGGAGGTAATTGCGGATTTTATTTGGGAAAAAGTACAGGGCATTCTTACCGACGAATGAATAAAGAGGCTTATTTTTCAAAAATCCCGCAAAGCGTTTTGGTGTGCGGATCGGATTTTAAGACGCTTTGCACCTTTGTCGGGCAGTGGAGCGCGCGGTTGCTGGCGGTTTCGGAGGCGGAAGTTGCCAAGTGTCCGGATTTTCATGCCGTTTGGCCGACCGGCAAAATGCGGCAGATTTCGGTGGATGCGTTGCGGGAGTTTAATCGCAATGTTTATGTGACGGCGCATTGGGACGGTCGCAAGGTGTTTGTGATTTACGAAGCTGATCGGTTGAACGGAGCCGCCGCGAATGCGTTGTTGAAAACGCTCGAGGAACCCACGGCGGACACGTCGATTTTTCTGGTGACCGTGCGCCCGTACGATCTGCTTCCTACTTTACGCAGTCGTTGTTGGTTTGTTCAAATTAACGAAGCGGCGTCGGAAGAGTGTGATGCGGTATTGGAAGCGTGGTTGTCGGATTTTAAGCAACAAATTTTGACCGTTTGTATGCACAAAAGCGATGTTTCTCCGATGCAAATGTACGGTTTGTTGTATCGTTTGCAGGCGTATCTTTCGAAAAAGATCGAAAATTTATCCCTCGCTTCCGATGAAACGCTCTCCGAAGAAGAGCAGGCGGCACAAAAAGCGGGTCTTGAGAAGCAATGTCTGCAAGGAATTTTTCGAAGGATTGAACAAACTTTGAGTGCGATGATACGCGATCCGCAAAGTTTTTCGTCGACGGCGGAATTTTATCCGCGTTGGGTGTCGGCTTTGGAGCAATGTTATCGACGAACGGAGGTGAATTTCGGAGCGGTTGCGGCTTTGGAAGCGTTTTTGCTGTCTTTTTGCCGCATTGCATCAAAAAAGGCTTAGCGTATAATAAGAATAACCATTTAGACAATCAGACAATACTCCATGAATACTTTGGAAGCATTAAAACGGTGCACGCGTATTACGGCGGATACGGGCGATGCGGAGGAAATGCGGCGTTGGAAGCCGGAGGAAGCGACCACCAATCCGACGCTGATTTTAAATTTATTCCAATCCTCCGAGTGCGAAACGACGTTGGACGAAGCGTACGAATTGGCGCGTGCGGATTGTAAAAATTCCAAAAAAGGTCCGACGTTGCAAGCCGTTTGCCGGGCGTGCCTGGTGACGGTGGCGAAGCAGATATTAAACGCGGTTCCCGGGCGCGTTTCCATTGAGGCGGATGCGCGCGTTGCATCGGATACGAAGGCAACAACGGAAGAAGCGCTGAATTTGATAAAATTGTGCCAAAAGGCGTCGGTCGATACGAAGCGGATTCTCATTAAAGTCGCCGCAACGTGGGAGGGAATTCAGGCGATGAAAACGCTTGAAAAAAAAAGCGTCGCCTGCAACGGAACGTTGATTTTTCACGAAGTACAGGCATTGGCGTGCGCACAGGTAAACGTAACGTTGATTTCGCCGTTTGTAGGGCGTATTTTCGATTATTACGTAACGCACGGTTTGTGGAACGAAGGCGATGAAGATCCCGGTGTGCAGTCGGTTCGGCGCATTTTTGAACTCCTGAAATCTCAGGGTTGCAAAACGGAAATTATGGGTGCCAGTTTTCGCAACGTGAATGAAATTTTGGCGTTGGCGGGTTGTGATCGCCTGACGATTGCACCGAAATACCTGGATCAACTGTCGCACATGAACGAACCCGTCGAAGTGCATTTGAAAATGCCGAAGGTCACTAAAAAATCGCCGCCGATTACGGAAGCGGAATTTCGGGAGCAGTTATCCAAAAGCGCCATGGCGACGGAAAAATTAACCGCGGGTATCGCTTTGTTTTCGCGGGATTGCCAAGGTCTGAGCGAATTGATTATGTCTTATTTGGATGTGACGGAACGGTCGTATGTGAGGTCGGTATAGCTTGGGTGAATTCTGTAATAGTCTTAGGTACTGGCGGCTGATGTGGCGTGAGTTTAAGTGTCATTCCCGATGGATTTTCATCGATTTTGTTTGTTTCAACTGCCGCTTCCTGTCAGTGTGAAGTCGGTTTATGACAAAAACTCCGTTTTACATCACCACTCCGATTTATTATCCGTCCGGCAATCCGCACATCGGGCACTGTTATACGACCGTCGCCTGCGATGCGATTGCGCGTTATCGGCGGATGCAGGGGTATGCCGTGCTGTTTTTGACGGGTACCGACGAGCACGGTTTGAAAATCGAGCAGAAAGCGCGGGCGGCGGGTATGGAACCGCAGACGTATGTGGACGGAATGACGGAGCGGTTTCGGAAGCTGTGGGATGTATTGAATGTCCGTTATGATCGTTTTGTTCGTACCACCGATGATTATCATATTCGTACGGTGCAGGCGGTGTTTCAAAAACTGTATGAGAGCGGTTATATTTACAAAGGGCAGTATGTTGGGAAATACTGCACGCCCTGCGAAAGTTTTTGGACGCCGAAACAGTTGGTTGGCGGAAAGTGCCCCGATTGCGGTCGCGAAGTGACAAACGCGCGGGAAGAGGCGTATTTTTTTAAACTCTCAACGTTCACGGATACGATCGGCAAACTTTTGGAGAGCGGTACGTTTTTACAACCGAACAGCCGCGCGAAAGAGCTGATCGGCAACTTTATCAAACCCGGTTTGGAAGATGTGTGTGTGTCGCGCACGGGTGTTGCCTGGGGCGTCCCTGTGCCGTTCGAGCCGAAACATACCGTGTATGTTTGGTTCGATGCGCTGCTGAATTACATCAGTGCGTTGGGGTACAAAAACGGAGCATTTGAAGATTTTCAATATTTTTGGCCGGCGGATGTCCATTTTGTGGCAAAGGATATTATGCGATTCCACGCCATTTTGTGGCCGGCGGTGCTGACGGTGCTGGAGCTGCCGTTGCCGAAGCGTTTGGCGGTGCACGGATGGATTACGGTCGGCGGCGAGAAAATGAGCAAATCGAGCGGGAACGTCATCGATCCGTATGTGTTGATGAAACGGTACGGAACGGATGCGGTGCGTTACTTTCTTTTGCGCGAAATGATTTTGGAGAACGACAGCGCGTTTTCAGAAGATATCTTGTTGAAGCGCGTCAATGCCGATTTGGCGAACGGTATCGGGAATTTGGTTGCACGTACCGTGGCAATGGTCGAAAAGTACTTCGGCGGAACGTTGTTGGCGGAACAGGAGGCGGCATCGATCGATGAGCCGTTGATAAAATCCGCGCTTGCATTGCGCGACAAAACCGATGCGGCAATAGATGCGTTCCGATTAAACGAAGCACTTGCGGCGATTATTGAGGTTATTTCTTTGGCGGATAAATATATTGACGAAACAGCACCGTGGTCATTGGCGAAAGATCCGAGCCGAAGGACGCGTTTGGCAATGGTTTTGTACAATTTGCTGGAAACGTTGCGTATCACTTCGGGTCTGTTGGTGCCCTTTATGCCGACGATGATGCCGAAAGTTTGGGAGCAAATTGGTGCAACGGAAGAAGATGTGGTGTATGATAAGCTTAACCAATGGGGTATTTTAAAGTCGCAGGCGACGGTGCGCAAAGGTGAGATTTTGTTTCCGAAAAGAGAGGTTGGAAACTAAAAATGCGACCGGCAGAACGCCTGTGATAATAGTTTTTTTGCGGGTTGCCATCGATTTAAGATTGCCTTTGGCGACATACGATAAGCAACTTCGAAAAGTTGCGTAGAACTGTTCGGTCGGTTTGTTGCCATAAAAATCGGCACCTTCTTACGCCAGTTTTCCCCCCTCCTAAACCCAAAAAGGGCACGCTTACGCGTGCCCTTCCTTTGTATACACATGCAGTCCTTTGACCGCCTTACCCTTCCGTTCTCTTAGAACGTGTAGGTCAAGCCGACTTCCGCGGTGTGATTGAACGGCGTCTTGATCTTGTATTCCTTGCCGGCAATATTCTGCTTCACCTTCGCGGTGTTGAACAGTTTGTAGCCCAAGGTCAGCTTCCAGTTTTCGTTGAATTCATAGCCGACACCCGCCATCAACTGCCACGCAAAGACCGTCTTGGAATGTTCGCTCTTGCTCCACTTGGCATCGTTACCGTCGAAAAACTTCGGCAAAGCTTCCAGGACCGCTTTCTTCGCATCCGCTACGGTGTAGGCAGCGGCACCATGAGCCTTTTCCGCTCCGATCTTCTTCGCACCGGTCGTCACTCCGCTGTTTCTCGTCGAAACGGTCAAATTCACGCGCGCCATACCCAAGCCGACACCGCCGTAAATGCTCCACGCATCCGTCATGGCATAGTCGTAGAAAACATTGATCATGCCCGTCATCGCGCTCATTTTTTCAAATTTCACTTCGGTGACGTTCTTCAAAATCAACCCTTTATTGCCGTTGGCAACGACTAAGCCAAAAACAGGAGAACCGACTCCATTGTTATCCAATGCAGACACCGACATTTCGCCGATCGCAACTGCTGCGGCATTGGCAGCGTTGAGATCATTTATATTGTGTGCTACAACGTTTCCTGCCGCAGCATCGAACCCTTTCAGGAAACAATTGGTCCCCTCGAAGCCGCCCGGGAGCTTAAAATTCTTAATCTTATTGCTTTTATAGCCCAACTCGAGACCGAGACGCCAGGCCTCGAAGGAGGCACCGAGTTCGAACTCACCGGTAAAACCGCTCTTGTACGTGATGTCGTTGCGCTTGCCCAAATAAGCATAGCCGCCCTTCAAACTCGCGTACGGAGCAAAGTACGAAATGTCTTCGTCCGCCGCAAACACGTTGCCGGCAATCGCAACCGCCGCGCATCCCCCGATCATGAACTTTTTATTCATAATACCGATTTACTTTCTATATTTTTATTTATTTCGCCCCTTCCGATGCATCCGTCGTGAACGCACCGCAGGAACTGCTTTTATTGGACAACAAAGCGAGAGGGTTGTCAAGAGGGGATCGAAGATTTTTTCGGTGGTTCGAAGAATTTGACGGGGAAGAGGACGGGGGCGTTCAAGGGGGGGTATCGATGTAATGCGGTCTATTTCCGAAAATGCGATTGCTCGCTTTGTTGACATCTCAGAGATAAACGGGATAAAATCCCTATAGGCAGAGATTGTTTATGGAAGTTGCACAACTGCATCTCACGTTGCCGCGGAAGGTCTACGATCGTATCCTGAGCGGTGCGAAAAAGAAAAACCTCTCCGCAGAACAATACGCAACCGAATGTCTGAAGAACGATTTTAATGAAGACGAGGATTTGGTGTATTCCAAAGAGGAGTTATTCGAAGAATTGAGACAGCTCGAAGAAGATGTAGCAGCCGGAAAACTTCCCGTGTATGATGATTTGGAGGAAGCGTTCAAGTCCTTGGGAATATGAGGATTGTTTTCTCAAAACGATTTCGTAAGGAAATCGAAAAAGCAAAACACACCTACCTGATTTCGAAAATCAAGGAACTTATCGCGATTGTTAAAAAGAACCCCTTCCAAAATCCGCCACCGTACGAAAAGTTGCATGGCTATCCGAATGCTTATTCCCGACGAATTAACGAACAGCATCGCTTAGTGTATGTCGTGAGAGGTGATACGATCGAATTTGACCGTTGTTGGGAGCATTATGAATGAGATTTTAGGCGAAAACATTTGCGTTTTTCATCGACTTTTTCCACGCTGAAAACATGAAGACCCTGACTGTTTTGTGTGTCTTGTTCCCGAATTTCGAGAGCATCGAGATGACGGTGCCGGTGGATTTATTGCGTCGGTGTGGCATTTCGGTGGTGACGGCGACATTGAATGATGCTTCGGAGGTGAAATCTTCGACGGATATTACGGTGAAAGCCGACAAGGCGTTTTCGTCGGTGAAGGCGGAGGATTTTGATATTTTGCTCATTCCCGGCGGCGAGGGCGGTTTTGAGGTGCAAAAGAACGAAAAATTGTTGGCGATGATACGGCAATTTCACGAACAAAAGAAGTGGATTGCGGCGATTTGCATGGCACCGTTGATTTTGAAAAATGCGGGATGTTTGCCGGAAAAATTTACGGCGCACGATTGCGTAAAGAAAGAACTGAATTGTACTTCGACAGAACCTGCTGTAACGGACGAAAAGGCGAAAATCATCACCGGTCGTGGTCCGGGAGCCGCTTTTGAATTTGCATTCGAAATCATGAAAAACATTGTCGGTGAGGACGCCGTCAAAGGTTGCAGGGGGGGTATTCATTTTCGGTAACCGAAGCGGATGTGGTACTCCCGCGGAAACTACTGATACCTAAGGGAAATGCTTGAGTACAGGGGAGGGGGCTTCGGAGCATTTTTGGCGCGAGTATATGGCGTTTTTTGGGGTTGGTGAAGGTATTGGTTTATTTTCTCGAAAAACGTAAAAAACGGAGCAGAAAATTTATCGGCAGGTACAATTATATTCTCCGTTGCGAAAAATAAAGTCCCTGCGCGGGAAGATTTTAGTTTAGCTTAGTTTGGCGGAGCACTTTCGATTTTTGGAAAGCGAATGCTTGACAGAAGCACAGCGGGTTTTACACTGGGTGTGTTTTTCTGTCGGTTGCGCGCAGAGGGCATCAGTGCTTATGGAGAAGAAAAAAACGGCGGTTCGGAAGGGTGAAAAAAAGGAAAAAGCGGAATTGGATCCGTTTTTGTTGGATTTACTGAAGGCATCGTCGCCGTCCGGTTATGAAAACGAAGCGCAGGCGATAATTGAAAAGTACGTCGGTTCGGTTGCGGAAAAATTGGAGAAAGACACGCTTGGGAACCGCATTGCGACCATCAATGCGAAAGGTTCGCCGCGCGTGCTGTTGAGCGGGCACATGGACGAAATCGGTTTAATTATTCGTCATGTGAACAAGGAAGGTTTTTTGTTTTTTGACGCCATCGGCGGGCATGACACGGGGCTGATTTCGGGGCGCAAGGTTCGGATTTTGACCGAAAAAGGCTATGTGTACGGCATTACGGGACGTCGCGCCATCCATTTGCTGACCTCCGAAGAGCGCAAGCAGACGCCGAAACTGTCGTCCATGTGGATCGATATCGGTGCGAAGACGCAGGAAGAAGCGTTGAAGCGTGTTTCAATCGGCGATGCGGTCGTGTATGACAATGAGCCGTTTTTGATGGAGAACGGCTTTCTGTGCGCGCGCGGCATTGACGATCGCGGCGGTACGTATGTGGTACAAGAGGTATTGCGGCGTTTGGCAAAGGAGAAGATGGCGGCTTCGTTGACGTCCGTTTCCAGTACGCAGGAAGAAATCGGAACGCGCGGTGCGATTACGGCGACTTACGGCGTGCATCCGGACGTCGGAATTGCCGTGGATGTGGCGCATGCGACCGATTTTCCCGACGGCGATGCCAATAAGCTCGGGGAATTTAAGTTGGGTGCCGGACCGGTGATTGCGCGCGGACCGAACATTTGCCCGAAGGTCTTTGAACATTTGAAGGCATGCGCGGAGCGTTTGAAGATGTCGTACCAGGTGGAAGCCGAAGCGGGACCGACGGGAACCGATGCGCGGGTGATTCAGTTGTCGCGGGAAGGCGTTGCGGCGGGGTTGGTCAGCATTCCGTTGCGTTACATGCATACGCCGCACGAGATGGTTGCGTTATCGGATGTTGAGGCGACCGTTCGGCTGTTGGCGGAATTCATCCGTTCGTTAAAGCCGTCCGATACGTTTAAGTGGTAACATGTTAAGTCTCATTGAGCGTTTTTTGCAACACAACCGTCGTTGGCTGTTCGGTGTTCTGCTGGCGGTCATCGTGGTGCCGTTCGTGTTCACCATCGGCAACATGCCGGGGTTCTTTTGGAAAAAGAAAGCCTCGCAACAGTATTTCGGTTTCGATTTGAGCGACCGCAGGAAGGCGGAAGAGGCGTTCGTGAAGGGTGCGATAAGCATGCTTTTGCGCGACGGCGGCGATCGAATGCAGGCGTCTCAAGAGTATGCGTTGTATCGGCTGTGGCTGTTGAGTTTGGCGCGCGATTTAAAGTTGCCCGATCCGACCGAAGAACAGTTGCAAGTGTTTATCAAAACCCGCCGTTTCTTTTGGGACGAGAAAGAGCAGCAATTTAAGCCCTCCCACTACAATGAGTATTTGAAGGAATGGAAGGGGAAGTTTTCACTTCGGTCGTTGTTTGAAGAAGATTGCAAAATCGAGCAGGTGCAAAATGTGATGCAGGGCGTCGCCTGTGCGTTGCCGCAGGAGAGTGAAGTTGCCTTTAAGTCGGTGCGGGCGACGTACGTTTTGGATTATCTTGAAATAAAAAACGAAGAAAAAGATCCGACATTGAGCGATGGGGAGATGCGGAAGTTTTTTGAGGAACATAAAGAGGATTATCGCGTTCCGCAACAAGCCGATGTGACGCTGTTGGTGCTGGATTCCGATAAATACGCCGAGCGTCTTCCTCAGCCGTCCGAGGCGGATTTGAAGACTTATTTTGACCAACATAAGGAAGATTTTGAGAAAGAAGATGGCGAAGAACCGAAGTTTTCGGACGTTTCGGAGGATGTAAAGAAAGCCTGGAAGGAGGAAAAATGCCTTGCATTTGCCGAAGAAGCGGCGTCGCAATTGGCGGTTCAGGTCTACGATCAATCGATCAAGCTTGGTAGCGACGCCTGGAAGCGGTTGTTGGAAAAAAGCGGTGTTCGTTGCATTTATTCCACGCCGCCTTATTCGAAAGTAAGTGTTCCGAAAAAAGAGGGTTTCCCGAGAGAATTGTTTTTGAAGGCATTTGATTTGAGCGAGGAGCGTTTTCTAAGCGATCCGCAGCGTGTTAAAGGCGGTGCGGCACTGGTGGCGCTGAATAAGTTTATTCCGACGCATTTACCCGAATACGATCAAGTGCGTCAACAGGTTGCCGACGATGCCAAGCGGCTTCATCGCAAAAAAGCGTTTCAGGCGAAGGTGGATCAAATCAAGGCTTCTTTAAACGAAAAAGGCGTTCCGCCGAAGGGATTTGAAGTGAAATCCATGGAACCTTTTACGCTGGCGCAGATAAAGTTTGAGGATTTGTCAAAAATTTTGCCCATGCGTTCGCTTTTCGGTTTTTTAAATGACGTCCTTGCGTTCCAACCGAAGCACTGGTCGAAAGCTTATAAAGGTAACGACGATTCGATGGTATTTTTTTATTGCAAAGATAAACAGACTGCCGATATTGCGGTCGATTCGGAGGAGTTTAAACACTTCGATGAAAATTTCCTGGAACGTAAGGGGAGAGGGCAGGCGGAGGCACTTGCCGGTGAAGCTTTAACGGCGGCTTTTAAGAGCGATCGCAAATAGGATGCATGCGTGGTATCCGTTGGATTTTGGACGGATACAATGTTATGTATGCCCTGCGGTTTTTACCGACCGAAGGAACATTGGAATTGGCGCGCGACCGTTTTATTGCTTGGGTGCGCGGTTTCGCGTCGATCGGAGATGTAACGGTTGTGTTTGATGCGCGCGGTTCACACGAAGGCGAGAGCGAATGTTTTTCGGCGGTTCGGGTGATTTACGGTACGGAACCGTTGGATGCCGACGGGACGATTTTGACGCTCATTCGGCAGGCAAAACCGTCCGAACGTTCCCGTTTAACGGTTGTGACGCGCGATTTGTTGTTGCGCGATCGCATTTTTTTCTACGGCAGTGTCGTGATTTTTCCCGAAGCATTTGAGTCGGAGTATCAACGGCGAATCCAAACGGAGCGGGGCGAGACATCGCGTGAACATAGAAGTTTTTATCGACCGTTTAAGGATTTTTTTGAGGAAATCGCCTTCGAAATTGAAGAAAACCGGGAAATTAAAGGAAACGGGAAATAAGTGATCTGTTTTGCAGTTGTTTCCGTGTTTTAAAGTTGATATTTAAAGGAACCGTTTCACCGCCTTACCACGGAAAAGGATAACGGAGTTACTCTAAGCACTTATTTCTTTCAGCCAACTCTGCACCTTCTCGAAAACAACCTCCGGCATCAAATCTTCCATGCGATGGGTCGGTGATTGCAGCATAAGCGTCGGAGCATCGAAGAACGGCTTGCTGTAAGACGGATCTGTGAAACCGAACAGTGCGACGGTCGGAAGTCCCAGGAAATTGGCAAAATGCAGACCGCCGCTGTCGGCGGAAATCACAAAATCCAAGGTTCGAAGTTGTGTTTCCAGTACTGAAATATCGGTTTTTCCCGCGGAAATTTGAATGCGTTCGGGCGGTAAGCTTTCCGCGCCCGTTTCGCACAACGGACGATCGGATGCGGAACCCAATAATACACATTGCGCATTCGGGAACGTTTGCAACAATTTCCCAATCAGTTGCCGCCAATGTTCCGTCGGCCAACGTTTGGACGGGGTGTTGGCGGAACCGACGAAACAGCCGAACGCGGTGACGGTTGTGAATTTCTTCGGTTCAAAGAGCGGTTTTTTCGACAGCGGAACGTTCAGACCGAAGTTTTGCAGAAACCGATACCAAAATAAAACCTGATGTTCGTCGGTTTCGGGTTTCATCCGAACCGTGTGCGTCAGCAGAAAACGCCGATGTTTTTTTTGAATGCCGAACCGCTGTGTCGCGCCGGAGCAGAACGCTTCAAGATCCGTACGTTGCGAATTCGGAAAATTGAGCCAAACATCGGGGTAATGCTTTCGGATCGCCCAAAAAGGTTTGAAGTAGCTCAATCCCGACGGCTTCGGAAGCGTTACCACATGATCGACTGGAAAATGACGTTTTACGAGATCCGCCAAGTTTTCGGTCACGACGGTGTGCAGGTAAAAATCCGGGCGCGCCCGACGCAGGGCGGCGACAACGGGGTATGTCATAACGCAATCGCCGAGCCACTTCGGCAGTCGTATCCAAACATCCGTTCGTTTCGGCAGTTGTTCCCAACCGTTCACCCTGCAGGTTTCGGACAGGCAATTGCGCTTTTGTTCGATGCGAAAGCGGCGTTTTGGATCTTCCTGCGTTTTCCAGCGACGGTGCAACCACAGCCAGTTTTCGTAAAACGTTGCATCGGTACGCAGTTTTTTCTCTAACCATCGGTCGGCGGCAAGGGTGATCTGGAGGGCTTTTTTTTCGACCGCCAATTCCTCGATGCACAATTCGGCGCGACAAAATCCCGTGCGTTTGGCATAAACAACCGCAATGTCGGCTTGAAATTTTTCCGCATAAATTCCCGGCAACGGCGTGGAGGAGGCGAGACGCTCCATAAACGTCGTCAGACAGCCGACGTCGCCGGTTGATTGATCGAACAAAAAACCGACCAAACCTTGGTTCGCCAAAAGCGTTTCGAGCGTTTGTAAGCCGTTTTTGCGTGAAAGTAATTGAATGCCGAAGCGTTCGCGCGTTTTGCGGACCCAATGTTCGAGCGCGGCGTTTTTAAAAGGGCGATAGACGATGCCGGTGCGCGGGAATTTTTCAAACAAACACGGCACTTGTGTCATCATTTCCATCAAATTCAGATGCGGAATAAGCAAAACCGTGGCACGCGGCTGTTTATTGAGGTGTTCAATCCAATTTTTGAAGGATGGTGACAGAGAAAGATGTTTCTTTACGCGCGAAAGATGCCAACGGGAAGCGCACAAAAACAGCCAAACGGTTTCGACCCAGCGCGCACAGTTGACGCGTGCCAACTTGCGACGCCATGTTTCGGATTTGTCAGGGAAGGCAATATAAAGGTTTTTTAATACAATTCTTCGCCTGGGTCGGTAGAGGTAATACAACAGAAGACCGAAAAAGCGGCAAACACCGCGTGCGATTGTTTCGGGGACAAAATTTAAAATTAAACCCAAAAACGACAGAAGTTTTCCCATATCCTATCTTTCGTATCCGAACCGTTCAAAATCAATCGAACGCCTGCCGAAAATGACATTCCGTGAAAGCAATCCCGGAAGCCAATTTTGAAACTTCGAAAAGGGAGAAAGCGACATCCTCCTATTGTATCACGCTTCTTCCGCTTCTTCGGCATAATCGTATGTTCCGCCAAAGGCTTTGATTTCGTCCAACAATTCCCGCTGTTCGTTGCGTTCCTTCTTCGATAAATGGTCGATAAACAGAATACCATTCAAATGATCGCATTCGTGTTGGATACAGCGCGCCAACAAATCCCGACACTGCAAACGGTGCGGATTGCCGTCTAAATCGCAATAATCAAGGATGATTTCAAAAAAGCGCTTTACGTTTCCGCGAATGTCCGGGAGCGACAGGCAGCCTTCTTCCTTCTCGAACTGCAAATCGTTAACGGGACGCCACGTCGGATTGACCAAAAACAGCGGCTGTACCAACGCGATCGGCAACGAACGCCCGTCCAAAAAAACCTGTTCCTCGCTCTCTTTTTGTTGCAGATCAATGACAACCAACCGTATTGATTTTCCCGCCTGCGGTGCCGCCAAACCGATGCCCTGCGCCGTGTACATGTTGCGCAACATCTTTTTCGCGAGCTTTTTTAAGTCTTCGTCGAAAACGGCCACGCGCTCTGCCTTTTGACGCAAAACGGGCGCGCCGTAGGTGTAAATGAGGCACGTTTCTTTTTTCATTTTTTTCCCGTCTGTTCCTTGCCCTTTTCGGGTTGATTTTTATCTTTATCGTCCGCCTTCTTTTCTTTGTCTGCCGTTGTCGTCGAACCGTCTTTTTCCGCTTTTGTTTCTTTTTGCTCCTTTTCGGCTTTTTTCGACGCTTCCTCTCGTGCTTTAATGTTTTGGTCCAATGCCTCAGTATTAAGTTTGCCGGTTTCGAGAATTTCCTTCACGTGCGAGCCTTCCAGCGTTTCGTATTTCAACAACGCCTGCGCCAAAATTTCCAGGGAGGCTTTTTTCTCCTTCAACAGTTCGCAGGCGCGTTTGTACTGTTCGTCGATGATGCTTGAAATCGTTTCGTCGATGCGTTGCGCGGTGCGTTCGCTGTAATTTTGTTCGCGCGCAATTTCTTCGCCGAGGAAAATATGATCCCGATTGTCGCCGAACGCAATTGGACCGAGCGCGCTCATGCCCCAGTCGCACACCATGCGCCGCGCCATCTTGGTTGCCGAGCGAATGTCCGACGACGCCCCGCTGCTCTGTTCGTTGAAAATCATTTCTTCCGCCACCCGACCGCCCAACGAGGTACAAATTTGATCAAGAAGATGCGTTTTCGAGTAATTGAGAATATCCTTGGACGGAAGCATCATGGTGCTTCCGAGACTTTGCCCGCGCGGGATAATGGTGACCTTATGAACGGGAAGCAGACCGTCGTCCAGCAGTGCCTGAATAATTGCGTGTCCGGCTTCGTGATATGCCGTGATGCGCTTATCTTTTTCATCCATCAGCTTCTTTCGTTCGCGACCGAAAGAAATTTTGTCGCGCGCTTCGTCCAAATCGCACGGTTCGACGCAGGTTTTGGAGGAACGCACCGCCAACAGTGCCGCTTCGTTGAGCAAATTTTCCAAATCGGCACCCGAATAGCCGGCGGTATTGCGTGCTACGGTGCTTAAATTGACGTCCTTGGAAAGTTTGATTTTCTTCGCATGCACGCCTAAAATTTCCTCGCGCCCGTGTAAATCCGGCAGATCCAATACAACTTGGCGGTCAAAGCGTCCCGGGCGCAACAGCGCATTATCCAAAACGTCCGGTCGGTTGGTGGCGGCGACGATAATAATGCCGTCGCGCGATTCAAAACCGTCCATTTCCACAAGAAGCGCATTGAGCGTCTGCTCGCGTTCGTCGTTGCCGCCGCCCAATCCCGCGCCGCGCTTCCGACCGACGGCGTCGATTTCGTCGATAAATACCAGGCACGGACTGTTCTGCTTTGCTTGTTCGAACATGTCGCGTACGCGCGAAGCTCCGACACCGACGAACATTTCCACGAAATCCGAGCCGCTGATGCTGAAAAACGGAACGTCCGCTTCGCCGGCAACGGCTTTTGCCAGCAGGGTTTTGCCCGTTCCGGGCGCGCCGACCATCAGACAACCCTTCGGAATGCGTCCGCCGATGTCTTGAAATTTCTGCGGGTTTTTCAGAAATTCGACAATTTCCCGAACTTCTTCCTTCGCTTCGTCACAACCGGCAACATCATTGAAGGTCACTTTCTTTTTATCCTCCTGCAACGGTCGCATGCGACTGCGCCCGAAACCCATCGCGCCTTTGCCGGCGGAACGGATTTGGCGGATGAAAAGAAAATACAATACCAGCAGAACAATCAGAAACGGCAACGTTCCGGTCAGCAGCGACGACAATAAGGTACCCGCCGGTTTTTCTTTCAACTGAAAATCAAAATTGTCGGCGGTCAGTTCGTTAAAGCGCGCATCCGTTAACCGACCCTCGGCTTCGAATTGGCTCGGAATAACGACGGCTTTAACGGTTTTCCCCTTTTGCCCGAACAGCGTCGGTGCTTCCTTTTGCAACACCGGCAGAAACGTCGCGCCGTCCTTGCGCAATGTTCCGCGGATTCGGTACCATTGCGGTCCACCCGATTCGATGGCTTGGATTTCCGCCGATTGAATGAGCCGCGCGCGCGCCAGCTCAAAAACCTGATTGACGGTCAAATGAAGACGACCTTCGGGTGTTAACGCAAGGGAATTCAGCCCGACCAAAATCAACAGCAACAATCCCCAAACCCACAAACTTTTGTAATTGAGCCGCTTCGCGGATTTTTTCGGCTTTTTAGGTGCTTTGGGTGTTTCTTTCTCCGCCATTTTCTCCACCGTAAAGTATTTTGTTCGTTTGATAAAACAAAAAAACGCATTGTTTGGTTTGCGGCGTCAGTTTAAACGCGTCCGACGGCGGCAATTCCGGGATCCAGGCAATGTCGCCGTTCGCGGAACAAATCACGGGCAGTTGATGCCTGCGATCGGTCGGGGTTTTTCGGGCAGAAAACAGATCTTTGACTTTAACTTCATTTTTTGCGCCCAACGGACGGTAACGGTCGCCGTTGCGCCAAAAGCGCACCGTACAGGGAAACGTGAACGCTTCGGCATCCAAAACGGCAATTTCATTATGCGAAAACGCGCCCGAAGTTACCTCTTTATAACGCTCGGGCGAACAAGGTTCTTCCTTAAAGGATAACCGTGCACCGTTCGGGAGAAACAACGTGCCACCTCGCCAGACGACGGCAATGGCGTGCGATGATGGCTTTAGCGGTTGTGTAATGATCGCAACGGTTGTTTCGGAGAAACACAATCGATGATTAGGATCCAAAGACAAAGCAGTCGGTCGGTTTGTTCGCAGTGTGGCGAGGATAATATCGACGGTTTGCGTGCTTAAATTATGAATCTGGTACTGTTGAAACCACGTTTGGAAGAAATAACGGAGCTCAACCGTCGATAATATCCGTAGGTCGGCACGTTCGAAGGTTTTTTTTGAGAAATCCCAATATCGAAAGTTTTTTTCGAGGCGTTGTTTCAAATCGTTGCGCTGTTCGGACAGTAATTGGCAGGAACGTTTGAAGCCGTTGCGCCAATGTTTCGGGAAGACTTTATCGAAAGCGGGTATTAGCGTGTGTCGGATGCGGTTGCGAAGGCAATCGTCTTCGTCATTGGTGGCGTCTTCGAAAAACGAAACCCCGCAGTTGCTCAGGGCGTTGCGAAGTTCGTTTTTTGAAAAATTCAGCAACGGACGAACCTTGGTGTAAAAAGATACCTTATGAAGCGCGCGCGGTGCGACAAGCCCTTCAAGACCGACGCCGCGTACCAATCGCATAAGAACGGTTTCCAGGCGATCATCCGTGTGATGCCCCAACAGCAGAATGTCGGAACAATGAAGGCGCAACATTTTTTCGAAAAACGCGTAACGTAAGGTTCGCAGATTTGCTTCGGAAGGCAGTTTCGACAAGGAACCGTCGGATTTGAGCAGCGACGGGTGTGGGAGGAACGGAAGCGGTTGGTTCGCGGGTGCCACCGCCGTATCGGTGAAGTGCTTCAGGTTTATATCGGATGTGGGTGAATGTGCTTCGGGACGTTGAGGAACAATACGCGTTGTTTGAGGATGAAGCGGATTTTGAGGATAAGATGCGTTGTGCTCCGACGGTAAAAATTCCGATGGGTCTGTTTTTAAGGTTCTGTCTGTAGTGCTCTCTCTGCCTCCAAGCGGCGTTGGTTTGGAGGCGGTTGTTGAATATTCGGAGTACAAAGGGGGTGTTTCGGCGATGATTGCCTTGGATGAAGAATGCGTCTCCGACATTATCGGTCGGTGCCCGACTTCGATTTTTACGTCCAACTGACGCGCCAGATCGATCATTTGCCGTTCTTCTTTGTCGGAAACGGCGCGGATGCGGTGGTTGTAATGCAGAAGAACGACGGTGCGTTTCGGCCAAAATAATTTCGTCAGCAACAGCAATGCCAGCGAATCGCTTCCGCCCGAACAGGCAATGCACAGCGGACTTGTTGTACGTTCGATGAAAGTTATAACCTCTTCGGGAATTTTACGTTTGGGCAGATAATGCGACAACTTCCGCCATTGTCCCGTGTTGAACATTATTTTACATCCGCCCGAACCGAAGGCTCCGAAAGCGGTTTATGTGAGGAAGTTTCGGTTTGTTTGAGCGTATCTTCATGTGCGACCGTCGGCGATTGCGTGAGCAACCGAACCGTTATGTTTTCTTTCCCGATAATTCGTCGCGCACATTCGAGTGCCGCTTGTGTCGGCTGTTGCGTTTGTTCTTTGTCGTCAAGGAAGATGAAATCCGCGCCGACGGTTTCATACAAACCGGAACGCTTGAAGATTTCGAGCGCCTGCGGGCTGACTTCCGTTAAAATCAATCGCCGGTCGTTGGCGCGCATGTAACGCAACAGCTCCTCCAGTGCCAGCAGGCAGGTGGCGTCGATGTACAGGATGCGGCGCAATTTGATGATGATCACCTTCAACTGCGGGCGTTTGCAAAGGGTTCGGATTTGGTCGCGGAACAGTTCGGCGGAACCGAAAAAAAGATGCCCCGTTGCGTGAATGACGGAAATTTCGCTCGCATCGTTTCCGTGTGCCGCGTCGACCGTCTCGCGATGGGTTTCATGAAGCGTCGGGACGGCGGCTTTTTTCAGGAAAAGCGAGACGGAAATTAAAATCCCGAGGAAAATCGCAACGTGCAGCGGAAACAGAAACGCCGACAGGAGCGTCCAGACGAACACGCAGGCGTCGGCGCGGTCGGCTTTTAAAATAATCTTCAGCGAGTGCTTCTCGAACAGCCCGAGTCCAAGCAGAATAATCAGCATCGATAACCCAGATTTCGGGATGAAATTCAGGAACGGGCCGAAAATGACAATGCCGAGGAAACAGAAAAGTGCGCAAAACAGACTTGCAACGGCGGTTTTGGCGCCGCTGACGTAATTGGCGGCGGAGCGCGTCAGCGAACAGGACGCCGGCATGCCCGAACCGAGCCCGCAAAGGATGTTTGCCAAGCCCATGCCGAATACCATTTGGTTAACGTTGCAGCGTTTTCCCATGCGCGCCGACAACGTTTGCAGGATGGTGGTGCCGTCAATGAGTGCCACGAAGCTTAACATCAGCGCCGCCCCCGACAGATCGCGGACATGCGCGCCCGTGAAGCCGAGCAACGAAGGGTGCCAGTCGCCGATGTTCACGGTACGCAACGTCTGCAGCGGAACATGAAAGCAACGGGTTAGGACAATGCCCGCAAGTGTCAGTGAAAGTACCGTCAGTGCAATGACGGGACTGCGCGGGAATAATTTTCGCCAGCCGCAAAACAAGACGATGCATAAAATACACATTGACAGCGATGCGCCGTCGGTTTTCGCCAGTCCGACAACGGTTGCGCACAGGGTATCGAAAAATGTCTGTTGCGCGGGATCCGAAAACGTTAGCTCAAACCCGAGCGCGTTATGGATTTGCCGAACGATCATGATTGCGATAACGGCGTACATGTAGCCGAAAATGACGCTTTTGGAAACGTAACGCACCAGCGAAGCAATGTTCAGGAATGCGCCGATGACGAGAAAAATGCCCGTCAGTACCAGAAGGCACGGTCCGAAAAGATAGTAGCGATCCGTGGAAATGCCCAACGCCGCAAAAGAACCCGACAGCACGACGGCGACGGAGTTCGTCGGTCCCATATTTAAGATGTGCGACCCGGAAAACAGTGCCGTTGCGACGGCGGCAAGCAGCGCGCCGTAAAGTCCGTACTTAACGGGAATACCCGCCATAAGTGCGTAGACCATGGATTGCGGAAACGCGATCAGCGCGACATTTAAGCCGGCAAAAGCATCGGGAAGCAGTTCCGAACGGCGATAGCGCGCCAGCCAACCCGCGAGCGGGAAAAGGCTCAGGCGCGTTCTTCGCATGAAACGGGCAATCGACGGGAAAGGAGAGGACACCAGGATGGATTTTGGCAAAAACAAGCCCGTGCGTAAAGTTCTTTCGGCGAAGAACTTATGCTGTCGCCGGCGAACCGTGTCGCAAATCCCGCCAAAGGTAGAGCAGGATGCAGATATTGATGAACAGCTGAACGAGAACGAACGCCGGCAGAAAATCCGCCATGCAGTTGATGAAGACGGAAAAAACGGCGTTGGCGGCAACCTGAAAGATGGAAATAAACGCACCGGCACTGCCGACCTGATGCACCGGAACGGCGTTGAGAGCGCGTCCCTGCATCAGCGGACGGAAAAATGCGCTTGCGACGTTATGAAGTAAAACGGGGATTAAAATCAACAGCGGCAGAACGGCACTGTTTTTATTCCACAGCAGGAGCAATAAAATCAGTCCAAATACCGTTCCCTGCGTGCAAGCGATGCGCCGAAACAGTGTGCGTTGCGGGATGTTTTTTGTGAGTTTCGGGAAGTAAAGCGAGAAGAAAAAATACGGCACGAGCGGCAACAGCTGATACCATATCAGCCACGACAGATGAATATCGTAGTGTCGTACAATCAAACTGAAATAACTGCCCCACAGACAGTAGGATGAGGCGGTGAGCGCGGCCATCACGACCGGAAGCATGAATTTTTTGTCCGTAATGAGGTGATGCGACGGTTCGTGCGAAGCGACCATGGAAGCGGCAATGTGTTCTTCATGGTGTTGACAACCGTAAAAGTAAATAATCGCGGAAAGCGTCAGCAGGATGTACATGACATACGTCCAACGCCAATGTCCGCCGACGGCACAGGCGTGCCCGACCAGCGGCAGACAAACGGCGGCAATGCAGAAAACGACCTGTTCGGCGGCAATGATCGAAGCGCGGTTTTTGTTTGGGAACAGCTGCATCAACAATACCAAGGACATGACCTGACCGCCGCCGAAGCCGAGCCCCTGGATAAAGCGCGCAACCACGAACATCGACAGATTCGTCGCGATATATGCCGTCAAATGCCCGCCTAACACCACGAACAGCATGATGAGAAGGCACTTTCTTCCGCTGCAACGATCCGCAATCGATCCGATGATGCAACGCACAAAAAAGATGGCGCAAAAATACAGCGTCACGCTCAATTTCAGCTGAAAATCCGATCCCGGCAAATCCTGCCGAATAAACAGCAGGCACTGGTTATAAACCGTACTGTGTGTATTGTTGAGCGCCTCAATGATGAGGAGAATCGCGAATAAAACGCCCGTTGCTTTCATTGATGTCTATCGTCGTACGATTGGCTACGGATGGGAAGTCTTTTTTGCGACGATGACCGATGCCGTTTTAGGTTTCGTTGAGAAACAGTTTCGCGGTCGGTAAAGCCGCCGTGTGTTTTAAATCCGCATGCTGTTGTCGTACCTTACGGATAAATATCGGATGTTTGCGCGAAAATATGGGGGCAGGGGTGTCTTCAATGGGGTGTTTTTTGTGAAAATTTTGGCTTTTACTGCGTTTTTTTCGGATTTTCTGAATCCCGATAGAATATCTTTTGTTCTAAAAAACAGCTTATTTTGGTTATTTTGGCTGTTTTGCTTGTGTTTGGTGAAATTTTTAAAATTCGGAACAGTACTTTTTTGTTTTGTTTGCAGAGGTGTTTTCCGTTTCCTGACGATGATTATTCCATTCTGCGGTACCCCAAATAAACCTTGCGTCATCAGTGCCGTTTTTTAGCATAAAAGCATGTATTCGAGACACTCGGATTACGATTTTAAAACCATCGAAGCGCGTTGGCAGGCGTATTGGGAGGAGCATCAGACGTTTCGTGTAACGGAGGATGCGACGAAGCCGAAATACTGGGTTTTGGACATGTTCCCGTATCCGTCGGCGGCGGGGTTGCATGTTGGACATATTGAGGGTTACACAGCGACCGACATCATCGGTCGGTATAAAAAAGCCTGCGGGTTCAATGTTTTGCATCCGATGGGATGGGATGCGTTCGGGTTGCCGGCGGAACAGAATGCGATTGCGACCGGCATTCATCCGTCCGTCAATACCCAAAACAACGTCGATGCATTTAAAAAACAGATGCAACGCGTCGGCTTGGGCATCGATTGGTCGCGCGAAGTGAATACCACGGATCCGAAATTTTATCGATGGACGCAGTGGATTTTCCTTCAACTTTTCAAACGCGGGTTGGCGTGTGTTTCGGAACAGCCGGTATGGTGGTGCCCGAAACTCGGGACGGTGCTTGCCAACGAGGAGGTGATTGACGGTAAATCCGAGCGCGGGCATTTCCCCGTGGAGCGGCGCGCGTTGCGACAGTGGGTGCTGAAAATCACAAAGTACGCCGACAAATTGCTCAAAGGGCTTGAGGGCTTGGAGTGGCCGAAGTCTACCGAGCAACAACAGCGGCTTTGGATCGGTCGTTCCGAAGGCGGGATGGTGACGTTTAAAACATCGGCGAATTGCGATTTAACGGTTTTTACGACGCGTCCCGATACGCTGTTCGGGGTGACTTTTATCACCATTGCTCCGGAACACCCGTTGGTTGCGATGTTGACGACGGAGGTGCAACGTGAGGCGGTTGAAGATTATAAAAAGAAAATTGCGTCCAAAAGTGATTTGGAGCGCACCGATTTGGCAAAAACCAAGAGCGGTGTTTTTACGGGTGCGTACGCCGTACATCCGCTGACGGGCGCGAAAATTCCGATTTGGGTTGCCGATTACGTTCTGATGCACCACGGAACGGGTGCGGTGATGTGTGTCCCGGCACACGATACGCGCGATTTTGAATTTGCACAAATGTATGATTTGCCCGTTGTGCGTGTGATTAACGGTGCAAACAACGAACCGTTGCCATTTTGCAACAAGGGCACTTTGACGGCTTCGGGAGAATTTTCGGGTCTGTCGTCCGATGATGCGGCGGAGAAAATTTTAGCCGCACTCAACACGAAAGGTGTCGGTCGAACGACGGTACAATACAAGATTCACGACTGGTTGTTTTCGCGCCAGCGTTATTGGGGCGAGCCGTTTCCGATCGTTTGGGTCAAAAAGGCGGATTACGAGCGTTTGAGGGCATGTGAAAACTCGCCGTTTTTGGAATTTTTACCTGAGGAAGCGGTTTCGTATGAAGAGAAGGGTGAAATTTTCTGCGCCGTTCCGCTGACCTCCGAACATCTGCCGCTGACGTTGCCGGAAGTTTCGTCCTACAAGCCCGGTGAAGGGGCAACCGCGCCGTTGCAAAACGCGGAGCCATCGTGGTTGCATGTGCGTTTGAATATTCGAACGGGCGAAATTTGTCCGAACGACGAAGATTCCAAGAGTGTTTCAGACGACGGCGATTGGATTGAAGGTATGCGCGAAACCAACACGATGCCGCAGTGGGCGGGTTCCTGTTGGTATTATTTACGCTATTTATCGCCGAATGATACTGAAAAGCCCGTGAATGCCGATGCGTTAAATTATTGGCAAACGCCCGATTTGTACGTCGGCGGCGCGGAACACGCGGTGTTGCATTTGTTGTATTCGCGTTTTTGGCATTTGTTTCTCCATGATTGCGGTTTTGTTTCGACGCCCGAGCCGTTTCCGAAGCTGTTTCATCCGGGGATTATTCTCGGTTCCGACGGCAACAAAATGTCCAAGTCGCTCGGCAATGTCGTCAATCCGCTGGATGTTGCTGATGAATACGGTGCCGATGCGTTGCGCTTGTACGAAATGTTTTTGGGACCGTTGGAAGCATCGAAGCCCTGGAGCACCAAAAACATCGAAGGCGTGTCCCGTTTTTTGAAGAAAATCTGGCGTTTGTTTGTCACCGTCGAAGGTACATTGTCGGAAACAATCAACGGAGAGCGTGATTCGGCAACTTTGGAATGTCTTTTAAATGAAACCATTCAAATCGTAACGGAAGATATTGAGCATCTGCGCTTCAATACGGCGGTTTCGCAACTAATGATTTGCCTGAACGGTTTCCAGAAGGAACCTCACCTGTCGAAAACGGTGGCGAAAACGTTTCTGCAACTGCTGGCACCGTTTGCGCCGCACATCGCCGAAGAACTTTGGGAACGTTGCGGCGAACAGTCATCGATTATCGATGCCGGCTGGCCGAAAGCCGATCCTTCGAAGTGTGTTCGCGACGAGCTGAAAATTATCATCCAGGTGAACGGCAAATTACGCGACGAAATTTGCGTTCCGATCGATGCTTTGAAGGGGGATATCCTCGAACGTGCCAAATGCGCACCGAGAGCGGTTCCGTTTCTGGCGAAGGGTACGATTGTGAAAGAGATTTATGTGCCGGGTAAATTGGTGAATTTTGTGGTGAAAGGATAGATGCGCCCGATAAGTGGTCGGCGGAGAACGGGAATGTGAGCGTGGGAGGAAAAAATCGTGCTTTGATGCGCTCATGACGGCTCAAATCGATGAAAGCTTGATATCGAACCACATATCGGAGGTATTTCGATGAGCTTTCCCCCGTATTTTCCGAAAAACTTCCAACCCTCCCTGCCGATTGTTCTGTTGGCGGGGCGGGGCGATTATCCGCGGTTGGTTTGGGAAAAGATGTGCGTTATCTGCCCGAATGCGCGGATTTTTTCGTTCGAACCAGAAAACTCGGATTGGTTGCAAACAATACCGACGGAGCGTTGGTCTTCATTTGAAATCGGTCAGGTCGGTACCTGGCTAAAGGCGTTACGGCAATGCGGGGCAAAGTACGTCCTCTTGGCGGGTCAAATTCGACCTAAAAAGCTGTTTCACGGGTTGAAGCCCGATTTAAAAGCTTTGCTCCTTTTAACGCGCCTGAAAGAGAAAAATGCGACCACGATCTTCGGAGCGTTGTTGGCGGAAATTGAGAACCTCGGCATTGAAGTATTGGATGCGCGTTGTTTTATGAAAGAGCATATTACGACGGCGGGGTTGCTGACGAAAAAAGATTACTTTTCCGTTGCTTCCGAAACGTTGCGACACGGTATTCGGATATGTCGCGGTATTGCGGCACTGGATATCGGGCAAAGCGTTGTTGTGCGCAACGGAACGACGTTGCTTGTCGAAGGCTTTGATGGTACTGATGCGTTGATTGAAAGGGTTGCATCCATCTGTAAAGACGGTATGGGATTGGTAAAAGCGGCGAAGGAAAATCAGGATTTTTGTTTCGACGTGCCGATTTTCGGATTGCGAACCTTACAAAAGATGCATGCTTCCAATATCCGATGGGCGGCGTTGGAAAGCGGAAGGACGCTGATTTTGGATAAAAAAGCGGTCTTGGCGGAAGCCGACCGTCTGAAAATTACTTTATTGGGCTTTGAACAATGAGTGTATCTTGTTTTACGAACAGAGGCTGTTAAAAAGCAGTAATACCAAAACCTGCGGTTGAGATTTACGAAGCAGTGATGAAACAAGTGAGGTTTTTTCAATCTTATTACCATCGATTGCCGCAGTGCGGGATGAACAAAGCGGGTGCGGTAAGGGAAAGCCTGTGGGTTGTGTTCATATGCTTTTTTAAATAGTCTGAACGATCGAAAGGAGGATAAGTTCTTAAATCATCATGCATAACGCGCCGGCTTGGAAAGCGTGGAATCCGATTACCGGATGTACGAAAATCAGCGAAGGTTGTTTGCACTGTTATGCGGAGCGCATGGCAGGGCGTTTGTGTCTGATGGGGCAGACAAAGTACAAAGACGGTTTTCGCGTTATCTGCCACGAAGCCTGTTTAACGGAACCTTTCCACTGGAAGAAACCGCAACGTATTTTCACCTGTTCCATGGGGGATATGTTTCATGAAGATGTACCCGATGCGTTTTTGTTTCGCGTGTTCGAAACCATGAACCGTGCGAATTGGCACACGTTTCAGATTTTAACCAAGCGCGCCGAACGTTTGGCGGAGATTGCGCCGAAGCTGTATTGGTCACCAAACATTTGGATGGGCGTCACGGTCGAATCGGAGCGGCAAACGGAGCGCATCCCGTATTTGCTTTCGACAAAGGCGCATCTGAAATGGTTGTGCCTGGAACCGTTGCTCACCGCCGTGCCGAATTTACCGTTGGACGGTATCCATTGGGTGATTTTGGGCGGCGAAAGCGGTCCGCAAGCGCGGCCGTTGCGGGAAGAGTGGGTGACGGACGTGCGCGACCAATGTTTGGCGCACAAAGTACCGTTTTACTTCAAGCAATGGGGTGGTTTTAACAAGAAAGCAACCGGTTGTCTGTTGCAGGGGCGCGAATGGAAGCAGGCGCCGCAACCGGCGTTGGGGTTTTATTGAGGCGGAAACAGATGTGTAGAAACGAATATCAAGGAACAGGTAATTGTTGTAACAACGGGTGCTTTCGGCGATCGGTGTAAGGGAGATTTCAAAATTTCTTACGATTTTTTCCTTAAAAATAAATTCTGCATCCGATTTACACAGGAGCTTTCCCTTTTTCGCATTGAACCGCTTCCTTAGCGCGACTTTGGGTGTTAAATAGTCGGAACTTCATGCGAACACCTCCGTGGAGGAGTGTAATTTTTTAACGAAATAGGGTACAAGCACAAATGTTTTCGGCGACAAATTTCTTAAATCCGAATGGACGAAAGCCACGGTATTTAAAAACACCTGCACGGAAGAAAATGTATTGCCCGAAAATTCCCCTCGAACCAACGAAATTCCTACTTTAAAACGCCAATCTTGCCTTCTTTTACCTCCAACCTAACCCTTTGTCCGGCTTTTATCTTTTGTTCCAAGAAGTCATCCGCCAGGCAGTTTTCGATGTAACGTTCGATGGCGCGTTTTAACGGTCGCGCGCCCATTTTTTCGTCAAAGCCTTTGTCGATCAAGAATTCTTTCACATCGTCGCCGATTTTGAGGGTTATGCCCTTGGCTTTTAAGCGTTCCGCGACGGTTTTGAGTTCCAAATCGACGATTGCCTTCATGTGTTCGCGCGTGAGCGGTCGAAAAATGACCTGTTCGCCGATGCGGTTGAGAAATTCCGGTTTAAAAATTTTCTTTGCCGCATGTTCAACGGCGGATTTGACCTGTTCGAATGCGGCGTTCGGCGAGTTCGAACCGAAGCCGAGACCGAAACCGCGCTGAAATTCCTCCGCGCCGACATTGGACGTCATAATAAGCAGAGTGTTTTTGAAATCCGTGCGGCGA
This sequence comes from uncultured Verrucomicrobiota bacterium, assembly GCA_946186275.1. Taxonomy (GTDB): domain Bacteria; phylum Verrucomicrobiota; class Verrucomicrobiia; order Opitutales; family UBA9783; genus UBA3222. Next base: position 95,878 of record CAMHMO010000005.1, read on the forward strand.
CCCAAACCGTCCGTCAAATGTCCTTCCTCCAGAACCTGTAGGAGAATTTGGAGCACGTCGGGATGCGCTTTTTCAATTTCATCCAGCAACACGATCGAATAGGGTTTGCGGCGCACCGCTTCCGTCAATCGACCGCCTTCTTCGTGTCCGACGTAACCGGGGGGCGAACCGATGAGACGCGAGACCGTGTGCTTTTCCATGTATTCCGACATGTCCAGTTGAATGACGGCTTCGCGATGACCGAAAATTTTCTCCGCCAGCAATTTAACCAGGTAGGTTTTCCCGACACCCGTGGGACCGAGAAACAGAAACGAAACGGGACAGCGCGGATCCTTCAAATCCGTGCGCGAGCGTTTCAGGGCATCGGCGACGGTTTTGACCGCTTCCTCCTGACCGATGAGCGAGCGGTTGAGGGTCTTTTCGAGTTCCAGGTAACGTTTGCGCTCCTGCGTGCCGATGTTCTCAATCGGAATGCCCGTCCAGTCAAAAATAATCTTGTGCAGGGTTTCTTCCTTAACGGTTGCGCGCTTGGTATTTGCGTTCTGCTTCCACGCTTCCAGCAAGGCACCTCGTTTGGCTTTAAGAGACTGCTCTTGGTCGCGCCAACGCGCCGCCTCTTCGAAATTTTGGCGGTCGATGGCGGTTTTCTTTTTCTCCTGCGCCGCGGCAATCTCTTTATCCAATTCCTCCGTGGACGGGGCTTCGCGCTGCGTTAAAATCTGCGTGCGCGCGCCCGCTTCATCCATCAAATCGATGGCTTTATCGGGGAATTGGCGATTGTTGACATACCGCTGTGTGAGGTCGACGGATTGCTTTAAAATTTCTTCCGTATAGCAAACGCGGTGAAACGCTTCGTAACGTTCTTTCAGACCGTGCAGGATTTGCAGGGTTTCCGACGGTGTTGACGGTTCCAGCATGACGGGTTGGAAGCGGCGGCTCAGCGCACCGTCTTTTTCGATGTGCTTGCGATATTCGTCGATCGTGGTGGCGCCGATGCACTGCAACTGCCCGCGTGCCAAAGCGGGCTTCAGGATATTGGCGGCATCGACGGAACCTTCGGCGGAACCGGCACCGACCAACGTATGAAGTTCGTCCAGAAACAAAATAACCTTATTATTTTGCGCTTCGTCCATCAGACGTTTCAGCCGCTCCTCAAACTGTCCGCGGTACTTGGTACCCGACAGCAACAGTGCCAGATCGACTTCGATAACGTTTTTGTCCAGCAGTACTTCCGGAACGCGATGCTGCGTGATGCGTTGCGCCAAGCCTTCGACCACGGCGGTCTTCCCGACGCCCGCTTCGCCGATGAGAACGGGATTATTTTTGGTGCGCCGGCATAACACCCGAATAACCCGTTCAATTTCCTTCTCCCGACCGATAACGGGATCCAATGCGCCGTCCAGAGCCTTTTGCGTCAAATCCCGACCGTAGGTTTTCAGGAAAGAAACCGATGCGCGGGATCGTCGAACGAAAATTGAGCCTTCCGTTCGTTCACGATCCTCGTCCGGTTCGTTATTGCCTTCATCCACTCCTTCGTCATCTTCCTCATCCGTTGAGTCATCATCTTCGTCGTCATCATCTTTTTGGAAACGCAGTGTATGTAAAGCGGTTGTCCGGCAGTATTCGGGATCGGTCAAACGTTCGAGCAAATGGTGCCCCAAGCCGCGACCTTCCTTTAAAAGACCCAGCAACAAATGTGCCGTTGTAATCTTGGAACCATGCTGTTCCGAGCACAATCGTTCCGCCGCCAAAAAGACCTTTCGCAGGCACGGCGTTAACGTTAAATCGCCGTCCGTCGTTTCTTCTCCGTCCGGGGAAAAAACCTCCGTTTGTGACGTTTGATGCAGGTGTTCGCAAACGACAGCCGCGGCTTCGTTGGCGCGAAATCGGCATTGTTGCAAGATGCGCGCCGCGGTACCCTCTTTTTGTTCCAACAACGCCAGCAGAAGATGGTCGGTTCCCAGGTAAGATTGGTGCAGACCTTTCGCCCGACGTTCCGCCGAAAGCAGAACGCACTGCGCGTTATGTGTCAGTTTAAACGGCACGGGAAACCTTTCGTTTGGCGGCGGTCGGTTGCTTTAGAACCCGATCCATGGTTGCCTTTACGACGGCGGCACGCACGCGATCTTCATCCGACGACGGAATGCTTTCTTGGCAAAATTCACAGAGCCGTGCGTGTCCCAAAGAACACCACAGGCGCAACAGCAGGGCGCGTTTTGGTGTCGGCAAAATGCCTTCGTCGACCGCCATGACGACAATCGAAAGCAAATGCCGCGCTTCTTCGAACGTCAATTCGCCGCAATTCCCGAGCAACCCGAGCGAACGACCGAGGCTGTCGCGGGTAAAATCGGCATGTTCCGTGATCATGACTTTGCGAGCGCGCCGTTCTTCCGCGATGATCTTTTCGGCGACGTCTTCGATGTGCGCCAAAAGAGATTTTTCGTCCGTACCCGAATTCGCCGTGTTGAATAAAAGGAAAAGATGTCCGACGGCCTTATCGTCGGAAACGCACAGAGGCTCCAGTTTTAAATTCATTTCCGATGCGGCTTTGATCAACTTCGGCAATTGTCGGTCGAAGCAGATCGCTGGCAGGTGCAACAGAATCTGCGCGTCCAACCCCATCCCCGCCACCTGCGGATTGCTCGTCGCAAAGCCGCTTTTCGGGTCAAACGCATACGCGAGTTTTTCGCCCAAACGCTCTTCCAACGTATCGAGTGCCGCCCATGTATTCTTCAAAGAGCCGTTCGCGGATGTGAGATGAAAACGAATATGCTCACCGTCGTTGATAACGATGTGTATGAAATTTTTCGCATGATACCAGACGACCGTTTCGTCGCACGACTGTTCCAATCCGGCAAGATTCTTTAAAAGAATTCTTTCCCGATGAGAAGCGACATTCCACGGGCATTCGACCCACTCGTCTTTAAAATCCTCCAACCCCTCCAATGCTTCCCGCAACTGTTGCGTTACGGTTTCTTGTTGCGCCGCCGTTGCCCGCATCGGGAACGGCAACCCTTGCAAATTCCGAACCACCGTGACGGTTTGGCTCAGACGCACCGCGCTGTTGCTCAAACGTGTTTGATGCAACAACCATGGGTGAAGCGAAAACGGAGCCATAGAGATTACTTACACACTGAAAACTTTCACTCCCGTGAGCAAGCCTTGTTTCTTATAACGGACGATTTTGCGGGGTTATGAACGGATTTTTTTGTGCGGCGTGTCCGATAAGTGCTTTGACATAAAAAGGCACCGAAAATGCAGGAGATTTAATTTCCAACCTCCCCCCCCAAAAAAAAAATCCTTGCCCCTACCTACCTACCTACCTACCATGAAACCATCAAGCTATGAAAAATAAATTCTT
>CAMHMO010000006.1 GCA_946186275.1 uncultured Verrucomicrobiota bacterium
GCTTTTATTGGACAACAAGTTGGGAAGGTTGTCAAGAGGAAGAGCGAAGATTTTTTCGGTGGTTTGAAGAATTCGACGGGGAAGAGGACGGGGGCGTTCAAAGGGGGGGGGAATATGTGATGCTCATCGCCTGATTTTAAGCTTCCGTCGGTCAAAAATCATATTTATCCTAAAACTATGTTCGAGGCACTGACGGATCGTTTTTCGAAGATTTTTTCGGTTTTGTCGAAGAAGAAAAACCTGACGGAGGCAAACATCGGCGAGGCACTCGGGGACATTCGGCGTGCATTGCTGGCGTCGGACGTGGCGTTTGAAGTTGTCGAAACGTTTATCAAGGACATTAAGCGCGAATGCGTCGGGAAAGAAGTCTTCAAAAACGTCCAACCGGGGCAGCAGGTGGTCAAAATCGTGTACGATCGGTTGGCGGAAATTTTGGGCGACGAACGGAGTACTTTAAACGCGCAACGACCGTTAAACATTTTGTTAGTCGGGTTGCAGGGGTCGGGAAAAACGACCACCGCGGCGAAATTGGCGCTGTATTTAAAGAAGAAAAACGAACACTCTGTATTGGCGGGGTGCGATATTTACTGCTCACGCAAGTCCTCTTTCGGAATTTTCCTCAAAAAAAGCCTCAAAAACGTCCTTAATCTTCGGGTAACGCGAAAAATTCGGCAAGTTCCGAACCGCTTTCAATGCTTGAGTGCGATTAAAGTGCGATTCGTATAGCAATTTGAAGCATTCCTTGATGAAGACACGCTCGTCTTCCGAAAACCCGTTGCGCATCATGCCGATGCGATTGTAACTTTTCACAACCCCGGGAGCACCGGCGGCGATCATAAACGGCGGCAGGTCTTTTTTCAAAAAGCTGTGCCCGGCGAGCATTGCATACGCGCCGATACGGCAAAATTGATGAATGGAGGAATTGCCGCCGATGTTGGCGTAATCGTCAATATGCACGTGCCCGCCCGTCGCCACCTGCGCGCTCATAATGATGTGATCGCCCAGCCGGCAATCGTGCCCGATGTGCGAATACGCCAGGATGTAATTGCAGTTCCCGATGACGGTTGCATCGCCGTCGGCGGTGGAGGTGTGCACCGAAACATATTCGCGGAAGGTGTTTCCGTCGCCGATGTTCAGCCGGCAAATGCCGCCTTTATGTTTCAAGTCGTGTGTTTTGCCGCCGATAAAGGTGTAAGGATAAATGTGATTATCCCGACCGATGACGGTGTAGCCGTCGACCGTTGCGTGATGTTCGATAACGGTGTTTGCGCCGATGACCGCGTGCGCTCCGATGTAAGCGTAGGCACCGACGGCGACGCCTTCGTCCAACGAGGCACCCGGTTCGACAACGGCGGTCGGATGGATAGGCATATCAGCGGTTTCCCATCATGAACATCAATTCCGCGGAAGAGACGACTTTATCTTTCACAAAGCATTGCCCTTCGGCGTAACCGATGCGGTTGTTTTTGATTTTAAGCAATTTTACTTCAATGCGCAGTTGATCGCCCGGTTGCACGATTTGTCGAAATTTGACTTTGTCCGCGCTCATGAAAAATGCCTGCTTGCACCCTTCGCTTCCGCCCAAGCGACTTCCGAGCAACAACCCCGCCGTTTGCGCCATGGCTTCGAGTTGCAACACGCCTGGGAAAACGGGATTTTCGGGGAAATGCCCCGTGAAACAGGGTTCGTTAACGGTGACGTTTTTAACGGCGACAATTGTGTCTTCACCCAACGTCAAAACGCGGTCGACCATGACGAACGGATAACGGTGCGGCAGGTGCTTCAAAATTTCATAAATATCCAGAGCCGCCGAATTGTCGCACGCCGACAACGGCAACAACGATGGTTCTTCCTGCGTACGAACGGCTTTCGTAAGTGCGATATTGAGGGCGTGTCCCGTCTTAATGGCAATGATGTGCCCTTTGACGGCGTGTCCCAACAGCGCTAAATCGCCCAAAATATCGAGAATTTTGTGGCGCACAAACTCATCGGGGTATCGTAAAGGTTCGTTTGAAAGCAACCGATCGCCTTTGATGACGACGGCACAGTCGAGCGTACCGCCTTTGATTTTCCCGGCTTTTATGAGCGGTTCGATGTCTTCATAGGTGCAGAAAGTGCGCGCGGATGACAGTTCGCGTTCATAAATGTCTGCGTCAATGTCCAACGATAAATGTTGCGTGTGGGTTTTGCGGTCGTCGGTTGAGGTGCAGGTAATTTTTAAACCGTCGTACGGCAACATCATGATCGAACGATCGTCCCGAACAATGGAAATCGGTTCCGTAATTTCCCAACAAGCGGCTTCCGCCGATTGCGTTTCCAATCCGACCGACAGAAATGCTTCGATCCACGGTTTGGCGGAACCGTCCAGAATCGGGATTTCACAACCGTCGCATTCGATGCGCGCATTGGTGATCCCCAGGCCGTAGCAGGCACTCAGCAGGTGTTCGACGGTGTGAATTTTGACGCCGTCCTTGCTTAAAGATGTCGCGCGCACGCAATCGTCAACGTAATCGAGCGATGCGGGAATTTGAGCAACATTCCCGCCGTTTCGAACATAAAAAATAAGACCGTGATCTTCGGGCGCCGGCGAAACAACCACCGAAGCGGGAAGCCCCGTATGTAAACCGTTCCCGGAGAGTGTGACCGACTGCCGCAATGTTCTTTGTTTCATGAAAACAACCCATCTGCAGTCTGCGGATTTTCGGCGGTTATTTCAACCTTAAACACACTGCCGAAACCGTCACGATCCGCCGCAACGGTCCAACCTGACGCCGACGCGCATCCTTATCCCGGCGGCCATTGGAGCGAACGCCCGCCGAGCACGTGGACATGCAGGTGCGGAACGGTTTCGCCGCCGTCCTTCCCGCAGTTAATCACCACCCGAAAACCGCTCTCGCGGATACCCTTTAATTCCGCGACGATACCGGCAACCGTCAGCAAATGCCCGAGTAACGTTTCCTGCTCGACTTCCGCTTCCGACAGACGCGCAATCGGCGTTTTCGGAACCACAAGGCAGTGAACGGGTGCTTGCGGATTTGCATCGTGAAACGCCAGGCAATGTTCATCTTCGTACACGATTTTTGCCGGAATTTCGCGGTCGATGATTTTTTGGAAAACGGTCTTCTCCATAAAGGTCATGTATCTTATTTTCTGTGAAAAACGGAGATTTTGGCAATCGGAAAGACGGAGATGGCGTGAGCAACAACGGCACGGTGAATTTCAGATACAGACACGTTGTCTCCGTGACGGGAACTCATTTAACAGGGATATTGCGTTAAATCACAATGATAATTCTTCAGCGTTAAATCCAAAGTACGTTCCAAATCATTGGGCATGCGATGCGTTGACGGAAAATCCGATAACGGTTCGATAATACGATTTTCTTTGAGGGCATTGTCGTACATTTCGAGCGATTGAACGAGCAATGAAATTTCATATTCGTAGACTTTGTATGCCATGGAGTGAAATGTGTCCGCTTCGGTCGGTTGCAGATGTATACGTGTGATATACAACCCCGTGTCGGTGATATATCCCTCTTCTCTTCTCTTCTCTTCGAACTCCCCCTTTAAGGTGTGTACCGTAACCCCGATTGGCAAATTTTTTAAAATACTCCATTTAAAAGCATCTAAACCCCTTGCGTACGGTGAATACCCCGGGTGTGCATTGATGAATGTGATTTTATGAAGTAAATCATTTGGGATAAGTCCCGCACCTGCGATTAAAACAGGCGTTTCACCGATTTCGCCAATGTAGTCGGATAAATACTCGAGTGATGGTAGCGATACGCATCGGAAGTCTAAGTTTCGGCAAAGCGCTTGGGGGTCGATGGCGTGCAGGTCAGACGGACGATGTTGCAACAGAGGTCGGAACGTCTTTTTGTACGTCATGGGATGACAAAACACCGTAACGTTTCGATACCCTTTAGCTTTTAGCAGTGTTAATACATCGTATGTTTTTCGATGCGAACAATCGTAGGTTATGACGTAAACGGGAGAGGTAGCATTCATACGTTTTTTAAGGCAGTTGGGTGTGGATAAAGTTTTACGATTACTTTTGACTTTTCGGCATCCATCCACTTTCTTAAGAATAGCTTTTATGCTCGATAAGAGAAGCAAAAAAGAACCTTCGTTCGAAGTTGCGATGCAACGCCTGGAAGCAATTGTTCACACATTGGAAGCGGGCGATATTCCGTTGGAACGGTTGGTGAAAACCTACGAGGAAGGGCTGGCGTATCAAAAAATTTGTCAATCGCATTTGGAACGTGCCGATTTATTGCTGAAACGATTGAATGATGACGGAACAGTGACGGAAGTGTTGGTTCGCGGGAAAGACGAGGGGTAATGTGCTACGGATTAAGGCTTATCGATGGGACAGATTTTTCGCGATAAAATGTTGCGTTTTATTTTTAATCGGAAGAAAATGGCTGTGAGATCAGGTGGATTTCAGTTTAACAGCCAAACAAGTCCTATCAGAAGAAGCCGAAAGCCTGCGTCGATTGTGCGAGCGTTTTGACGGTGGGGTCTTTTCGCGCGTTGCGGAATTGATTTTTAAACATAAAGGGAAGGTTGTTTTTTCGGGGATTGGGAAATCGGGTTATATTGCGCAGAAATTAAGTTCGACGTTCAACAGTACGGGGACGCGTGCGGTTTATTTACATCCGGCGGAGGCATTGCACGGCGATTTGGGAATTTATTCGCCCGGCGATCCGACGATTATGCTGTCGCGCAGCGGGAGTACACGGGAATTATTGGATTTGTTACTGTTTATTAAGCAATTTCAATCGCCCGTGATTGCGATGGTTGGAAATTTATCGTCGCCGCTGGCGGAAGCGGCGGATTATGTGTTGGATGCGTCGGTAGCAAAAGAGGCGGATCCGATGGGCTTTGTGCCGACATCCAGTACGACGGTTGCATTGGTGTTGGGGGATGCGTTGGCGTGTGCGTTAATGCAAGCGCGTGGTTTTAAACATGAGGATTTTTTACGTTTTCACCCGGGCGGACAGTTGGGAAAAAATCTCAGTCGTACCGTCGGTGACTGCGCGCGACCGTTGAAGCAAGTCGCTTGTTTAAAGCCCGAAAGTTCGTTGCGGGAGGTGGTAATTGCCATGACGGAGAAACCGCTGGGTGCTGCATTTGTGATGGATGACGGTAGGCTTGTCGGTTTGATTTGCGAAGGAGATATTCGTCGGTCGTTACAATCGGAGAAATCTTTGGAACAATTAAGCGCGTCCGATATGATGACGTGCCAGCCGATTACCGTTTTTGAGGATATTAAATTGGAAGAAGTATTACAGTTGATGGAAGACCGACCGCATCCGCTGAATGTACTGCCGGTATTAAAGAAAGATGGGAGTTTGTACGGGCTGTTTCGGTTGCATGATGCGTATCGACGTTAGAGGTGCTTTGAAGTTTTGGGGTTGCTTTTTTGCAGGATGAAATGCGGAGGTGGTGCGTTGTGAATTTGGCGATAAGTTCGGAACCGAACGGGCGACAATAGCTTTGAGTTATTTGGTTTTGAGTACGATTGTTTTTCGGTTTTTTTGACCGTTCTCTTTTGTTTAAGGACGAGCTTTGGAAGGTTGAAAATGATTATCGGCTACTTCGGTGAAACAATCACCGTGTACTCGCCCTTTTCGGGCAGTCGGTCGTCGGTGAACTCCGACAGCGTTCCGCGGTAAAAACTTTCGTTCAGTTTCGTGAGTTCGCGGGCAATAAAAACCAAACGGTCGTGTTCGAAAATTTCCTTCAAAGTGGCGATAGTTTTTCGGATGCGGTAAGGTGACTCGTAGAAAATTATAGAACCGTCGAAGTTTTTGTATGTTTCCCAAAGGCCTTTGCGGGCACCCGATTTAACAGGTAAAAAGCCTAAAAACACAAATGCATGTGTTGGGAAGCCCGAGACGCTCAGTGCGGTCAGAGCGGCATTGGATCCCGGGAGCGGAATAACGGGGATTTGTTCGTCGCGACATTGTTTAACCAGGCGATATCCGGGATCGCTGATCGTCGGTGTTCCGGCATCGCTGACCAGGGTAACGGAACGACCGTTTTTTAAGATGTCGATTAAATGTTGCGCGCTTTTAGCTTCGCCGGCGTCGCGATAGGTGAATAAGCGTTTCTTTTGAATACCTAAAGCCGCCAATAAGCGTTGGGTGATGCGCGGCGTTTCGCAGGCAATCACATCACAGGTTTCAAGGATACGAATGGCGCGCAACGTGATATCGCCCAGGTTCCCGAGTGGCGTCGCAACCACATATAAAGTACCGGCTTGTGCTTTTTGTTCGCCACACAGTGCCATGGGATCGGTCAACATACTCTTATCGTGAGATTATTGAGAAAAATCGGCAACGATGAACGTTTAAGGGTGCACTCGGAAACAAACTAAGCTGACCTTCCCTGTTCCGATCTTAAGGCTTCCTTTCCGCAAGGCGGTTCGAGCGGAGTCTTCAAAAATGCTTTATTGGGTTTCAAAAGTATTCCAGCCAAAGTCGCTATTCGGCGCGAATACGGAAGAATAAACGTTTCCCGACGCGGATGACATTCGTTTGACTTAAATCCAAGGTCGCTTGCGGATCGGTCATGCGCTGTTCGTTAACTTCGATGCCGCCCTGTTCCGCGAGGCGTTTCAATTCCTTTTTACTTCCCGCGTATAAATTGGTTTCAACAATGACGTCAACGAGGGTTTTGCAGTTTGAAAACTGATGCGCCGAAAATTCCGGCAGGTCATCGGGGAGCTTTTTTTGCGAAAAAACCGTTTCAAAATGCTTTTCTTCTTCCAATGCGCAAGTTTCGCCGAAGAATTTTGTCAAAATCCGACGGGCGAGTTCCTTTTTCATTGCCATCGGATGTTGCCGTTTGCGGGCTTCGATTTGTTCCGATGTTTCCAAAAGCAAAAGTTTGAAATAATCCCACATCACCGCATCGGGAACGGACATAATCTTTCCGTACATATCGGTTGCCGAATCGTTGAAGGCGATGTAATTGCCGAAGCTTTTGGACATTTTCTTTACGCCGTCCAATCCGACCAACAGCGGCATGCAGAGAATACCTTGTTCCGTTTGCCCGAAGATTTTTTGGAACTGTCGTCCCATGCACAGATTGAAAAGCTGATCCATGCCGCCGAGTTCGACGTCCGCTTCCAGTTTAATCGAGTCGTACGCCTGTAAAATCGGATAGAGAAATTCAATCAGCGCAATCGGCGTCTTATCGTGATAACGCTTTGTGAAATCGTCCCGTTCGAGCATTTGCGCTACCGTGACGTGACGCGTCAGAGAAAGTAAGTCGCCGAAGTTCATTTTGCCGAACCATTCGCTGTTGCGGCGCGTTTCGGTTTTGTCGCGATCGAGGATTTTAAACGCCTGATCCAAATAAGTTTTGGAATTTTCCTCGATTTGTTCCTTCGTCAGCATCGGGCGAGTGGAGGAGCGACCGCTCGGATCGCCGATTTGCGTCGTGTAATCTCCGATGAGGAAAATAATATGGTGCCCCACATCCTGCAGTTGGCGCAGTTTATTGAAAACAACCCAGTGTCCGAACGTCAAATCGGGGCGTGTCGGATCGACGCCCAGTTTGATGCGTAATCGTTTGCCGTCGATCAATTTTTTTCGAATATCCGCTTCGCCGAGGACTTTTTCGGTATTTTGCGCAAAAATCGCCCATTGTTGCTCGACTTCCATAAGATTATTCTTCGGGAAACGACCGATTATCGCAAGTACAATACTTTATGCCGCTTTGTTCGAGGTTTCTTTGCGTCCCATGAACAGTGCTATCGCAAAGCACACCGCCGTAAGGATCAGCATGAGCGTCAGAGCCGATTCGTAATCGTTTGTTTGATAAACGCGCAACCCGCTTGCGTCCAGTGTCTCCGACCAGTGTCTGTCTAACGCAAATCCAACCCACTTTTGAAGCATCGGCTCCCCGATCATCCCGACGGAATTGATCCAGCTCATCAACATGCCCGATATTTGCGGCGTAGACAGACGTGCACCGAGCGTGAAAGCCAGGGCATCCGCCGCACTGAATAACCCCATCGCAAACAGAACGATTTTCAGGGAAACGGGTGAAATGTGCGCTCCGTAGATAAGAAGGCAAAAAATGAGCACCAATCCGCCGCAACACACCTGAACGCCGCGGATAATCTTCAAGCCGCTGCAAAAAAGGATCGGCAACAGCAATTCGCCGAGCACCATACCGGCGGTGATCAGTTGCGTATCATTGACCGCCTGCTGTTCATCCAAATGATACTTGGTCATTAAAAATCCGGGTCCCCACAAGTCTGCGAGGGTCATGGCGACAATGTTGGTGCCGATGACAAAAGCGGCGTAGACGTAGACCCTGTAATCCGTTGCAACCTGCCGCAACGCGTTCCAAAAGGGTAATTCCGGTTTTTTATCTGTTTCGCAACAGGTTTTTTTCGGAAACAGAAACAACAGACAAAGCAGGAATATGACCGCGCCGAAAAGGTTCAGATCATTCGCCGCAATGCGCCAATCGTTGTGCTCCAGGCAAATTTTCTTCAATAACGGATTGCAAAATACGACAAGCACCGTGAACATTCCGGTAATGCCGATGAATAGACCGCAGGATTTTTCCGCAAAAGCATCCGCGACCAGTTTAAGAGCACTCATATATGCCGGAGCACCGCCGATACCGATTAAAACCCGTCCCCACAGGGCGTTTTCGTAGGAAGATGCGTGCGTGAACCAATACTGCCCAATGAGACACAGACCAAAGGAAGCAAGAACCGTTTGTCGAATACCGATGCGATCCAGCGCAATGCCAAACGGGATCTGCAGGCAACTGTAGACCAGCATGCACCAGACCCCGAAATCGGCAAACTGACCCGCATTGATGGAGAACGTCTGACGAATTTCGTTTGTGAAAACGCTCGGACAGCAACGCAACAGATATTGGTATGCAAAAAACAGCGACAGCAGAAGCCAATCAAAATAAGCCCGTTTGGCGGTTTTTTGCACACTCATCCACTTTCTATGTGGACAAAAAACAAGCCCCTGCGTCAATGTAAATGCGGAAAAGGTGCTGTTAAACAGACGGTCTTTCCTCGAACCTCTTGCCGATAAAGAACGTCAGGAACAGACAAATGCAGGCGAGGATCGGAAGAATTTGCAGGGCGCGTTCGTAATCGACGGTGCGATACAGAGGCAGACCTTCGTTTGACAGCGCACCGTTCCAAGTGCGATGAAGCATCATGCCGATGTGTTTTTGCAAAATCGGCTCGCCGAACATGCCGACGGAATTGATGAAACTTGCGATCAGCCCGGACGTTTGCGGGGTTGATAAACGTGCGCCGAGTGCGAAAAAGAGCATATCAATCGCCGAAAAGATGCCGATTGAAAGCAAAAAAATGCACAAAAGGGCGGTCGAAACGGATGCGGAACCGTTGACGACGGTGAAAAAAAGAACCGTCAAAACGGTGCAACCGATGCACGCGCCGCGCATGATATTTTTTGCAAACAGCATCGGGAGGAGGACGGAGCCGAGCAACATGCCGCCATAAATCAGTTGCGTATGATTGACGGCTTGTTGGGACGATAAACCGAATTTGGTTGTCAGAAACCCGGGACCCCACAGATCTGCCAATGCCACGGCGGCGGTATTGGTGCCGATGATGAGAAAACCGAAAAGGTAAATTCTATAATTTGTAAGTACGCCGAAAAACGGTTTCTTCGATGAAGTTTCCTTTGTGCAAAATGCCTTTTTACACGGGAATAAAAAAACAACGCACAGAAGGAAAACAACGGTTCCGAAGTAATTGAGGAGATTCGTGGATTGTTGCCAGGAACGGTCTCCGTTCAGACAAATGCTTTTCAGTAGCGGATTACCAGCGATAACCAGCGCGGAACCGATGGCGCGCGTGAGCCCGATGAAACATCCGGCGGAGGTGATTGAAAATTCGTCGGCGATCAATTTAACGGCACTCATGTATGCCGGGACGCCGCCGATGCCTAAAAGCAAACGTCCCACGCGTGCCGTTTCGAAGGTTTGCGCGTGCGTGAAGGTGTAATTGCCCGCCAGACAAACGGCGAAGGAGATTAAAACGATGCGACGAATGCCGATGCGATCGAGCGCGATGCCGAAAGGTATTTGCAGGCAACTGTAAGCGAGCATGCACCAGGCGCCGAAATCGGCAAATTGGGCGGCGTCGATGCAAAACGCGGTGCGAATTTCATCCGAGAACGTCCCGGCGCAACTGCGAGCCGCGTATTGATAACCGAAAAACAGCGCGAGCAGAAACCAGTTCACATAAGCCCGTCCGTTCATTGGTCGCACGTCTCTAAGTCAACGCCAAAAGGGGTGCCTTTTCAATGTTCTTTTGACCGCCTCCGTTTTTAAAAGCACCCCGCCTGTGTCGGTGACGGCGGGTATTTCCGTCGGTACGATACGAGATTGCAAATGCGTTAAACGCAGACATTGTTCCCCGCTAAACATTTGCAACGAATGACGACCATTGAGGGAAAACGAATGCCTGCGAAAACTTTTTAATCGGTAACCGATGAACTAAGCGGTCTGTTTTTTATTGCGCATCAGACACGCGATAACGAAACACACACAAACAACTTTCAGCATGACGCTCATGGCGCATTCGTAGTCGAGTGCCTGGTAGATTCGCAAACCGCCTGCATCCGAAAGTCCGGACCAGTGTTTATCCAATGCGACGCCGATCCATTTTTGCAGAACGGGTTCGCCGAACATACTGACGGAATTGATCCAGCTGATGATCATGCCCGACGTTTGCGGTGTGGACAGCTTCGCGCCCAGGGTGCATGCCAGAATATCGGCACCGCCGAAGAACCCGACACAAAACAGCAACATTTGCAAAAGCACGCTCGAAAGCGTTTGCGGACCGAAGATAAAAATGGCAAAGATAATGCCCAGGCTTGCGCAACTGATGCGAATACCCCAAAGAACTTTTTTGCCCGAATTAAAGAAAGCCGGCAATCCGACGGAACCGAGTAACATGCCGATTTGGATCCACTGTACATAATTGATGGCTTCCTGTTCTCCGAGATTATACTTGGCGTTGAGAAAACTTTTGCCCCACAAATCCGCCAGGGTTGCCGCCAGAATGTTGGTGCCGATAACAAAAGCGGCATAAATATAAACCTTATAATTGAGTGCGACGCTGAGAACGTTTTTCCAAAAATTGTTTTCCGGCAATGGATCTGGGGAGAGTGTTTTGTTTTTCGCGATTTTTTCGGGTTTTAACAGGAAAACGCAGGCGAGGAAAATCGCAATTCCGAAGATATTCAGATAAAACGCCGGAAAGCGCCAATCATCATTGTGCGCCAATCCGAGGGCTTTCAGACGTGGTTCGCAGAACGCCAGGAACAGATTGCCCAAGGCACCCGTAAGACCGATGAAAAGACCGCAGGATTTTTCCGAAAAAGAATCGGCAACCAGTTTCAGGGCACTCATAAAACCCGGAGTTGCACCGATGCCGAGCAACAATCGTCCGAACAATGCCGTTTCGAACGTTTGCGCGTGTATGAATGTGTATTGTCCGACGAGGCACAATGCAAACGCCGTCAATACGACGCGACGCACACCGATGCGATCCAGCAACATTCCGAAGGGAATCTGCAACAGACTGTAGGCGAACATACAGTAGGCGCCGAGATCCGAATAGCGCGTGGCGTCCACGTGAAACGTGCCGCGGATTTCGCTCGTGAAAATGCCGGGATATCCTCTCAGTAAATACTGATAGGCGAAGAATAACGATAAAAGAAGCCAGTTGATGTAGGCTTGTTTGGATGTTGTTTTGTTCATGTTTTAATTTTTTAAGGTTTGATTTTTTGCAATCTCAACAAACACGGAACCGCCCGTATCTTTTAAAGATTACAACGAAAAGAAAGAAGAAAAGAGAGGAAAATTACGATCGATCGGCACGCCGACCGCGACGTTCGCACAGACGGACGTTACCGCCGAAAAAGAACGGCGAAACATAAATGCTCGAAGCATCGACAAACATCGCTCTTGAGATTAGATGCGTGTCAGAATTCGTCAAGTTTTATTTTTGAGTTCTTTCGAGACCGCAGAAATCATACGACATTCCCGCATGCAAACGGACATGCCGATTGTTTAACTACATCTTTTCTAACGTCTCCAGTCCCAACAAATGCAGACCTTTCTCCAAAGTTGCCAACGTTGCCCGACACAGAAGCAGGCGCAGATTTTGAATGTCGGTATTGTCCGAAAGCACTTTATCGGCGTTGTAGAAGGTCGAGAATACACCCGCCAGTTCGTACAGATAACGGCACAGATGGTGCGGTTTCAGCTCCTGTAAGGCGAGCGCAAGGATTGACGGAAACGCCAGTAATTTATGGGCGAGTGCGCGTTCCGTTTCGGTCGAAAATTCTTCCAAACTCAAATTGTCTTTAATCTTCGTTGCATCGATGCCGGCTTTTCGGAAAATCGCGTGGATACGCGCAACGGCGTAGAGCAAATAGGGGGCGGTATTGCCTTCGAAGCGGATCATTTTATCGAATTCGAAGCGGTAATTGCTCATGCGATCCTGCGACAAATCCGCGTATTTGACGGCACCCAATCCGATGACTTCTGCCACGTGCCGCTTTTCCTCGGGCGATAAATCGGGGCTTTTGGCGGAAATTAAATCATAGGCGCGTGCAACCGCCTCATTGAGCAGCTGATGCAGTTGAATCGGCTTTCCTTCGCGGGTTTTAATCGCCTTTCCGTCCTGCCCCAGCACCATTCCGAAGGGGGCATGAAACAACATCGGAATCGGCTTTTTTTCGGCTTCGAACCACTTTTTGACGGTTAAAAACAACTGTTCGAAGTGGTCACATTGGCGGGCATCCGTGACATACACCATGGCATCGGCTTTAAATTGTTCCGAACGATAGACAACGGTTGCCAAATCGGTGGAAGCGTAATTCGAGGCGCCGTCGGATTTTCGAATAATAAACGGCTGTTTGCAAAAACGCGGATGTTCCGGGTGAAAAACCACCAACGCACCTTGGTCGGTTCTCGCCAATCCGCATGCCTGCAATGCATCGTACACGGCTTCAACTTTGTCGCGATAGAACGATTCCCCGAGGACGTAATCGAACGTGACGCCCATGCGTTGATAGATTGCTTCAAAGCTTGCGTAGGAAATTTTGTTAATTTTCTCCCACAGCGCAAAATTTTCGGCATCTCCCTGTTGCAGTTTGACCAATTCTTTGCGAGCCGTTTCCAATGACTGCGGATCGTCCTTTATACGTTGAGAACCTGCTTGGTAGAGGGTTTCCAGCGTCTCGACGGCAACTTCGGGCGGTTCGTTAAAATCATAACCCGTGCGCTTGATTTCTGCCAATAAAATGCCGAACTGCGTGCCCCAATCGCCGATGTGATTGTCGCGGATAACGTTTGCGCCGCCGAAGCGCAGAAACCGTTGCAGTGCTTCGCCGATGACCATCGATCGCAAATGTCCGACGTGCATGCGTTTGGCGGTGTTGGGCGACGAGTAATCGACGACGACCGTTTTGTCGGAAAAAATCGACCGAAAATGCCCTTCGTACTGTTCGGGTGCGTGAAAACACCGCAACCATCCGATCATCGCGCGATCGGTCAGTTTGAAATTCAAAAATCCCGCCCCCGCAACGGAAATGTCGAAATCTTCATTTTGCGCCGCAAACGCGTCGTACAATGTTTGTGCAACGCTTCTTGGATTTTGCTGCGCTTTTTTGCAATATGCCAAAACGCCGTTTGCCTGGAAATCCCCGAAACGCTCTTCGGCGGGGCGCAAATCGGGATCGAAGGTCTCGTCAAACAACGGCAATGCCGTCGCGATGTTTTTCAGGGTTTTTTGAAGATATAACGCAAGGGAGAACGGCAGGCTCATGTACTCATGAAAACAAACCTCAACCATTTTGGAAAGCAAAACCAGCGTACAATGATGTGCATTCACTGTGTTGAACAGAGGCGTTTAGAGGAAAAGCGATTGCTTTAAAGTGCAAAATTCGCAACACTGAGGCGTCGAGTATGAGCAACGGTGCCGTCCGCGTCGCGTCCTATAGGTCGTTGCGCGGCTTTTGTTTGCTTTTGGCGGGACTTTTTATGCTGTTGGCATTGTGGGATTATCACCCTGAAATATCCCGCTTTTATCAATTTCCGCAAGCGGCGTTCGATAAAGGCAACCGCTTCGGTTCCGTCGGTGTTTATTTCTGTTTTTACGCCTGCCGTTGGCTGGGGGCGACGGTGTGGCTGTTGCCGATATATGCCCTGTGGGTTGGCGGTTTGTCGTTGTCGGGCTTTGCGGGGCATATTCGACGAAAGAATGTGATTTGTTTTTTGCTCGCATTCCCGTTCGGAGGCGCCTGGTTCGCATTTTTGCAATATCTGCGTTGGGTACAGCCGAATTACCGCTTTTATTCGGCGGGTAAAGGCGGGCTTGTCGGTTCTTGGCTGTTTGAAAACTGCCTTCGGGATACGTTCGGTTCCGTCGGTTGCGGGTTGTTGCTGACATCGGCGGTGTTTCTGCTCTTGGCATCGGCATTTGCAAACGCGGAAGATGTTTGGCGCGTATTTTTATATTTATTGCGTCGATTGTTAAAGTTTTTGACCCGTCTGAGCGTGAAGGTTGGTCTGAAAATTTTCAAAGGGCATCTGCCGAAGTTGCCGTTCGGTTTTGTAACACGTTGGTTTTTGAAGAAAATCGGTCGATTTTGTCTGAAAATTCGGCAACGACAACCGAAAACGGCGGGTGAAGGTGCTTTAAATTCGGGAAAAACGATTGATTTGTCCGAAACGGGCGTGCCGCAGAATTTGGCGACAGCGTTTTATTCCAAAAAATTGGCACAGTCGGCGGAAAATTTGGAGGAGACGTCTTCGTCAGAGTCGCGAATAGAGAGCAAAGCGGCGCATGTTGAAGAGATACCGTTATCCCGTCGTGTGCAACCGAGGATGGATGTCTCGGATCCGAAGGCGGTTTCGGTTGATACGGTTTCAACGGCGGTGCGGTCGGATGAAAAGAGCGAAAAACCTGCAAAAATTCCCCTTTTGGCGAGCGAAACGGTTGAGCGTTCGACCAAAACCCTGCCGTCGCACAGCGGTTCGTATCAACTGCCTGGGTTGGATTTATTGAAGGATCCGCCGCCGATTTTGAACGACGGCAATACGGAAGATTATTACGAAACCGCGAATGATTTGGTGCAAAAGCTGGCGGAATTCGGCGTCGAGGTGAAGG
Source organism: uncultured Verrucomicrobiota bacterium (assembly GCA_946186275.1). Lineage (GTDB taxonomy): Bacteria > Verrucomicrobiota > Verrucomicrobiia > Opitutales > UBA9783 > UBA3222. The sequence goes on from CAMHMO010000006.1 coordinate 15,202, forward strand.
TCGAAGCCATTCAGTCGGGTCCCGTGATTACGCGCTACGAAGTTACGCCCGCGCGCGGGGTGCGGGTTGAAAAAATCACTACCCTCGACAAGAATATCGCGTTGGGATTGAAGGCGTTGTCGGTGCGCATTCAGGCACCCGTGCCGGGGAAGGGGTGCGTCGGGATTGAGGTGCCGAACAAAAAACCATTGCCGGTATGTCTGCGCGAAATTCTGGCATCCAAAGCCTGGGAACAATCGGACGCGGAAATTCCGATTGTGCTCGGGAAGGAGGTCACGGGTAAGCCGATTGTGGCGGATTTGACCAAGATGCCGCATTTGTTGATTGCCGGGTCGACCGGTTCGGGAAAAACCGTGTGCATCAACGCGATCATTGCCTCCCTGCTGTTTCGCGAAACGCCGAAAAACCTGCGTTTCATCATGGTGGATCCGAAGATTGTGGAGATGAAAATTTACAATGACCTGCCGCACATGCTGATCCCGGTCGTCACCGATCCGAAACGCGTCCCGGGAGCTTTAAAATGGTTGATCGGCGAGATGGAACGGCGCTATCAGCTGTTTGCCCGTTATGGTGCGCGCAATATCGCGACGTTTAACGGAAAAATTTCAAAAGCTTCACCGTCGGAATTAACAAACGGCGATGCGGAACATCTGCCGTACATTGTGTGCATTATCGACGAATTGGCGGATTTGATGATGGTTGCTCCGGGGGACATCGAAACCTGCATCGCGCGTTTAGCACAACTGGCGCGTGCGGCGGGTATTCATCTGATTATTGCGACACAGCGCCCTTCCGTGAATGTCATTACGGGCATCATTAAAGCAAATCTTCCGAGCCGCATTGCCTTCAAAGTTGCTTCCAAAGTGGACAGCCGGACGATTTTGGATATGGGCGGCGCCGACAGCCTCATCGGCAAAGGCGACATGTTATTTATTCCGCCGGGAGCGTCGCAACTGATCCGCGCCCAGGGTGCGTGGGTATCGGATGACGAGATTACAAATCTTGTGGAATTTTTAAAGCGCAACGGTGCGCCGGAATTTGCCGAGGACGTTCAGCAGCGGATTGAAGCGGAAACCGACGACGAAACGAATGACGCGATTCCGTCGGTAAATGACGAAGATGCTTTACTTCCGCAGGCGTTGGAGATTTTAAAAACCGCCGATCGCGTTTCAACCTCCCTGTTGCAACGTCGCCTGAAAATCGGTTACAACCGCGCCGCCAGAATGATGGATGAATTTGAAAAACGGGGTTTAGTGAAGAACGGGGAAGGGTAGGCGGGTGCCGTCCACGGTTATGTTGTTTTAAACTTTTCTTCCGAAACGTCCGAATGACTGCTCGGTGTAGATAATGCGTCTTCAACTTCTACAGCCGAAAACGCTATTTCTTTGTTTCGGAAGTTTGTTGATCCTCTTTGAACCAATCGAGCTTTGCCAATTCCTGCCCGAGCCAGTTTGAAAACAACTCCGCACCTTCCGCATTCAAATGGGACGCATCCCAACAATGTTCTTCGATTTGCTCGAGCAACGGTGATGGCGGACGTTCAATCCAAACGAAACCTTCATCGAGAACGGCTTGCTTAATTTTATTCCAATCGACACCGCTGAGTTCATCCTCCAATTCATCCATTTCGCGGTACGAAACCATCCGATAGGCGACGACTTTGATGTTGTTTTTCTTACACCATTTCAGGTTTTGAACGAAATGTTGGAAATCGGAGGTGCGAAAGGGCGCTTTTTGAAGATTACTACGATAACTTTTTAGCGTGTTTAAAATTGCATTTTCATCTTTCGAACGTTTTTCTTCCATATATCCGAACGGAGTGTGAGGTATGATGGATTGGTCTACAAAAAGGTTAGTTTTTTGAGACAAAATGCTTCGCAAAGCAAATAAAACGGGATTTAATTCTTTTATGTAAAAAAAATGTTCATTTTTCATATTCACCAAATCGAGGTACGTGCAACCGAATACCAGAATACGTTTTCCGTTCCGTTTGAGCCTCTTTTTAGCTTCTCTCAGTAACTGTCTGTTGATTCTTCCGCTGGAAAACCCAAAATTATAAAAGCTCATGTTTGGAATGTACTTTTGTAATATTTCCGGAGAGACACCTTTATATGTTCTGGAATCTCCCATCAATAAAATATCATATCGCGGTTTTCCGTAACGCTTTTCAATCCAAAAAAGCTTTCGTTCGGGAAGATGTTGCTTCTTCTGTAGTGGAGGAAAATGTGAAACCGCTACCAATCCTATTGCGATGAACAAGGTTACAGATGTTCTGCTTTCCTTAAACAAATTCATATCAGAACTGAAAATAAACGAACTGTTTCCCGGGTCCTCTCAGAAAGACACAAAGGAACAGAAAAATCCCCATAAATATCGCTTGTGCAAGAGGCGAAATTTTCAGCTTTTCAACGAGATTGAGATTTCTTTTTCGGCAGAATAACCAAAAAGCTTCCGCCAAAAACAAACATCCGCAAACGAAGAGAGTGAAATATATTCGTTTCGTGGACATATCAACACCGATAAAGCCCCATCTGAAAAATTCTCCGAACGGGGTGCCGCCGGTGAAGTCCAGCGAGAACATTGCTTTTAACACATCCAATGCCTGCGATAAGTCTTCGGAACAAAAGAAAACCCAGGCGACGAGAATTTGCACACTCGTTAGAAACCAGGCGAGTATTATTCCGAAAGAGCCTTTCTTTTTGAGTGTCGTACAAACTCCAAACAGACGTTCAATACTCGAAAACAGTGCATGACACAATCCCCAACAGACAAATGTCCATGCGGCACCGTGCCATAAACCGGATAGTCCTAAGGTAATCCATAGGTTGCGATACGTACGCCACGTGCCGTTTCGACTGCCGCCGAGCGGGATATAGACGTAATCGCGAAACCAGGACGAAAGCGATATGTGCCATCGCGACCAGAATTCACGTATGTCGGTGGAAAAATAGGGTGTGTTGAAATTCTTCATCAAATGCAATCCCATCCAGCGCGCCAGCCCTCGGGCAATATCCGTGTAGCCGGAAAAGTCGCAGTAAATCTGAAATGAAAAGTCGCAGTAAATCTGAAATGCAAATCCAAAAATAATAACCCACCACCAAAGGGAAGAACTGTTCATAATAGGGGAACCGAAAGCACTATCCACTATATAAGCCAAATTGTCGGCTATGGCCATTTTCTTGAAATAACCCCAAATGATAAGGCACAATGCCCGAAAACGTTCTTCTTCCGTTAAAGACTTTGGCGTTTGAGTGATTTGCGGCAGAAGATTGGGAGCACGCTCAATCGGTCCGGCAACCAGTTGCGGAAACAGGGTTAAATAAGTAAAGAAATGCAGGATATTCTTTGTCGGTTTGAGCTCGCCTTTGTAGACATCAATCGTATAGGACATCGATTGGAAGGTGTAAAAACTGATGCCGATCGGGAGGACGAGAAAAAAATCCGGCAGATTAACGATCAAATCGGCTTCCGTATAACCGAGAAAATGCAGAAAGTTGTTGATATTTTCAACGATAAACTCCGAATACTTGAACGTTCCGAGCATTCCGAGATTTGTGAGCATCGAAAGCGTCAGCCAAAGCTTTTTTCGACGTTTGGAGGAGCTTCTTCCAATCAACAACGCGGCGGTAAAATCAACTACACTGCTGAGGATAAGAACAAATAAATAGTACCAATTCCACCATCCGTAGAAAAACAGCGATGCCGCAAGAATATAACAACAACGGATTGTTGTGTGATTTTTAACGAACGACCACAGCGCAAAAAAACACGCAATGAACAGAACAAAGACCAGAGAGTTAAAGATCACGCCTTGAGCCCTCCCAAACTTAAGGCAAGAAAGGAATCAGCTCTCTCATGGAAGACTCTTTACGACCTTTTTAAAGCTGCTTTAACAGTTTGAGTTTCCTTGTCGGATGTAAAGTATTTTTTCGAAAAAATTCAGCACTTGTATCAAATGTATCCCGTTATATGGTGGAAACCACATACGCTTTTTTATTACACCGAAATGCGAAACAATTCCATCCATCGTATCAGGCTGATATACCGCCAAATAATATCGCTTCGCCAACCGTCTGTGCGGTTCCTATCGGCAATCTTCTTCCAGTGCGCCCGTACAACTCCCGAGCGAACTCCCGGCAATTTATCCAAAACTTTACTGCTCAATATATGTGTTACAAAGGAAGCGTTCGCCAAAAGCCAACGCGATTCCGTCGGTGCATAGCCGATTTTATCCTTACGCCAGGCAATTTCTTTCGGAACCCAATCTTCAATGGCTTTTCTCAGAATAAACTTCTGCCATCCGTCGTTTGAAATCAAATACTCCTCCGGTAATGTGTGTGCAAATTGCACCAACGGGTCCCATAGAAACGGAACACGATTTTCAATCGAAAACGCCATGGCGTTTTTGTCGTCGCTCCGCAATAAGTGCGGGATACTGGTGATTTTAAGTTTTTCATCAATGGCTTTGCGCAAGGAACATGGTTTCGATGGGTAAAGCAAAAGGTGTTCCTTCAATATGCGTGGTTCAAAACCACAGTAACTTCCACGCTGATACAGTCGTCGGAGAGTTGCTCGAAACATCGGAAGACGTTCAAGCATTCCATCAACCAAAAAACCGATTAATTGAATTTTATCAGCGGAATTTCTAAACAAACCCCAAACCTGTCTCCACGAGCGCGATATAAATGCTTCACCAATGGCACTGGGCAAATAGGATGCATATCCCGTGAATACCTCATCTCCCCCTTGTCCATTAAGACTGACAGTAAAGCCTCGTTTCTTCTGATCTTCAAATACTTTATAACTGGCGTAATTGGAGGCACTGCCGAAGAGTTCTTCCTGCTGAAGAATATAACGGTCAAAATCTTTTTCTAAATCGGTCGGCTGAATTTTTACTTTCATCAACCGAATGCCGCAATGTTTGGCAACGCACTCGGCGTAACCGGATTCATCGATTTTCGGATCGTCGGCCTGATAAGTGAATGCCGTGAGATTGGAGTGATATCGGGATGCAATAGCAGTGATGCCGGACGAATCAATGCCGCCCGATAAGTTGCAACAAACGGGCACGTCGCTTGCCAAATGTTTTTCGACACTTTCTTCCAACAAACGGCGCACCGTTTGCGCGCAGGTGTTAAAATCAGAACATTTTTCGATCTTTGAGGTTTCCCATCGAAAGTATTCATGCATTTCGCACGACAGATGATTATCCCTTATTTGCAGGGTTATTACATGTCCCGGTTTACACCGAACGATATCCTCCAGAACGGTTGTCGGATCGTAACCGATGTTCCCCAACACAAGATAGTTGATGCATTGTTTTATGTTTGGTTTCCGACTGCATTCCGGTAACTCCAACAGACAGTCAATGCGTGAAGAAAACGCGAAAAAATCGGTTGTTTTAAAAACATACAACGGTTTAATTCCATAGGGATCCCGTGCCAAAATACACTTGTTTTCAACGCGATCAAAAAACGCAAACGAAAACATCCCTTCAAGTTCTTGCAAATTTTCAATTCCACTGTGAATTAAGTACTGCAACAACACTTCCGTATCGCAATCCGTTTGAAATGTGACGCCTTGCTGCTCCAATATCTGGCGAAGTGTTTTGTAATTGTAAATCTCACCGTTAAAAATAATTACATACCGACCGTCACAGCTTTGCATCGGCTGATTGGAATGTGTATCCAAATCCAAAATCGACAAACGCTTGTGCATAAAAAACACATCCCATGCTTCTTCGTAAGGTACTTGCGATTGCAGAAAAGTTTTTTGGGTTTCCCTGTGATACCCGTAAAAGCCCGTTGCATTCGGGCCTCTGAGGTGCATTAAAGAGGAAATTTTATCGGCAAACGCCTGTGTAACTTTGTAAGGCTTTGCGCTCAAAATCCCGAATATTCCGCACATATATAACTTTTTAGAATTATTTTTTGGATTTTTTCGATTGAGACACCTCTTCAAGAAATTTTAAAAAACCATCCGCTTCCGATTCAAAATTATATTTTGTTTCAAACGCTTTCCGACCGTTCATCCCCATCGTCCTGGCGACCTCCTTGTTTTCATACAGGTAATCGATGGCATCGGCGATTGCTTGCGGATCGGCGTCAACGACCAAACCGAGCGGGTGACCGTTGTTATTCATAAAGTTTTTGAACCACATGCTGTTCGTTGCCTCAAGAATGATACCGGGAAGACCATTGGCCATATATTCTTGTAACTTATTCGAGGAAGCCGAACTATTACCAAAATAATTTGCGTGGGCAACAAAGCCGGCAAAACACTCTTTATGCAGTAATTTTATTTGTTGCCAACAAACATTCTCCTTGAAGTCTGTTTTTTGGAAACCAGACGTATTAATAACTGAATTTAAACCAGTTGAAGAAAGATTTCTTAAACGTAGGATCAATTTGATATCGTTTCTACACAGTGTTAACGCACGAACCAAGTTTAAAATAACGGGATAAAACGTTCCTGTAAATAAGATACAATGCCTGTGTTTAAAATCAGGCATTTGAACGGATTTGAAATCTTTTAACATGGCATAATTATGTAAGAGATGGATATTTTTCGCATGAACTTTCTTAAGAAAATCCACAATGCCTTCCGTGGCCGCAATATTTCCATCCATGTGTGGAATTGAAAAGCGCGCGAGGCACTTGAAAAAGAAAATAAGCACTACCCTTAGCATAAAAGGGAAGCTTTCCGCACCCTTGTCGTAGTACTCGTGACAATCAAAAACAATACATTTGTTCCTTCTTTTGAGTAATAAGGCAATCAATAATAACTCACAGTCATGCAACACATAAATATCGGCATCAATGGCTTTTGCCTTTCGATATACCCTAAATGGAGCAGAAATCGCCCTCAGGAGTTTCGATTTGTATTTTTTTATACCGTGAATATGAACATTGTCTTTTAACTCATAACCTTTCCCATCGCAGGTGACGTAGTGCACTTCGTAACGCTGTGTCTCAGCAAAACACTCTTTCCGAAAAATTCGTGCATCATCCCTAGGATGTATTGTTGCCAGATTGCAAATTTTCTTCATGCCTTTCGCCTAAAATCTTTCTCCGTTTGTATTAAATAAAAAATCAACGACCGACAATCCGCCGATAAAATTACCGTGCAGTTGAGGATAGGGTTGTATTTTAAAATCACTGTATATCAACTGAACACCGTTTTGAGTAAAATCCTCTTCTTTTTGATATTTTTTGGCACCGTTGCCGGAAATATAAATATCACCGTCTAATTTTTTTACGAGATCGATGATACGTGCTTCCTTCTGTTGGGTACTGTTTAAATTCGAAGCAAGTACTATTTGACACTTAATATTCAAACTCTTTGCACAATATTTTATAAGTTTAATATTCAATTCATACAAATATTCAAAGTGCATTTGAAAAATATGCTTTACGTTGTCAAAATGCATCTGAAAATAGGGAGCTTTCGAATAACACCCCTGTAGGGTTTTTAGAAATTTTTTGCAAAAAAAAGGATAATTTTCGGAAAACAAAACTTCGTTAATAAGGGTATTTTGCGTGTCTTTTTTCTTTGGAAGCACAATCTGAAGTTTTTGGCCATCCGTATTTTTGATGTTCATTTGTGTAAAATAAGAGCCACTGTTTGATACCAAAACATCATCCAGTATCACAAACACATCGCACTGCTTCATTTTGTAAAAATATCCGAGCCACGGGAGAAAGTTTGGTTGATGAATAGCGATTTTCTTCATAATTTTAGTATCAAAGTCCAAAAACAAAGTCCCGATGCGTAACCATACATTGTGTTATGAAGTTGAAATCCAAGTTTCTCATAGAAGCCTCTTGCCGCAATATAACTTGTTTTGACACTGAGAAATTTTGCCTCATCTTGCTGCGCCACCGAAATTGCATGTTTAACTAAAGCAGTACCGATACCCTTATGGCGCATTTCTTTTTGTACAAAAAATTCAACTATGTGAAAGTTTCCCCACGAAAGGCGTGCTCTTAAGCTTCCGATGTAATCCGGATTTTCGACCACAAAGGTATATTGCTTAATCGTATTCCGAGCGTGAAAAATTTCCATACCCAACCTGGCAAATTCTTCTGCAACAAATTGCGTCTGTTTTGTTGTTAACGGTTTTTGTTGAATATCAAATTCCATTTAAAGTACTCCTCGAAAACGAATACATTGATACCCAGCCGCATAGAGTTTCCCTATTTTAATGCCGATTGTCGTAAATGACGCCCTTATAAAATCTTCCTGCATGTACCGTTTGTGTTTTTGTGTTTTAAAACAGGCGCAAAACGCGATTATTTTTTCTACCATGATTTCATCAAGTTCGAAAAAAACATTATTTTTTTCATAAAACGTGTTCCACGGATAAGTCCAACCGAAAATGGTTGCACTGTTCTTGAAACAGCGAAGCACCTCATTATGCACCACCTGATGATCCTGATGTACATCCGACGAGTTAGGGGCTAAAACAATATCCGGGCTGAAATCCGTTCGAACTTTTATAAGTTCCTCCAGAATCGCTTGTCGATGTTCCGAAAAACGGCGTACCGGAAATTGGAATGTGCGAATATTTTTTGAAGGCACCCCAATGCTGAAAAGAGCTGCTTGTTCTTCTTGGGCGATTGTATATTTTTGATAACCCAACGATTGCGCTGTTTCTTCGCAGAGAGAAAAACTAAGAATTTTTAGCTCAACATTTCCTCTTCTTTGAAGATAAAAATAAAGCGGCAATCCTGCCATTTCATCGTCGCAATGAGGCGCTAACAAGAGTAACTTCATCTACAAAATCCTTTCACAAATTGAGCATACTCGGCATAAACTTTCTCAGGATTTGCATGCTCTTTAAAAAATAACCGAGATTGCTTCGCCATAGCACGACGCAAATTACCATCATCCCGCAGCAATAAGAGCAATTTTTGTAATTGTTGTAAATCATTTCCGTGCCAATTGAGTCCGATACCATGTTGTTCGACAATAGTGCCTAATTCGCCCGGCATTCCGTTAAGCAACGGGAGCCCGCACATAAAATGGAAAAAAGCTTTATTGGGAATCGTCGGGGTTACTTTGGTAAATTGAACCAAGCTTTCATTTGAACTGAATACAGTACCGCAATGACAATGTTTTGCCAAAAAATAAGCCTCCTCATGCGACAAATAACCAGTTAGAAAAACATTGGATAAAAACGCAGTTTCTTCTCGAATCTTGTCGCCATAGTCGCCGTCACCGCAAAGAACAAAATCAACGGCTTCATTTTGCATTCGACGTGCAAGTTCTACCAAAAGCGATGGTTGGAAGTTGATGCCCCATTTGCTGATGTACAAAACTCTGAAGGTTTTTCGTGCAAGCATAGGTGCATATTTTTTTGAAAAAACGTCCGTTTGATGTTTTGTCAAAAAAATATCTTTAACCGTACTTAAGTAAAATATTTTTGTCGGTTTCTGCTGACGCCGTATTTTTTTTAATCCCCAATGCAACATATCTTGCGACATCGAAATGATTGCGGAAGAGTCTTTCAAAGTCCTTTTGAGTAAATATTGGTCTGGTTTTATAGCTAATTTTACCAGGCGCTGTAACCACTTGTTTTTAACAGCATAAGGAAACGCATTTGGCCATGGGTCTCTTAAATCAAACAAAAAAGGAATACGTCTCTTTTTTGCAAATTGGCAGGCGGCATATGAAGCAACAACATTTTGGTTGGAGCAAACGATTGTACCGATAGAATCGATATTTTCCAAAACGGACAACATCTGTTTGGCACAAACCCAGTCGTGTAGATAGCGTTTAACGGAAATATTACGCTTATAACCAATACCAGGAACGTGGATGATTTTAAAATGCTCATTGACCCACTGGACGGAGCTCCCATGCAAATTTTGCTTTTTACTATGCGAAAAACCACTCTTGATCCATGTAACATCGCAGTCGTTTTCGGAGAGTGCTTTTCCGAGAAAGACTGTGCGTCTAGGTATATACCCTCCGCCAGGCTCAGGCGTCTCGTCGTAAAAAGCAATGAGAAGAACCTTTTTACGCATCAATCGTTTGTTTTAAAAGTGAAACAATTTTCCGCGCCGCGTGTCCGTCGCCGAACGGATTTTCACCGATAACGGGACTGTATGTTCTGGAAGAATCGAAAGTTGCATCCGAAAGATTACATCTCGTTTGCCAACCGCATGCCGCGATTTGTGGCCAGCAATCTTCAAAATAAAAAAAGTAGCTGTATTTGTTGGCAAAAAATGCCTCCCGTTGAAGACCTCCTGAATCAGTCACAACGAAGCAACAATCATTCACGAGAGCCAACGTATCTAAATATGCCAAAGGTGGCAACAGTAGAACGTTGGTTCCATTAAGATCGTTCAGTAAATGATGCTTCCGAAAACTCTTTTCCGTTCTCGGGTGTATCGGAAAAACAATCGGCATCCCGATACTCTTAATAAGACGAATCAAATTTTGACAACCTTCTTCCGAATCAATATTTTCCGCTCGATGAAACGTCATGAGAACGTAATGTTCGGGGGATAAATGATGATCCGAAAGAACGGTTGATTTTCGAGAGGCGAGTAACGAAAACTGTCGGAATGTATCCAACATGGTATCGCCCGTTAAATACACATTCTGCACGATTCCCTCTTTTTTTAAATTTTCTATTTCATTTTGTGTACAGCAACAATGAAGAGTCGTTATACGCGAAACGAGTGTACGGTTAATTTCTTCCGAAGGAACTTCCGTAACGCGATGTTGGCGCGCCAGACGACAACCGGCTTCAACGTGAACAACGGGGATGTGTAATTTGGCGGTGGCTAACGCACCTGCCAAAGTGGAATTCGTATCGCCGTAGACGATGACAAAATCAGGTTTTTCCTTTGAAAGAACCTCATCGAGTCTTATTAGAATTTCACCGGTTACGGTATTCTGTGTTTTATGATGAAGTGAAAAATGAAACTTGGGGATGGGAAGAGGCAAATCTTTAAAAAAAACATCGCTCATATCGGCATCGTAGTGTTGCCCCGTATGAATAAGAACTTCCTCGATTCCTTGTGCCTTTAATTCCTGAGCAACAACGACCTCTTTCATAAATTGAGGTCGATTCCCGACAATGGTACAGACTTTCATTCGTAACTTTACATCAACAATTCCGACATCCCGCAAACTTCACCAACCTCTTCTTCCGTCAAATACGGCGACATGGGCAGGCTGAAAACGGTTTGAGATACCTGTTCGCAAACAGACATATTGCTTACATGCGGAAAGTGCTTGTATGCCGTTTGCAAATGAAGCGGTTTCGGATAATAGATAACCGTTGGGATGCCACGACTGCCGAATGCTTCCATTACCTGCTTCCGAGCCGACGGATCGGTTGTCCTTAAAGTGTACTGCGCCCAAACGCACGTATCATTTGTCGGGTGGAGCGGTGCTTGAAAGCGCGATTGGAATGCCTTTGTATAACGTTCGGCAATCTTGTTACGAAGGATAATTTCCTTCGGAAACAATTTCAATTTTTCAATTAAAACAGCGGCTTGCAATGTGTCCAGGCGGCTATTTTGTCCGATGCGAACATTATCGTATTTTTCGGTTCCTTTGCCGTGTTCACGCAGGCTCCGAATAAGCGCATCCGCTTCGTCGTCGTTGGTGAAAACGGCTCCGCCGTCGCCGTAGCAACCGAGCGGTTTTGCCGGAAAAAAGCTGGTGGTTGCGATGGCGCAATCGTGACAAGAGCAAACCATATAATCGTTATGGGTACAGCCGAACCCCTGCGCACAATCGGACATGACCCATAAGTTGTTTTCTTTTGCAACTTCGTTAACAGCGGTATAGTCGGCAGCCAACCCGAATAAATCGACTGCGATGATGCCGGCTGCTTTTAAAGATTGTTTTTGCGCTTCAAAAACAGCTTCCTTCAGGCTTTTAATGCTCAAATTGTAGGTTTTGTTATCGATATCGACAAAAAACGGAATGCCGCCGCAGAGCACAACCGCCTCTGCTGTTGCCGCAAAAGTTAAGCTCGGAACAAAAACGACATCATCTTTTTGCAGATGCATCGCTTGCAGAGCCAGAACTAAAGCATCGGTTCCGTTCCCGCAGGTAATGGCGTGCTTGACGTTTGCAAAACGTTGCAGTTGATTTTCAAATTCGATCACCTCCGGACCGTGGATGTACTGACCGTGGTCCAAAACCGCACGAATGGTATTATCAAAAGCCTCCCTGTGCAGTTGATATTGACGTCTCAGATTAATGAACGACATTTTCATAGGCACTTTTCAAGTCGATGACTGTTTAGTTGATATCGTAACCCGCAACGGGCGCATTTCAAACTTTTAGGTAACTTTTCACCGTACGCGCAACGCCAACCGATTTGTCGTGCGGGATTACCGACAACGCAGGCATAAGGCGGTACGTCTTTTGTGACGACGGCTCCTGCTCCGATAAAACAATATTCCCCCAGCGTTACACCGCAAATGATCGTTGCGTTTGCGCCGATAGTTACGCCTTTCTTGACCAAAGTTTTGAGAAATTCATTTTTTCGTTCGACCGCCGCTCGCGGATTATAAACATTCGTAAAAACACAACTCGGACCGCAAAAAACATCATCTTCCAGTTGAATACCGTTATAGACGGAAACGTTGTTTTGGATTTTACACCGATTGCCGATACGCACGTTTCGGTCGATGAATACGTTTTGCCCGATGTTGCAATTTTCTCCGATGACGGCACCCGGCATAACGTGACAGAAATGCCAAATCTTCGCACCTGCGCCGATGGTACATCCTGCATCAATGCAGGAACTTTCGTGAACAAAATAATCACTCATGATCCAAACTTTCCTGTGCCAGCTGCAACATGTGAAGAACAGCCAGTCCTTCGTCAATGTTTGTTCGCGGTTGTTGACGAGTCCGCATGCAATCGATGAAATGCTGGCACTCGGCCTTTAACGGCTCGGTCGAAGGTAAAGGAATGTCTTCGGGATCCGTCTTTTCAGTGACAACCGATTGCCCGTCTCGCGCATAGATGTGACGATAAAGCTGCAACTTTTGTTCGGGCGGCAACATATCGTCGAATACCAGCATACCTTCGGTACCTCCGATAACCATCTTGTGTTCTTTGAAGGGATGAACCCAGGAGGTGCAAATCTCTACACAAATACCCGAAGCGTAAGCAATATGGATGTCTACGTGATCGGCGATCTTATCTCCAAAGTAACACTGTCCATGTGCGGTTATTGAGGCAATGTCGGATTGCACGAGACTATGAACGACGGAAAAATCATGCGGTGCAAAACTCCACAGAACATTTTCGTTTGATCGAACTTTTCCAAGACTGAACCGATGTGAACGAATATATTTCAGATTGCCAATGGCACCGTCAGCCAGAAGATGTTTAATGGCTTCGATCGCCGGATGATACTGCAAAAGATGCCCCACAAGCAGTATCTGTGAAGTCTTTTGTAATGTTTCCTTTATGTTCAGCCCTTCCGCTTCTGTTAATGCCAGCGGTTTTTCGACAAAAACATCCTTCTTTGCTTCCAATGCTTCGATGCACAATTTGGCATGCAACGAAACCGGAACGGCTAAGACAACTCCCTGTATGGAAGTTTCCTTTAAAATGTCTTCCCAAGATCTTGCAGGTATATGATATTTTTCCGAAAAAGTTTTTGCGACTGCTTCAATCGGATCACAAACCGCCGCCAAGGCTCCGAGTTCATGAAAATTACGAACCAGATTTTTACCCCAATAACCACACCCGATAACCGCAATGTTTTCCATGTTTTATGCCTCGTAAACTTTGCATCTCGGGTGGTAATCGATCATGGCATTCCGCGTATCCACGATGCACTGTGCATGTTCCGCAATCATTCCATAGGACAAATTTTTGTGTTTCGTTAAAATAATACAAACATCGTATTCTGTGATGGTATCGGGAGACAAAGAGATTCTCTTTTTGCCTTTTAAAAAAGGATAATCACGAAGAACGGGAATCTCGGGTATGTAAGGATCGCTGTAATCCACGCAAGCACCAAGCCTTTGCAATCGCTCCATAATCGGAAATGCGGGCGACTCCCGTAAGTCACCGACGTCGGCTTTATAGGTAATCCCGATAATAAGAATATTCGCCCTTTTTGTTGATTTACATTGTTCGTTTAATGCCTGAACGACCTTCTCAACCACATAGGCATGCACGCGGAAGTTAATTTCTCCCGCCAGTTCAATGAAGCGCGTATGAATTCCGTATTCTTTGGCTTTCCAGGTTAAATAAAACGGATCCACTGGAATACAATGCCCTCCTATCCCGGGACCCGGATAAAACGGAGTAAAGCCGTAGGGTTTGGTTTTGGCCGCCTCGATGACTTCCCAAACATCAACGCCCATACGATCGCAAATAATTTTCATCTCGTTAACGGCAGAGATATTGACGGCGCGAAACGTGTTTTCCCAAATTTTAACCATTTCGGCCGTTGAACAGGAAGAGACGGGTATCACTGTCTTAACGATTTGTGAATATAATTCGATCATCTTTTCGGCGCATGCTTCCGTTACGCCGCTGACGATCTTCGGGACATTATCAAAATTCGACTGCGGATTTCCGGGATCTTCGCGTTCCGGTGAATATCCGAGATAAAAACCAACTCCGACCTTCCCGAAAGCCTTTTCGAGAAGCGGTTGCAGTACTTCAACGGTCGTTCCAGGATAGGTCGTGGATTCCAACACGACCAGCACACCCTTGGAAGCGTGATCCGTAATCGCCTTGACACCCGACGAAACAAACGATAAATCGGGTGTATGTTGCTTGGTGAGCGGTGTCGGAAGGCAAATCATAATTGCCTCCGCTTCTTTTAACACGGACGGATCGGACGAAAGTTTCAGCTGTCCCTTTTTGATGGCTTTCCGAAAAACGGAAGCATCGAATCCCGTTATCCCGCTGATGCCCTTCGATAAATCGGTAATTAAATGTTCGTTGATATCAAACCCGATACCCTTAAGCCCTTTCTCGAGACAACGCTTTAATAAAGGTTGCCCGACATAACCGAGCCCTAAAACTGCTACCTTCATGCCTTTAGTTTTCCTGCAGTTGGCTCCGACCAAAATTGCCAACCTTCACGCGATTTGAGCAGGAACCTCTCTCTCTCTCTCTCATGAAGGACGCTTTACAGCTTTTCGCAAAAGCTACCCTGATGTTTCGAGTTTTTTTATCGGATGTAAAGTGTTTTTTTGTGGAAAATTTAAAAATTTCGGTATGTTAAAAAGGAACTTTTGCTTGAGAATTACTTCATCCAAACACACAACCTCCTTGCGGATATTTTTTAACATAAAAACAACAACCGGCACCGATAAGGACCATGAAAATCGAATAAAATTGTCCGCGCGAAAAACAATCGATAAGTTTCGCGTCCGGTTCGCGGAAAATCTCAAGAATATATCGGATGAGACCATAGTAAATCAGAAAGCGGCTTGCCAACAGTCCCGGACGTGTTTTCAAGCGGGTATTTTTACGAATGAAATGCAGGCTCAAAAGGAATAAAAGTAAACCTTCGCCGCCGGCTTCGTATAATTGGGATGGATGGCGCGGCAGGGGACTGTTCGGGAAAATGACCGCCCAAGGAACATCGGTGACGGTTCCGTAAAGTTCGCCGTTGATAAAGTTCGCACAGCGACCGAGAAAAATCCCAAAGGTTCCGAGCGGGACGGTCAGATCGGCAAGTGAAAAAACAGAGTAACGGTAACGACGACCGAACAGCAAAAGTGCCAAAAAAATGCCGATTAACCCGCCGTGGCTCGCCATTCCGCCTTCCCAGACGGCGAAAATTTCAAGCGGTCGAGCCAGGTAATAGTCGAATTTATAGAATAATGCGTACCCCAACCGACCGCCGAGCAACATCCCGCAAAAAATGGCGAAAAGAAAATTTTGTTGTTGTGTGCCATTGAGTTTCAGCCTTCCGCGTGTGTGTTCATGTTTGAGGAACCAAGCGGCGAAGACGAAAGCCGACAAATAAGCAACTCCGTACCAACGAATACCCTGTATCGACCACGAAGGCGGGAATTTGACAAGAAACGGATCGAGGTTGTGAACCCAATAACCGAACATATCGTTCGTTCAGTTTTTACTCTTTTGCCTTCTCCGAATAACCGTCTTCCTGGCGTTGGAAATTGACCGCGTTTTTCTTCATATACGTGTCGAACAGATCGTCGGCGCTCATCCCGAGGGTTTGAGCCAGGCAAATGACAAAATGAAGAATATCAATCAGTTCGACCTTGGCGTGTTCAAGATCCGATTTTTGATAATGCGCCCACCATTTCCACGGAACGCAATCAACAAGCTCCGAAACTTCCTGCTGTAACGCACGCGTGAACTTTAAGAGCCATTCTTCGGGAGCGTTTTGTAAAATTTTTTGTGCATCCGCACCGAGAATACGCACATTGAGCTGTTCCTGTTTCTCAAAAAGTGCATCCAGTTTATCCATAAACGCCCGAAATTGGTACCACGGCAGGGATTCGAACCCTGAACCAATGGCTTAAAAGGCCACTGCTCTACCGTTGAGCTACCGAGGCACATCCGATACATCTTCCATTCAAATCTTTTTAATACCGCCGTCAAGTTTTTTGCGTTAAGTTTTTTTGTTTTTTTGACGGGAGAAGTTGGGAGAGTGGAATAGCTGTCTAATCCTGCTTATTTTGGCAGTTTCGTGAAAATTTGCAAATTCATTGCCGACGGCTTCTTCTTTTTGATACCGAGTGATACTTTTGCGTGAGGTGTGTCGGCAGGTTGATTGACGCAAACGGTCGGGTTTGCTGGTATAAGGCAATGCGGTGGAAGTGTACCGTTGCCTACGACGGAACCGAATTTTGCGGGTGGCAGAGCCAGGTCAATCATAATGCGGTGCAGGATGTGATTGAGGCGCGGTTGTTTGAGATTTTTAAGCGTTTTGTTCGTATCCACGGGAGCGGGCGAACCGATGCCAGCGTGCATGCGCGCGGGCAGGTGTTTCATTTCGATGCGGATTGGAAGCATGCTCCCGAGGCGTTGTTGCGCGCTTTGAACCGCAATTTGCCGCCTGCCGTTCGCATTATGCGCGTCGAAGCGGTTGATGATACGTTTCATGCGCGTTTTTCGGCACATCAAAAGCGTTATCATTATTACTTCCAACCGTATCCCGCGGATCCGTTTGAAGCGCGCTATGTGTGGTCGGTTCCGTGTCCGAAGCTCGATATGCATCTTTTGGAAGCGGCGGCGCGGTGTTTTGAGGGAACGCACGATTTTCGCGGTTTTGCCGGGAAGGTGTTGCCGTGTGAAAATACCGTCAAAACACTGACATCGGCGGGTATTTTTAAGGAAAACGACCGCTTTGTTTTATCGCTGACGGGTTCCGGATACCTTTACCGCATGGTTCGGAAAATCATGGGTGCGTTGGTGATGGTTGGTATCGGGAAAATTGATATTTACTTCATCGAGCGGCGGTTGCGATTGGAAAATTTAGACTATCCGATCATGACTGCGCCCGCGTGCGGATTGTTTTTGGAGGAAGTTCTTTATTAAAGGGCGTTGGATTGACTGTTTGTAAAACCCAGGAAAAAACATAACGGAGCCGTGGCGAATTTCGTTCGGAAATAAAAAAAGCCGTTACGTACATGGGTTGTTTGAAAGCGGGTGCCCGTTCAATCGTTAAGGGTGTTTCGGAGCATACGTACGCAATATACTTTGTTTTTTACGTGAAACACCGCGTGTCCCGAAGAAAACACCGCTTTTCCGGAAAATAATTTCTATTCAGGGCGAGCTTCGTGCGAAAATCAGACTTTAAAGATTGAACCAAAGCTTTTTCCGAGCAACACCGATGCGCCGATGATGGTGACCGCAAGGAAGGTCATTGCCCAAACGCCCAGAGCGCAGGACAGGAACGTACCGCTCCCGAGGAAGTTCATCAATTCGTAAATTGCCTTTGTGACGGGATAAAAGGCTCTTTTCTGCGCCAAAACCAACGAGTCGGAAACTTCCAGCATGGCTTGGGAGAAGACGAGAATGGCACCCGCAATCAAATTGGCGGCGATCAGCGGAACCGTAATGCGGCAGGCGGCTTTCATCGCCGTACAACCGAGACTTTGCGCCGCTTCTTCGTAAGTGACGGAAATTTGTTGCAGCCCGGCGACGCTCGAACGTACCATCAGCGGAACTTTGCGAACGGCGTAGGCGATAATCAACAACAGCGTCGGATTTTTGGTCGGATTGAGGAAGGAGAAAACGCATCCGTCCTGCGTCATGGCGAGCAATCCGAATGCCACCACCAGGCTCGGTACCGCCAATGGCATCATGGCACAGGTGTCGAGCCATTGTCGACCAACCCACTTGGTGCGTACGACCGCAAACGCGACGCCGATCCCGAGCAGAATACTGATGACGGTCGCTCCCGAAGCGTAAATGAGATTATTTTGAATGGACGGGATTGTGATGGAATCGCCGAGTGCCGCCAGATAATTGGCTTTTGTGAAGGCAACCGGAAAAATCGTTTGGTACCAATCGGCGGCAAACGAGAACAGGACAACCGCCGCATGCGGTGCCAGTGCCAATCCCGTGACGAGCATGAAAATCAGCATGCAGGCGCACGATTGGAAAACATTCAAACGGCGACACGTGCGACCGTGGGAAGCTTTGGCGAGCATGGCGTAACCGTTTTTCCCGAAATACCGCTTCCCGAGCAGGTAGAATGTTGCCGAGAGAACGAATAAAACACCGACAAGCGCGTACGGGAACGGACTGCTGCCGATTTCCCGCAGTCCGTGGTAAATTTGCACCGACAAAACACGATTGAAGTTGAACATCAGCGGGACGCCGAGCTCCGTAAAAGACCAGATAAATACGATGGTGCATCCGGCAAACACGCCCGGGCGGATGAGCGGAAACGTGACGGCGCGAAACTTTCGAAAACCTCGACAGCCGAGATTTTCCGCTACTTCCGATAACGTCGGGTCTAAATTCGCCAGCGCGGCAACGATATTGAGATACAGAATGGGATATAAACTGAGGGCATTAACGATCATGATGCTGAGCAACGGTGCCGCCCCGACCCAATCGATGGGTCGCGTCAGCCAACTGAGGCGCATGAGCAACGTATTCAGCGCTCCGTAAGTGCCCAGTAACTGCAAAAATCCGTTTACGCCGACGAACGGCGGCAAAATAAGCGGCAACAGCACCGCGGCGGCAAACGCTTTCTTGCCGAAAAATTCGTATTTGTTATAGAGGCAGGCGAGCGGAACGGCGAGGCAAAGGCTGAGGACGGTGGAGCCGATACCGATTTTTAAAGCATTGATGATGCCTTCAATGTAGACGGGATTTTGGAAGACAACAGCAACGTAACGAAGCGTAAAGCGATTTTGTTCGTCAAAAAAACCGCCTTGGATGACCTTCCAAATCGGCCAAATAAAAAAACACCCGAAGAACAGAAACGAAGCCGTGTAGACGAAGACCGCGAAACGCCTTGACATAAACGTCTACTCTTAGTAGACAGAAATTTTTATCGTTTGTCCATCTCTTTTTTATAAAATCCCGTCTGCGGTGATTTTTAACCGCATCAGTCGTACAAAAAGATCGGTTCGAACGTCTGCTTGCCGCCGGGGGATAAAACGAAATTTTCGCCTTCCGACCATTTGGAGTCGTTGATGAGAACCTTAAATTCAATCGGTTGTTTCCCGGATGCGTGAAAGCACCACGCTTGTTCCTTTTCATCGAACGTCAACGCTAACCCTTTATCCCAACTGAGGTTTTTCGCGCCTTCGCCACGAATAAACAGCGTGTTGCCGAATCCAATGTCGCACTTCATGACGGCAAGCGCAGACTTACGGGCACACGCCTTCCGTGTTTTCGGTTTCGCTTCGCAAGTGCACTTCCCTTGGCATCCGCAGGATTTTTTGGATTTCTCCAGTTTCTTTTGAACAGCTTTGAGTTTTGTTTCCATGACAGGTTCTGAGCAGTTTTATTATAAAGGAAATTAGTGTAGGGTGCAAGAGGGGGAAGAAGGCGGGAGAGAGGATGGCTTTTTTGGGGGGCTTTAAAAAAATCAACAGCTTCGGTTTTGATAAGACACGGGATGGTGCCGCTTGTTCATGAAGCAAATTTTCTTCAAATGTTTTTCATCTGCACCGCTAATCCGTTTAAAACAAATCAAACAACTTCTTAACGGGCTTCTCCAACAGATTTTGCAATAAATCATCCGACGGTTGTGATGTCGGTTCGTTTCCATCTGACGTCGGTGTCCGCGGTTGCGAGAGCAGTTCCGTCAGAGCAAGATAATTCGGTTTCCCGAGGGTTCCGTCAACGGTGCAACGGGGGCCTTCGGCGTATCCGTTTGTATCCGTTTTTTGCGGGTTAAAGGAGAAATAATTTAAAAATTCGCTGTTTTTCGGTGCACGGAATTGGAGATCGCAGGTGAACGGTTGTTGCTTCCAGTCGATGAACGGACGTGTTTCCGCGGAGCCTTTGAGTTCAATGGCAAGATCGGAATTGCGTACATTTGCCGCAAACGAGACGGGTTGCGATTTTGTGCGGTCGATATTCAGTTCCAGGTTCGAAAACGGAATCGATCGGGCATAGGATGAGAGAAAGCCGACGGCACCCGCTTTCGGAAGAATTTTTCCCGTGAAAGCTCCGAATATCGTTGCGGCACCCGAAACAACCTGCCCCGTATTGGACAGCTTGGGTTGGAAAAGTCCTTCGGTTGCTCGAACGTCCAAATGCCCGTTCAGTGTTTGCAGATCGGACGGCTTCCCGGAAAGTTGCAACAAGCAGGAACCGTTTCCTCTCAGTTGCCCGTAGGGTGTGAGAGGGTATTGAAACATTTCCGGAAGTTTCCAAAGTGTTTCGAGGTCGATGTTTTTGAGCGACAGATTGCAGGATAAATCGTTGGTCGGCAGTGCAAAAGTGCCGTTCCCTTCCAAAGAACCTTGGCAAAAAGCACCTTTCGAAAGCTCCAGGTTAATGCGTTCGGGGTTGTATTCAAAGCGTCCGAGGAGATTTCGTATTTCCAAATCCGCAACGGATTGAAATTCAAAGTCGCAGGTGCTTTGAAAGGGATGAGTTTCACTTTTTTGGTTCGGAGGATGGATGAGGGAAACGGGTTTCGTATCAGTAGCCGACGAGGCGGTTTTTTTCGGGAGCGATGCGATCAACTTTTGAATGCCGACGCCCATGCCGATTAGATCCTGAAGAAAAACCTGTCGGCTTACCACATGACCGCTGAGATGATTTTGCGCGTCCAAACGCTGTTGAAACGAAAGATCGTTCACGTGATTGTTGTATTTCAATTCCAGATCGCCGTCCAATGCATGCAGGGCATCGGGTTGCAGAGCGTAATTCGCCTGCAGATCTACCGAGAGCGGTAAATCGGCGCAGGAAGCATCAAGGGAGGAACGAACGTTTTTTTGAGTATCATCCCACTGCCAATTGCCGGCGATCGTTCCGGAAAGGTTCGGGTACGGAAGTGCGAACGGTTGCAGGCTCAGGGCGTCAAGAGAAAGGTCGTACTGTCCTTCCGTTGCCGTAAGTTGCGCCTCTTTTCCTCGACATTGAAGCTGAGTTTTTAAAAGCGGATCGGGTTGTTTCGGCGCGTACGCCTGCAAGGTTTTTACGTCCAAACGCCAACCGTCCTTGAAGTGAAAACTTGCGAAAATTTCGCCTGAAAAGATGCGCGAAAGATCAACATAAGGATTTCCTTTGAAGGACGCTTTTACGTCCGTCAGGATTTCGTTCGCCTTCGAACGCCACAACAGTGCGCCTTGTTGAGCCGACAGGGTGCCTTCAAGAGATAAGGTTCCTTCAAGATCAACATCCGGATACCGAACGATATCCAACGGAAGTTGTTGAATACGGATGTCGGCGAAGGGTTGCGCGTTTTCGGAAATAAACGCGTCATTTTCAATCGTGAGAGGCTGTTGAAATTGAACCGATGCCCATGTTTGTTCGGTTGCGGCGGAACCAACGTCGGTTTGAAAATCCCGTATCGTCCAGGTATCGATGCCTTTTTTGTGTTCTTTTCCGATTTGGCAAGTCGCATTGACATTCAGTTCCGGGTGCAATTTCCATTGAAACGGAGCCAAATTAAGACTGTTTTTGGCTAAACGGTAATTGAAATTGAGCGTTCCTTCGGAGGAAAAATGTGCTTCGTCGGTTTTGGATTGATACGTGCCTTTCGAGAAAACGGTGAGAAAAGGTACGCGTTGCGCATCCGTGACGGTAACGTCGCCCTTATATTGGACATCGGAGCCGTCGCGATTGACGACGCAATGCCCTTGTAGTTTCCCCTGAACGTCCGTTACGATCGGCGTTTCGCCTTTTTGAAGACTTTTGAGTTCCAAAACGATCGGTTCGGGCGTATCGAGGCGAAATTGTTTCTCTTTTTCGTTCCAGGCAACGGAAATCTGACCGCCGTTCAGGCTGCTTTGCAGGCGATATCCGTACGTTTGGAGGTAAGGGTTGAAAATTTCGAGCGGTACCTCGTAACACACAACGGTCAATAACTGCGCATTTTCTCCGGAAGCGTATCGGAATCCGCTCTTAAAATCGTACGTCAGCGGTTGCAGGGAATGCGCCGTGAAAAACGTACGTTCGGTGCCTTTCTCCTTCAGCTGAAGATTATATTGTTTGAGGTCGATCCGCTGTGCGTCGCTCTCCGCTTCCAGTTGCGCTTTCAGGCTCAGCGTCGGCAACGTTGCTTCTGCCTGTGTATCGAAATCTTTCGCCCAAACGCTCACATGCAGGCGATGGTTCCAGCGTCGTGTCTTGCGATGCAGGCCGAAGGTTCCTTCCGAGAGTACCGACAAGGTCGGAATGCCCGGGATTTCGAACAGTTGCGGCAGGGTATGGTCGAAGAGGATCTGTGCCTTAAAATCGACTTCATGATCGGCGGTTTTGAGCGTTTCGCCCGAGAGCGTTACCTCATTTGCCTGCCCGCAACGCAATACCAGCTGAAGGCGTTCCTTCGGATACGGTTGCGCCCGAAGCACGCTTCCGTCGTACGTTAAGACGGGAATTTCCTTTGCGCCGTTTTTAAGATTCAGTTTTCCGTTCAGCGAGAGAGCGCCGAACGTTCCTTTTGCGTTGGTTTGAACTTTCAACGTGCCTTCCGTTCGAACGTTTAGAAAGGCTCGTTGAAACGGTGTTTCGGCGGAAAGTTCGTATTTCAACGTTCCCGTTGCGTTTGGTGCCAATCCGCGGATATAAATTTTCAGTCGTTGCAGATTGCAATTCAGCAGGTGTCCGCCAATTTCCAAATCCGCCTTGTCGATGTGTAATTTAACGGGCAACTGCAACGGTTGCAGGAAACTGAAAGTGCCCGATGCGTCTTTCGAAAGACCGATGCCCGCCGTTTGAACCGTTGAAGCGGTCGGGATTTGTTGCAGGTCGACCGACAGTTGCAGTTGCAGATTCTCGATAAACAGCGTGCGTTTAAAGAGCAACTGCCACGGCTTCCAACTTAACTTTAAATTGCTTAATGTGAACGCCTCGTTTTTGTTTTTCAGCAGGATGCGCTCGACGGTGATGCTCGAAGCGCCGCCGCGGAACCCGTCAAATTGAACCGTTTGGAAGCGACTTTTAAGTGCGGTTTTCAGGCAAAACTCCTGTACAAAGCTGCTGCGTGTCACGAGCAACACCAACATCAAAAGCCCGACGGTTGCGAATAACAGGTACTTACAGAAACGCCACACGTTTTTCCTTGTTCACTTCTATGTTAAAAACGGCGACGATGCTTGTCAATCCATCGGCATCGGCACAAAAAAACGAAGCGCCTTTGCGGCGCCTCGAAAAAACAGAATAGAAAGAAAATCGAACAAAAACCTGTTCAATAGCGTAAGACCGATGTCCTTAAAAGTCGTTCAAATTTTTTTGGAAAATTTTCTCGCATTTTGAGGTTGCTTTTTATTTATGGAAAAGGGGGATGCGTTTTGCCGGAGATTGCGGCAGAGAAATAATTGTCATGATTTTTTTGTTCAAACAGGGAGTGGTCAAAATTGAAGCATTCGATGAGGTTTTTGAAGAACGACGGATGATTTTTTATGCCTGATGCCGTGCCGTTGCCGCTTTTGTTCCTCGGGTTGTTCGTCTTCGGAAGCGTTTTGGTCGGAACGTGTTTATGGGGGCGGGAAAGTACTCCGAGAGAAGTCGATGTGCTTTTTCACGTGAAACCGTTGGTAATGCGTTGGTACGGCGTCGTGCTTTGCGGCGGTGCGTTTTTTGTCATCCCGTTTTTGCTTCGGTTGACGGGACTATTGCGACGGATAAACGGCAATGACATCGAACGTTCTTTTTATGCGAGTTTTGCGGTCGAATGTGTGTTGGTGCTGTTCTTTGTGGCGATAACGGCGGTTTCGGAGAAAGTACGCGACGGGCTGTTTGAAGGCGATTTTTCGGTACAATTGTGCATGCGCGAATTTTTAAAAACTTTACCCTTGGTGTTGGCAACGGGGCTTTTGTGGGTGCCGATTTTAAAATTTCTGCGTTTCTGCGGGCTCCCGATTGAAGTCGAAATGCAACCGCTGATGCAACTGCTGTTAAAGGGACAGGCGAGCGTGCCGAGCCTTGTTGCAATCGGATGCAGTGCGGTGATTTTGGCGCCGATTTGCGAAGAAATTTTCTTTCGCGGCATTTTATTGCGTTTTTTTTGTTCCTTTCTCTCGGTGCCAAAAAGTTTGTGGTTGAGCAGTTTTATTTTTGCCGCCATGCACGGCAGTTGGGCGGCGTTTTTGCCGATTGCCACCGTCGGTTATCGGTTGGGGCGAAGTTATGCCGAAAGCCGAAATTTGGCGGTTAATATAGCAATCCATGGTCTTTTTAACGCCTTCAATTTCATAATGGCGGTCACATACGCACATTGTTATGCCGCTTGATTGGGAAATTCCGCGGGAGGACGAACTTATAACTGTTGCGCGGGCGGTTGCGGAGTGGTGTCCCGAGAGCTGTTTTTTGGCACTGCACGGCGATTTGGGCGTCGGGAAAACAACGTTTGTGAAGTATTTGGCACGTATGTGGGGAATTGAAGACGTGCGAAGTCCTTCGTTTGATGTTTTACATGTGCATCACGGTGCCCGAACATTGATCCACATGGATGCGTATCGGTTGAAGAATGGTCGCACGGAGGATTTTAATTTGGATGATTTGTGTCGACCGCCGTTTTGCTGTGCCGTCGAATGGCCGGAGTGCGTGAAAGATTTAAGTTTCAATCTTCATTTGTTTTTTGAAATTCAATCCAACGGTTCGCGCCGCATTCGATTAACGGAAGGAGATGCATGGATGCCATCGGATACCTGCAATCACCGATCGGTCGAATAGGGTTTGTTCTCAACGAAGATCGGCAGTTGGTGCGCATCGACCTGAATGTTTCGCTGCTGTTAAATTGCGAAAATCCTGCATTGTTTAAGGATATTTTCGATCAATTTTCGGAGTATTTTGCAGGTACGCGCAAAAATTTTACGTTGCCGCTGTGTTTGAATGGCAGTCCGTTCGAAATGCGCGTTTGGGCAGTTTTATTGCAAATTCCGTACGGTGAAACGTGTTCCTACGGAGAAATTGCCGCCGTTTGTGGTAATCGAAAAGCCGCGCGTGCCGTCGGGCAGGCTGTCCATCGCAATCCGCTTCCGATTGTTGTGCCCTGTCATCGCGTTGTCGGTGCATCGAATTTGGGCGGTTATGCAGGCGGGCTGACCGTAAAACGCTTCCTGTTGCGGTTGGAAGGGGCTCATAAGGGAAAAGAAGGACTTTTTCGGTGAAAAGTTTCAAAAGAGGCAACAGAAACAAAACAGGATAGAGTACTTTGACGACTAAATAACCTCCGTTAAAAATGCCCTAGCGACATTTTTCCTTATTTTGCGGTATTGCTGTGCAAAAAAACATACCGCAGGCGGTTGCAATAGGGGAACAAAATGCCCGCGATTAAAGGATTTTTTTTAAATGGATGCGCACCTGACTACATCTTTTACCCATTCGGTGTGCTCTTTACAGCAGGCAACCAAATGCACTACAGGTGGTCGGCGGCATTATTTTAAATATCCGCAGGCATTTTCCCTTTTAATGGTTCGAGTACGTAATCGTCTTTCCGATCCAGGATGTTCCAGCCGTTTTCCGTGAGAATCTGACGCAGGCGGTCGGCTTCCTGAAATTGCCGCGCCTGTTTTGCCGCCCAACGTTGTTCCGCCAGGGCTCGGATGTCGTTTGGAATTTCGACTGTCGGCATATCCGTATCGAGTTCCTCATATTCAATGCCGAGCGCGTATAAAGCGGCGCACCATTCGCCGAGAAGCGATCCTGTTTGAACCTTCGACGGCGACGGGTTTTGATGCATGAATGTGAACAAACAACCGAGAGCTTTTGGAACGTTTAAATCATCCAATAAAGCTTCGAAAAAGTCGCCGAGGAAGGTACGTTTTTCGGGCAAAACAGTATTCTCTGTGCGTTTTTCGAAGGTTTCCTCATTGATGCCCGATTGGGATAACAGTGCATGGGTGTAAATGTTAATCTTTCGCAAAGCACTTTGGGCGGAACGCATCAAATCGAAGGTAAAATTGAGCGTTTGTCGGTAATGACCCGATAACAGGGCGTATCGAACCGACGACGGACTGTAACCGCGTGCCTGCAAATCATCCAAAGTCAGCAAATTACCGAGGCTTTTGGACATTTTTTGCCCCTCGACCTGCAGATGAGCGATGTGTAGCCATTGACGGACAAAAGGTGCGCCGTACGCCGCTTCCGATTGGGCGATTTCGTTTTCGTGGTGAGGAAAGCACAAATCGACGCCCCCCGTGTGCAGATCGACCGTTTGCCCAAGGTATAAATGCGACATGGCACTGCACTCGATGTGCCATCCGGGACGACCGCGTCCCCATGGGCTTTCCCAAAAAACATCTCCGTCGGTCGGCTTGTACGCCTTCCAGAGAACGAAATCCGCCACCTGCTCCCGATCGTATTCGTCGGCATCGTTGGAGCGTCCGGCGCTGTTGAGTGCCTGCGTCTGTAAAACACGATTATCCAGGTGCGACAATCGACCGTAGTTTTCAAAAGAGGCGATGCGAAAATAAACCGAACCGTCGCGCACGTAGGCATGCCCTTTATTGATTAACGTTTGAATAAGTTCCTGTTGGGCTTCAATGGTTTCGGTTGCGCGCGGTTCCGCCGTCGGCGGAAGAAGATTTAAGCGTTTGCAATCGTTATGAAACTTCTCAATCCACGGCTTAACGTAATCCGACAGCGTTTGTTGTTGCGCAATCGAATTGCGGATGGTTTTATCATCCACATCGGTGATATTGCGGATATATTGAAAGGAGATTTGAAGCAGTTTCAACAGCCGAACAACGGTATCTTGCACCACGTAAGTGCGAAAGTTACCGATGTGCGCCGGACCGTAGACGGTCGGTCCGCAACAATAAATTCCGAAGGCTTTCCCCTTTTCGCCCCGAACCGTTTCTTTGGTACGGGTCTGAGTATTAAACAGTCGGAACTTCATGCAAACGCCTTCGAAAAGGAGCGTAATCTCTCAACAGGGGTGTTCGCAAGAGAAAACTACTCTGTTTTCTTTTACTTCTTTGGTTCCCCGCAACAAGCACTAATAACTGTCACGAGTACACTTTACGGCGCAACAGATCCCATCTAACCCTTCCGCTCGTTCGCCGAAAACCGCTAAAATTTTGTTTCGACGGAAATCTTCCTACCACTGAAACAGCTGCGGAAGACCTTTTTCGAAGGTATTCACAACCTCGCCCTGAATGATGGGCAGGGCGTACTTCAGCATGGAATACTGAAGCGTCATGGTATCGGCGGAAATCCAATCGCTCGGGAAGAATTTGATGCCGGTAATTTCTTTTAACGGCACAAGGGTCGGGTCGCAGGAAGCGGCTTTGTTGTCGTTACGAACCAGAATGACCGCCTTTTCGCTTTCGCCTTTCACAAGGGCTTGCACCGCCGCGCAACCGCAGGCGACGGCTTCCGTTTGATCCTGTTTGGAGAGGAAGTGCGACATCGGTTGCAAGTGCAAATTGTATGAGGCAAGGCACGTTGGAATGTTCAGTTCGGATTGGATGAGCTGCTCCAACCAGGCGCCGACGGAGTTGAGCCCGCCGATATCCAGCGCATTACCTTCTTCGTTGATGATCTGCGAATGTGTGACGACCAAAATCGATCCGCGACGTTGTAATTTGTTGCGAAGAATGTTCAAAAAACGCTCGGCATTGAACGGTTGCTCCGGCAGACAAACAATGTACGGAAGGTCATTGGCGTCAATGCTCTTCTCGGTCGTTGCGGATAACAAAGCGGCTCCGGCGACGATCCAACTGCTGGCGTTTTCGACTTCGCAAACACCGATGGGGATCGCTTCGTCCCGCAATAGACGTTCAAAGGACGTCAACAGCGCATTCAGACATTTGCCACTGCTGCCGTAGCCCAATCCGTGATCCGTCACCGGAAGTTCGTTGTCGTTGGATTGCGGAATAACCGTGCCGCGAAGTTCGTATCCCTCCGCTTTCGCCGCCTGCAACAGCCGCTGCGTGTATTCGATTGATTTCGCATCGCCGATGACCGCAAGCAATTTTACATTGTGTTGCGACAGAATACCGATGATTTCCTTAAAAGTTTCGTCGGTCGGCTGAAAATCGTACGTTTCGTGCCCGAGCGCGCTGCCGGCGGTCGAAAGGAGCAACTGCGCCTTTTTCTGCGAAAGTGCCGCCAAATCAATGAAGTTTTGCGATAAAATACCTTCAAACCCGTTGCAGACACCGTAGACTTCCTCAATCGCTTCATGATTGAGTGCCTCGGAAAGAACTCCGTACAAAGCGGAATTGCCGACGGCACCCGAAATACCGCTCTGCAAAATAAGTAAGTTGCAAGACTCCATGACTCTCTCATGGTGGAGGCGTTTGGGCGGCGTTTCAATCCAAAAGTGAAAGTTTACGGTAAATGTTGAAAAATTTTTACGGTAAATTGCGCTGTTTTGGGAAAAATAAAGGAATTTTTTGCCAAAAAACAACGAAAACGGAACCCCCAGGGCTCTTCTAAAATGCCGTTTGTCGCATTTTCAATCGTGGCGCACCTTAAGGGACTCGAACCCCCAACCCTCTGTTCCGAAGACAGATGCTCTGTCCGATTGAGCTAAAGGTGCATTTTTGAAAATATCAACATCCGCAAGGCTCATCTGGAAACGTTCGGTATCAATCCGCAACAGTTATTTTTGTGCGCATCCGCAAGCCCGCCAAACCCGACTCTTCCATCGTTTCGCCATTGTGCCCTGCCTTTGTACTCAAAAACATACCACCTCTGTCCTCTTGGCAACACCCTTATGCAAAAAACCTCACTCGACACACCAACAGTTGCGATGCGAACCGCACCCTGCCATCGCAAGCGTTTTCGTGGCGCGCCTTGAGGGAGTCGAACCCCCAACCTTCTGATCCGTAGTCAGATGCTCTATCCAATTGAGCTAAAGGCGCATCGGACATTCCCAGTGAGAGAGGAAGAAAGGAGGTTGTCAATGCGAATTCGGTCGGTACGGGAAGCGTTTTTGCGAGGGGGAGGCTGTCGTATTATACATTCGGATAATTAACGGAGTGAGTGCTGCAACAAGTCCCGAAAACGAAAAGGCGCAACTCACGGCGGCACTCGCCAAAACCCGCGGCAATCGTTCCGAGGCGGCGCGCCTGCTCAATATGCCGCGGCGCACCTTCTACCGAAAACTCGAAAAGTTCGGGTTGTTGTAACGAGAGCAACTTTGATTGCAATTGAGAAGGTATTGCCCTACGGAGCTATGGTCATTTCTGCAAAACGATTCTCTCGTTTGCACATTCCGGCGATTGGAACAAAAGGGAGGTAGTAAATTGTTTTTTGCTTGACATATATTTTTATGTTTCATAAAAATTTTTTGACTATGAATACCATACATAAACTGCTTAGAATAACTGGTTCGATCGGCTTGTGGTGTGTCTGTCTGACAGCGGAAGCGGAGCCGAAAACCATGACGTTGGAGGAAGTTAAGGCGTTTTTGAAGAAACAAAAAGAGGAAACTTCAGAACGGTTTCAACGGATCGAAAGGGAAATCAAAGAAATTAATGCGATAGGTGCTTCGGAGGGAAAATGTATTCGGCGTGTTGATAATGTTTACGAAGAAAACAAAAAAGGCGGTGTTTTGAAGGTTACATACAATTATGACGGCACTCCGTGCGAAATCGTAACGCTTGGCGATATCGGCGAAACGCTTTTTCGAAAGTTTGACCCGATGGCGGTTGTGCGCTTTGATTACATGAAAGAACGTTTTTTTGCTTTTTCGGCGGATCAGGACGGTTTTTCAAAAGAACTTACGATTGAAACCTTGAAAGAGCGCGGTTTAACGGAGACGGAATTCGGATTGCTGGGAAGTGCTTCCGTGCGTGAGGTTACTTTCGATTCGATTTTGTCGAGCGGTCTCTTTGATGAAACACTTCGTGAAAAAGGCAGACAATGGCGTTCAGACAAGGAAAAACTCGAAGAGGCGATTGACGCGTACATAAAGGAGATTGTGGTTTTGGAATATCATCCCGTACGCCATGTGTATCATCCGGAGCACGGTTTTGCATGGTACTATGATGAGAAAACACAAAAAAATACCATGAAACTCCAAAAATCCTCGGCGGTAAAAGCGGGATCGGTTAGTTATTTCATTTGCGGAACATCAGAATCAGAAGCATTGAAAGAAAAGCGAAATCGTCTTAAAAAGGCTTTAAAGAGCATGCTGGAATACAAAAACGGTAAAGAGAAGATAATTTTGTTGTTGCTGTTGGATGAAATGAAACCGTCCGAATACCGCTTGGAATGGGTTGATCGGGGGGGATTGGAATCAGGGCATGTATCAACATACCGTAAACAGAATTATGTTGGATTTGAAATCGGATAAAGTCTTCAAATATTTGTCGCATGAAATCGGACATTGCCTGCAATTTCATCTGGGAGTATATCCGACCTTCGGAGATTACCGAGACGATTTTGCCAAAAAATTGTTGTTATTGAACTGCGAATGTGAAGAGAATGACGGTCGCACCTTTTCGCTCCCGCAATCGTTACGCAATTTATTTAAAAAGTTCCATTTTAATGAGAGTGCCAATGTGCCCGGAGTACTTATGAAAAAGGATTTATTTGCATATTGGCAATTAACTTCACGTTGGGGTTCTTCCGCAGAAATTTCGAATATATTGGGCATCTGTTTTAATCCGGAACGAAACACCATTTATGTACATGCTTTATCGGATATCCGTGAGCAACATCCCATTCGCTACGGACATGCATCCAAGGGTTGTGCGTACGACAATTACATACAAAAAGGGCACGGATTTGAAAAAACGGATGATTGGAATGCCTTTGAGAAAATCGTTTCGAAAGCCGCCGAAAAAAACCCGATATCGGCATTTTGAAACTTTTGTGTAAATTGCACAACACCCCTTTTTACGAAGTGATAAATATGTTTGATGCAAAAACGGATGAGGAAATGGTTAAAATGGAATCCTGCTGTAAGTTTTTGCCTGCGGATAAGTAGCATCAACAAAGCAATAAGGACGAAAGGGCGGGTATATTTTTGCCTGCTTTTCTTATGTTGTGCAGTAAAAACAGCGATATGCTCCGATGCAATACGTTGCGTGCAAGGGTGTTTCGGTCTGTAAAACGGCTGGCATAAGGGTACCGCAAAAGCTTACGAAAACACGCTTCTTAAAATCCTTCATCTCTGCGGAACTTTTTTAAAGATGAAGGTGAACTACTTGCTGCGATGTTATGCAAGCAACCGATGCACGACGCGTGCTTTCCCGTTCGACAAATACCTGAAGAGGGTGGGCGGACGTCCGATGAAAAATTATGCCTCGTGCATAATAAGTGGGTTAACATGGCAAGACGCTTATTGTCCCGTCGCGCGGGCTTAACAAGAGACATCTTGCTCCCGAAATCCCTTCATCTTCGTTTGTTAGGATAATTTTATGATCGATAAGATCCGTCCGCTTCACACCCAACTCGATTGTACACAAAAAGAGGTCGTCGCGACAACTTAAAAGCACTGCTCAAACAACACTATTCCTGCCCGAAGCGATCATCCTTCCTAAAAAAGTCTGCTTTGCCGGAAAAAATCGACGAAGGAAAACCAAGCCGATCTGTTATCGCCCGAGATTTCGGTTTAATGAGACGAAATATCCAAAAAAAGGGAAACGCCGAAACACCCTTTAAATGCCTCGATATCCTTATCTTCTCAAAACAACTTGACCGCTTTTATACCGGAGCAGGGAGCTTCATTTATCGCCACCCTTCCTCCCGAACTGTCCAACCTGTCTACTTTGCAGGAACGGCAGGCACCTCAGAAGTCTTCTTGGCCGTCGAAGCGGGTTTCGAAACCTCCTTGTCCGCATCCGCAGACTTCATCGGTTTCACAACCTTCACGACCTCCACATCAAACACCAACGTCGAACCTGCCGGAATCCCGGGAATATCATATTCGCCGTATCCCAAATTGTCGGGAATGTACAATGTCGCTTTCCCGCCTTCACCCAACAGTTGCAAACCTTCCTTAATGCCGGAGATAACACCGTTCAACGGGAATGCAACCGTCTTCTCTTTCGATTCGTCAAAAACCTTTCCGTCAATCAGGCTTCCCTTGTAATAAATCTCAACGGAATCCTCCTCATTCGCTTTTACGCCGTTGCCTGCCTTTGTAATCTCATAAACCAAACCGGAAGCCGATTTCTTTAAATTCTTATTAGCTTCCATGGTTTTTTTGATGAATTCTTCGCCCTTTTTACGATTCTCCGCCGCAATCACTTTTACTTCCGCCATCCGTTTTTTCTCACTCTCCGCCGAACGATCTTTCAAAAATTTCTGCATCGGTTCCATGATATCGCCTAATTTCGTCGGTGCCTCTTTCCCTTCCAACGCCAGACGCGCGCCTTCCATGTAGACCGACTGCTCATCGACACTCAAATCGAGGCTTCGAATGCCGCTTTGCATGGTATTCATCCAACCCAGGACTTTGAAATAAATTTTACTGTCGGCAGCGGTCTCTTTCTTCGACGCCGTTTCTTTGGCGACAGGAGCCGCGCTATCCGACGTTTGTTTTTCCGCCGGTGCTCCGAAAAGTGACGTCGCAAAACAGCCGATACCGTAAAAAACAGAAAACTTCTTAAGAACTTCCATGCTTACACCTTTGTTTTCAGGAAAAAACTGCCTGAAAATCCCGTCAAGGTTTTTTATAATTGAATTTCCTCTTCCGAAAGCCAATTCCTCAACACCGACGGTATCCGAATGCGACCGTCACCGAGATGATTGTTTTCCAAAAGCGCTGCCAAAACGCGCGGAACCGCCAGCCCCGAACCGTTGAGCGTGTGAACAAATCTTAAGGCTCCTGCGTGCGTTCGGTAACGAATGTTTGCGCGACGTGCCTGAAAATCCGTAAAACAACTGCAACTGGAAACCTCCAGCCACCGTTTTTGCCCTGCCGCCCATACCTCCAAATCGTATTGTTTGGCGTGCGGAAATCCCAAATCGCCGGTGCAAATTTCCAAAACGCGATAGGGCAATTCCAGCGCCTGCAACAAACCCTCCGCGTCCTTGCGCAACGCTTCCAGAGCTTCGAAACTTTTATTCGGATGCACCCACTGTACCAGCTCGACTTTGTCGAATTGATGCAGGCGGTTGAGGCCGCGGACATCCTTGCCCCAACTGCCGGCTTCGCGTCGGAAACACGCCGAATAGGCGCAGTATTTCTTCGGCAAATCCGCTTCGTCGAAAATTTCGTCGCGGAAGAAATTCGTCACCGGCACTTCCGCCGTCGGGATGCAATAAAAACCGTCGCCCGTGCCGTACATTTGCCCTTCCTTATCCGGCAACTGTCCCGTCGCCGTCGCGCTCGTCGCATTGACCAACAGCGGCGGCAACAATTCCGTATAGCCGTTTTCGCGTGCCGATTGGAGAAAAAACGCGATCAGCGCGCGCACCAAACGTGCCACGGAACCGACATAAAACGGAAATCCCGCGCCCGTTACTTTGTTCCCGCGCGCAAAATCCAATCCGTGCTCGAAATTCGGCAGTTCGTAATGCGGACAGGCGTGCGAAAAATCCTCGTTTTGCGGATGTCGTTGATAAAGTTCTTTATTTTCCCGGGACGTTTTCCCGATCGGCACCGACGCATCCGGGAGGTTCGGAACCGTCAGCCATAACGCCTGAAACTTCTCTTCCTCCGCCTTAAAAGCGGCTTCCAGACGTTTCGTTTCCTCCGAAAGAACTTTCAAATTTCGAACGGTTTCTTTAAACGCTTCCGAAGTTTTATCCAAAGACGCGAGAGCTTTGCTTTCGGTTTGCTGACGCGCCCGCGCCGCCTCAAACGCCTTTAAAGCTTCCAGGCGTTTAGCATCCGACGTACGAACGGCATCGCAATCACACGCAAAGTGCTTGGTCGCCAATTTTGCTTTTACTTCCTCAAAGTGTTCCCGAAAAAAATGAATATCCAACATAAAACAGGTGCAAAAATCAGAATAAACGCGAAAGTTTCCGTTTTAACCAAATACTTTGAGTAGATAGTGAAGATCTACCATTGATCGAAAAAACACCCGCATTCACCAACTGCCATCCTTAAAAACCGACCCTGGTGCTCAAGACGGGACTCGAACCCGTAAGCCTTGCGGCACATGCACCTCAAACATGCGTGTCTACCAATTCCACCACCTGAGCACTCTATCAAAATTTACCATGGGATATGCGCTTTATGCAATTCAAAAATTTTTTGAAAAAGTTGCAATTCGATGGCTTGCTTGAAAAATATACATAAAGCACCTCTACGATAATCATAGGAACGCCCGTCGCGTACAAGTGGTACGTGTGTGTATATGCATTATTGTACACACGAAAAGGCACTTCCTGCTTGCTTTCCCATAACTATCGCATTTAACGGAAAACTTTTCAGAAAATCAAACATCAAACCGAAGCACAATCTATCTGTTTCGATAAAAACCGCCCGCCTGTGTCATTCCCTGGAGCCGGCTGTCAGACTTGAACTGACGACCGTCCGCTTACAAGGCGGGTGCTCTGCCGCTGAGCTAAGCCGGCCTGGTACCCGACCGGGGACTCGAACCCCGAACCAATTGATTAAGAGTCAACTGCTCTACCGATTGAGCTAGTCGGGCTTAAACAAGGTTATTTTGAACGTGCTTTCGCAAAAATCAAGCGAAAAAATGAGGTTACCTCTGCCGACAAAAACTTCAAAACGGCATTTTTTTTAAAAAACCGCTTGATCTTTTAAAATCTTTCCGCTCATCATAGAGATGAGCCTGGGGCTCGACGCAAAAAAACATATGAACGGACTGTTTTGGCTGGCACCGATTGCGGGAATAACAGCGCTGTGGTTTGCGGCGCGTTTTTACAAAGAAATGTTGCGCGAAAGCGAAGGCAACGAAACGATGCGTTCCATTGCCGGGTATGTGCGCGAAGGTGCCATGGCGTATCTAAAGCAACAATATAAGGTGGTGTTTCGGTTGTTCGTCGGGTTGGCAATTTTTTTGGCGATTTTGGCGTACGGCTTTAAATTACAGAACGAATGGGTGCCGTTTGCGTTTTTGACGAGCGGATTTTTCTCGGGACTTGCGGGATTTTTCGGAATGAAGACCGCGACGTCGGCATCCGCGCGTACCGCCGAAGCGGCGCGGCATTCGCTCAACAAGGGGCTTACGGTGGCGTTTCGCAGCGGTGCCGTCATGGGTTTGACGGTGGTCGGTTTGGCGTTGCTGGATTATTCTTTCTGGTTTTTGGTGCTTAAAAACTGCGTACGTGCCGCTTCGGAAGCGGAACGCGTGCTGTTGTTGACGACGACGATGGTGACATTCGGCATCGGCGCTTCCGTGAATGCCCTTTTGGCGCGCGTCGGTGGCGGGATTTTCACCAAAGCCGCGGATGTCGGTGCGGATTTGGTCGGTAAAGTGGAAGCCAATATTCCGGAGGACGATCCGCGCAATCCGGCAACCATTGCCGATAACGTCGGCGATAACGTCGGCGACGTGGCGGGAATGGGAGCGGATTTGTATGAATCTTATTACGGTTCGATTATTGCGGCGGCTTCGTTGGGAGCGATTGCCTTTTCCAAGCAGCCCGACCTGCAGTGGAACGCTGTTTTGGCACCGGCGCTGATCGGTGCGTTGGGTATCTTTCTGTCGTTGGTCGGTATTTTTAACGTCAAAGTCGGTTCGGTTGAAACGGGGAAGGCGATTTTGAAGGCACTCGACCACGGTATTCATGTGGCGGCAATCGGCTTGGTGGTGCTGTCGTACTTTTTGCTTCAGTGGCTCGGGCTGGGTGCGCACATATGGGGTGCCTTGGTGGCGGGACTGGTGACGGGAATTGTCATCGGGAAGGGTTGCGAGTATTATACCTCCGCCGAATATAAACCGACGCGTTTGATTTCCGGGAAAGCCGAGAGCGGAGCCGGACCGGTTATCATCGGCGGCTTGGGTGTCGGGATGTCATCGACGATGATTCCCGTGTTTGCGGTGGTCATCGGCATGTCGCTGGCGTTCGGTTTTGCGTCGCAGTTCCAAGTGTCTGCGTTCAATGAAGGATTGTACGGTATCGGATTGGCGGCGGTCGGCATGCTGTCGACGTTGGGTATTACGCTGGCGACCGATGCTTACGGACCGATTGCGGATAATGCCGGCGGTAATGCCGAAATGAGCGGATTGCCGAAGGAAGTTCGTCAGCGTACCGATGCGTTGGATGCCATCGGGAATACAACCGCGGCAACGGGTAAGGGTTTTGCCATCGGTTCCGCTGCGTTGACGGCACTGGCACTGATCGCTTCCTATGTTCAGGAATTAAAGTGCGGTTTGGAACGCATCGGGAAGGATGTGATTACCGTCAACGGTGAATTGGTGAAAACAAGCGATGTTTCGCTGGTTCAGCTGATGCATTTTTTTGAAGTTCATTTGCTCAATCCGAAGGTTCTGATGGGAATGTTTATCGGTTCGATGCTGGCGTTTGTGTTCTGCGGTATTACCATGAATGCGGTCGGTCGTGCGGCGTCGAAAATGGTCGATGAGGTTCGTCGGCAATTCCGCGAGATCAAAGGTATTTTGACGGGTGAAGCGAAGCCGGATTATTCGCGTTGCGTGCGTATTTCGACCGAATCGGCGCAGAAAGAGATGATTCTCCCGGCATTGATGTGCATTATCTTCCCGTTCGTCGTCGGTGCCTGTCTGGGCGTTGCCGGGGTTATCGGAATGTTGGCGGGAACGTTGGCGAGTGGCTTTGTATTAGCGATTTTTATGGCGAATGCCGGCGGGGCCTGGGATAATGCCAAGAAGTACATCGAGGAAGGTCATTTCGGCGGTAAGGG
This sequence comes from uncultured Verrucomicrobiota bacterium, assembly GCA_946186275.1. Taxonomy (GTDB): domain Bacteria; phylum Verrucomicrobiota; class Verrucomicrobiia; order Opitutales; family UBA9783; genus UBA3222. The sequence goes on from CAMHMO010000006.1 coordinate 52,529, forward strand.
TTCCGAAGCGCATAAAGCGGCGGTCATTGGCGATACGGTAGGCGATCCGTTCAAAGATACATCCGGACCGGCATTGAATATCCTCTTAAAACTGATGACGATTGCTTCAATTATCGGCGCGGGTCTGACGCTGGTGTGTCAGTTTTAGCGGTTGCATTCGTTCGGTTGGTGCGAGAATAAGGTGCGGGGATTGCGTTGTTACACGCGAGGGTGGGTCGATAAAATGGACTTATGAACGGTCGGGCTGTCGATATTTTTGCGAAATGTTACGGAGGCGTGTCGTTGCAGTCGATGATGTAGGCTGTGCCTCTGGTAAAATCTGCGATTGAAAACAAACTGAAATTACCGTTGCGTGGCAAAATTTCGTTAACGACGTTGCATTTGACAAATTTGAATCACAAATTTGTCCGAAATTTTGTCTTTGGGAATAAAAATTGCGATAAGTACGATGTTTTTTCTGAAATAACGTAAAATTTTTCAAAAAGGACGCATAAAAGATATTTTTTACTTGACAGATTGCTTTTACTCCAAAAATGGTGAGATCACCATGGAGCCTTTAGATACACCCGATAAAGACGGTTTTTACGGAAATTTTGGCGGTGCGTTTGTGCCGGACGTTTTAAAGGCGGAATTTGAAAAGATTACGGCGGCGTTTTTGAAATATAAGGATGATGCCGAATTTAATGCAGAATTGAACGACCTTTATGCGCATTATGTCGGTCGCCCGAGCCCCGTTTATTTCGCCGAAAATCTTTCCCGCAAACACGGGACGGACATTTATCTGAAGCGCGAGGATCTCAATCATACGGGCGCGCATAAAATCAATCACTGCCTCGGCGAGGCGTTGTTGGCAAAGCGGATGGGTAAGAAGAAAATCATCGCCGAAACGGGTGCTGGACAGCACGGCGTTGCGCTTGCCACGGCAGCGGCATTGGTTGGGCTCGAATGCGATATTTACATGGGTGCGGTCGATGTCGCCAAAGAGAAGCCGAACGTCGATCGCATGCAACTTTTGGGGGCGAAGGTGATTTCGGTTACGAGCGGCACTCGAACCCTGAAAGATGCCGTCGATGCCGCGTTTGAGGTTTATGTTAAAACGTACTCCGACGTGTTGTACGCCATCGGTTCCGTGGTCGGGCCGCATCCGTTTCCGATGCTGGTCGAATACTTCCAGTCGATCGTCGGAAAGGAGGCGCGCGTGCAATTTAAAGAATTGACGGGCAACTTACCTGAATGCGTAGTTGCTTGTGTCGGCGGCGGTTCCAATGCTTTGGGAATTTTTAACGGTTTTCTCCACGATCCATCCGTAAAATTGTTCGGTGTGGAACCGCTCGGAAAAGGCAAGGAACTTGGTTCTCATGCCGCCAGCATCACGTACGGTAAGGAAGGGATTTTGCACGGTTTCAAAAATCTCGTGTTGCAGGACGAACACGGAAAGGTTGCCGACGCCTACTCGATTGCCAGCGGATTGGATTATCCAGGTGTCGGTCCTAAACACTGTTATCTGAAAACCGTTGGGCGCGTTTGTTACGATACCGTTTCGGACGAAGAAGCTTTGGATGCATTTTACGAACTTTCGCGAACGGAAGGCATTATTCCGGCGTTGGAAAGCGCGCATGCGGTTGCCTACGCCGTACGTTTGGCAAAAGAGAAAAAATTCCCCAACATTCTTGTTAATCTTTCGGGACGCGGCGATAAGGACATCGAGTATGTGCTTGGTTTAAAAAGAAACGGCACGACTTCAAAGTAAAAATACAGATGGAATAAGGACTTTGGATCGTTTTTGTATTTTTTCTTTTTTGCTCGTCGACGGTTGATGTACTTTCTGTGGTTTTCGATACCTTTCAGTGCAATGTGCTCCGTTATACCAGAGCTTCGGAATTTATAGGTCGGCGGTGTGTTTCTTGGAAAGTAATCCTTGTACGAAGGGTGGAGTTTGTGTGCCCGAGGCAGTTTTGTTTTGAAGCGTAAAAAACAGGACAAAAATTTGCAGTTTCGGAAATTTTCTTTATCCCGACGGGGATTGTGCGCCGTTTTAAAATTCAATCAAGCACCGTTTTTCCCATTGAGCTTCTTCAACTTTTTTGCAAAACACGTTTTTTAACGGAACGGCAAATCGTATTTCCGTGTTTTAAACTTGAAAACACCTCTTGTTTTTCGCACATTAAAGACGCTCGGAGAGGTGACAGAGCGGCCGAATGTACGGCATTGGAAATGCCGCGTATGCGCAAGCGTACCGAGGGTTCGAATCCCTCCCTCTCCGCCAGAAAAGGCTAAATTTTATAGAATTTTCTATTGTTTTGGCGGGTGTTGGTTTTGTGCCTATGCTACCGTTTCGTTTTAAACGTTTGTAGGTTCGTGGAAGGTTGCAAGCAATTTTTCAAGAGCTTACGGTTGTAGTATTGATGTTCCGTTTTTTATCTTTGTACAGATGAACAAAACTGTTCTGGACTTAAACGCATCGGAGATGCGAGAATTTTTTCTTCAAAGTGATCGCTATTGTACCGTCAAACTGCCAGAGTATTTTTGTTTTACGAATTTACTTAAAAATTTATACGGACATATTAAGAAAAAAAATGAAAGCAGTATAGTACAAGATTGTAAAAAAGCCGGGAATTTCGAACGCATTAACTATGAAATAATGGTCGATAAGGGTAGTGGACTTGATTGGCGAAAATTACAACTCATACACCCTTTTTTATATGTTTCCCTGGTTCGTATCTTGGAAATACATTGGAACGAATTACAAGAAAGATTTGCTTATTTTAAGCAGGATAATATACTCTGTGCGAGCATTCCGATTGTACCCGACAGTCGCCGTAGCTATATCAAAGAAACGGTGTTAAATTGGGGTGAAAAAGTCGTACATGTTTCGTTATCGTTTTTGTTGGAATATTCTTGTTTAGCTTGTACCGATATAACCAACTGTTACAACTCCGTTTATACTCACTCTGTTGAATGGGCGTTGCTTGGAAAAGAATTTTCAAAACAGGAGGTGCTTGGGAAAACGAACAAAAATCAAAAGGGAAAAAAAGAAAATGTCGGGAAGGTAATTGATACTCTTCTGAGATATATGCACTACAATCAAACAAACGGAATTCTGCAAGGATCCGTTTTAATGGATTTTATCGCCGAATTTGTTTTAGGATATACCGATACGAAATTAACCGAAGCAGTCGAGAAAATAAAAGTAAGTAACTACAAAATCATAAGGTATCGGGATGATTACAGAATCTTTACAAAAAATTCCGATGATGGTAACGAAATCTTAAAGTTGTTGTCCGAAGTTTTAAGCGAATTCGGTTTTACATTGAACGCTCAGAAAACCTCTGTAAAGGAGGATCTTGTGAACGGTGCATTTAAGGAAGACAAGTTGGAGTTTATTCTTGCACCCCTCAGGACATCAACAGGTTTGGAGCAACTCATACGGATTTATAATTTCGGGAAAAAGTTCCCGAATTCCGGGCAAATTGTAAAATTACTTTCAAAATACAGATATACGCTTGATAAGTGGTTATCAAAGAGAAAAATTTCCAATACTCAAATTACGGAACTTATTGCTATTGTGACGAATATCGCGGATAAAAACCCGAGAACACTCCCCCTTTGCATGAATATCATCAGTTTTTTAACGGATCAATATTCTTTCGATCAACAAAAGAAAGATATAATCGAGAAAGTTAAAAATAAATTATCGGGCGGAACAAGGCGCGAATTGTTGGAAATTTGGATGCAACGTTTAACACTCAAATTTGAATATGAACAGTCGTTTTCCTCTAAATTGTGTCAATTAATCAATAGAAATAATGACACAGGCGGATTGTTCGATATTTCTTGGCTTTCGAATGAAATTCGGGATATATTTCGTGAAACTCCCGTTATCGATCGCAATATTACGGAAAAAATGCCTCCTGTGATTGGTAAAAACGAAACAGACGATTTCAATGAATACTAGCACCATGAAAGCTTCTACCGATGCTCTTCGGGTCTTTCCCCGATGAGAGAAGAAATTCTTTAATTTTTTGAAAACGTTTAACGAATTTATCTATTCTAATGGTTCTTTACAAAAATAAAGGGAGTTAAGGTACAAAATAAAAACGTTCTTATGCTTCTGCCCCTCCTGGTCGGGATGGCCGGATTCGAACCGGCGACACCCAAGTCCCGAACCTGGTGCTCTGCCAGACTGAGCTACATCCCGATATCCTTATTGAGGAAAAAAACACTTCTCACTTCAAGCTTTTTAACGAAAAAATGTAACACAGCGCGGCGGCGGCGGCATCGGATTCATCGGGCGGGAGCACTTGCGGCAAATGCAACAGCTGCGCCGCCATACGGGCAACCTGGATTTTGGTGGCTTGTCCCAGCCCCGTGACGGCTTTTTTGATGCGCAAAGGCGCGAATTCCGAAACAGGCAAACCTTGCAACGCGACCGCCGCCAGACAGGCACCGCGCGCGGACCCCAGAATGTGTGCCGTGCGGAAATTTTGGACATACACGGTCTGTTCGACGGCAACCGCGTGAATTTCGTGTTCCTCCAAAAGCCGTCGGGTGGTCGAAAAAATTTCTCCCAAACATTCGGTGAAGGAGCGGCGCGCCGTCAGTTTGAGCGTCAGCGATGTCACATAATTGACGGTGCGTGCATCGGCTTCCAAAACGGCGAACCCGGAGCCGCGCAAACTCGGGTCGATGCCGAGCACTTTGCCGCAAAAGTCCGAACTTTGAACCGCAAGGGTTTTCTTTTCGGGACGCGACCGCTTCGTCAGGGCGTTCGTCCACAGCGCGCGTCGGTTGTTCATTATTTGGTCGTGTTTAACGCGGGGATGCGCAACTTCATGCCGATTTTTAAACTGTTCGCCGACGGCAGAATGTCGCGATTTGCCTCGTAAATCAGTTTCCACTTCACCGCCGAACCGTACATTTTTAGGCTGATTTTCGAAAGCGAATCCTCGTATTGAACAACATAGGTGCGTTCGCGGGATGCTTCCGACGGCGTTGTTGGCGAAATGACGGTGTTCTTTATGGCTTCCTTCGCCGGTGCGTACGACAGGCGCGTTTGTGCCAGTTGTGCCTTTAAACGCGCATTTTCTTCCCGCATCTGCTTCAAAACTTCCGTCAGACGGATGTATTCGGGCGTTTCGGCGGTACGATTGCCCAACGGCAACGTGCGTGCAAACTCTTTTTTCGCCGTTTCAATGAGTTGCATCGCAATTTTCGAACGCACACCGTCCGTCGTTTGGGACAGATAACGTTGAAAATGATAAATCGCACCGATCGGATCGCTTTTAACGGACAACTGACCGAGTTGGAAATGCGTTTCGGGACAGGGGGCTTTTCTCTTTTCGACGAGACGATTGAGCAATTGAAAGGCTTCGTCGGTACGATCCGTTCGCAAACATCGCTGTGCTTCCGCGAACAGCGGCTCTTCGACTTCCGAAGGCTCCCGAAGAGGATGATTTTGTCGGAAAAGAAACAACAAACACAAAGCACCCGCCGCAATCCAAAGCCACCGATGCTTCCGCATGTTTTTATTATTGCATGTCCGCCAACCGAAGCAAGAGGAAAGCCGTTTTGCGACGCGTGCGAGACGGTACGGGGCATATTCAATCGTCGGGAGAAAAATACAGCCGAACGTGACGAATATAAAATTGTATTTTCCGCATTTTTCGAATAAATTCGGGGCGTGAGTCGTTTAGCGAAAGCACTGTTTCACCTTCGAAATCTCAATAAGCCGCGCATTTCGTATCTGGAGACGCATTTGTGCGATCACTGTAATTTAAACTGTAAAAGTTGTACGCACTTTTGCCCGTTGGTGACCGAGCCGACATTCACGGATTTGGAGCAATATATGCAGGATATACGGACGCTTTCGAAGAAATTGGCGATACGTACCATCCGTCTGATGGGCGGCGAACCGTTGTTGCACCCGAAGGTCAACGATTTCATGCGCGTCACGCGCGAAGCGTATCCGCATTCGAGAATTTTTATCGTCACCAACGGTTTGTTGTTGCTGAAAATGTCGAATGATTTTTGGGAAACGTTGCGTCAATGTCATATTCGCATTCATTGGAGCAAATACCCGCCGTTGAAAGATAAATTTGCGGAGATTGAACAACGCATCAAAGATGCACATATCCCGTATTACGATGGCGATGCAAGTGTTTTCTTAAATTTTTCGGCGTTCGGTTCGGATGAAAGCACGGATCCGCAGGAAGCGTTCAAAGCCTGTCACGACGGTTGCACAAATTTGTACCGCGGAAAACTCTATACCTGCCCTGCCTGTTACGTGTTTCGCGCGAACAACTACTTCCATGCCAATCATGAAGTTCCCGAAGGTTGGGATATTTACCAATACAGCGGGAAGGAACTGCAAAGTTTTCTCAATAAACCGATTCCGTTTTGTCGCTATTGTCATTACGTAGTGCATCCGAAATCGTTTCCCTGGGAAGTCTCCAAGCGGAAGGCGGAGGAGTGGATGTAGGAAGGGCAAAAATATAAATGTTTGCCATCAAATTCGAATCTGTCCCTCGCGATTTTCGGCGTACTCCAAGTGAAAGTTTTTATAAGCGTCTAAAAGCAATCTGCCTCCATCTCAACTTTCACGGGTGCATGGTCGGAGCCGAGTATGTCGGATAAAATTTTGCAGTCTTTAATCGATGGTAACAATTCTCTTGAGGCGAGGAAGTAATCAATTCTCCATCCGATGTTGCGTTCCCGCGCCCGCATGCGATACGACCACCAGGTGTATTGATTTGGCGTTTGCGGGTAAAAGTATCTGAATACATCGACAAGCCCCGCATGGAGGTGTTCCGCGAACGACTGTCGTTCTTCATCGGTAAAGCCGGCACTGAAATGATTGGCATCGGGATAGGACAAATCGATCGGTTGATGCGCGACATTCAAATCGCCGCACCAAAGGATGGGCTTGGTCGTTTGCAGTTTTTTAACCAGCGAGCGAACGGTTGTGTCCCATACTTTTATGCGATAAGGAAGCCGCCGCAGGTCGCCTTGGGAATTCGGGACGTAGGTGTTGATTAGAAAGAATTTCTTAAATTCCGCAACCAAAATGCGCCCCTCCGGATGTTCCGCATCCGCATCGAGGCAACGCACCGAAAGCGGTTCGATGTCTGAAAAAATCGCCGTCCCCGCGTATCCTTTTTTAGCGGTGCTGTGATTGAAATATATATATTTAAAGCCTTCGATTTGCGGGCAGGTTTCGGCATCGACACGCGTCTCCTGCAGACAAAGAATGTTCGGTTTTTGTTGCGCCGTGAATGCGTAAAAGTTTTTTCGCAAAATCGAACGCAGACCATTTACGTTCCACGTCACAATCCTGACGGGTTCCATCAATAACTGATGCCGGGCGCGAGCGGCATCTCTGTTTCCCAATCGGCGGGACGTCCCCACGGAAGTTCCGAATCGTCCAGTTCGCGGGTGTGAGATTTTTTTTTGTCCTTCGCGCGATGCATCTTTTCCGCTTCCGCAAGTTGCATCGCCGAACGACGGTCGACCTTTGAAGGGGCTGTCTGACCACAACCGCCGCCGATGAGCAGGGAAACGAGAAGAAAATGCCGCAAAAATTTACCAATGAAAACCATTACAAATCCACGCCCGCATGAACCGCCACATACGGTCGTCCGTTTGAACAACGATGGGAACGCGTCGAAGAACCGCAACCGCTCAAAGAGAGCAACGCAAAAAGCACAAACAGCCGAGCCGCCGCAATAAGCACCTGCAATCAGGATAGTCCGTAGGTGCTTTGCGTCAAGTCCGAAGCGGGATGTCGAATAATGCGTTCGTTGGCGGCAAGATATTCCAGAAGTTTGAAAACATCTTCCGCATTTGGAATTTTCAGAATGTCTGCCAATGTTTCGACCGAAAAAGTTTCCGACCGATGTTCCGACAAATACGCAAGCAGGTTTTTTTGCAGTTCCAAATAACGTTTGGCGGCTTTTTTCCCCGCTTCCACGCCCGGCTGATGGTAAGCGTTGATGTGAATAAAGCTCGCGTAAAACCCGACGGCACGTTCGAACAGTGACACTAACGCACCGAGCGACCGTTCATCCAATTGTTTCAGCGTAATCGTGATCGACGGTCGTTGCACATCCGACAACGCCGCACGCGTTCCGAGGAAAAAACCTTCGAGGAAATCGCCGCTCGTCAGTCCCGGCTCAACCTCCACCGATGGGGGTCGGCTCGACTTTTGCACCTCGATAAACGTTACGAACGCATCCTCCAAACCGTCGCGCAGCTGCTGAACATAGGCGTGTTGATCGGTGGAACCTTTGTTGCCGTACACCGTGAGCCCCTGATGCACAACATTGCCGTCGAGATCGAGTTTTTTCCCGAGCGATTCCATGACGAGCTGTTGCAGGTATTTCGGGAACAAAACAAGTGCATCCCTGTACGGCAAAACAACCATGTTGCGTTTGCCGCGACCGCCCGTGCAGGCATACCACGACAGAGCTAACATCAGCGCGGGATTGCGCAAAACATTCGTTTCGCGCGTAAATGTATCCATTTCGGCGGCACCTTCCAAGAGGCTTCCCGTTGAAATTCCCTGCAACGCCGCCGGCAACAGCCCGACGTTGGAGAAAAGACTGGTGCGCCCGCCGATCCAATCCCACATGGGAAATCGCGCCAGCCATTGCTCTTCACATGCCAACCGATCCAAAGCACTGCCTTTGCAGGTAACGGCAACCGCCCGCGGTGCAAACGGCAGATTTTTTTTGTGAAAAACGTCACGTACCTCCGCCAAACCATTTCGCGGTTCCGGCGTGCTCCCGGATTTGGACGTTACCATCACCAGCGTTTGCGCCAATTCCGGCTCCAAGCGCCGCAAAACGCGTCCGATGCCATCCGGATCGGTGTTATCGATAAAGAACGGTTGTAATCCGTTGCGTTCCGCCCCGAAGGCGTCGCTCAGTAATTGCGGTCCGAGTGCCGAACCGCCGATGCCGATACACAGCAGATTTTTGAAGATTTTCCCGTCTTTGGCGTTTAAAACATGTTCGACAAAATCTTTCCGCTTTTGCTCGTTTTCCCGCAGTTCATCACGAATATCTCCGCTCGGCGCCGATGCGTGATTTCGTAACCAATAGTGCCCGACCATCCGTTGCTCATCGGGGTTGGCGATGCTACCCGCTTCCAGCGCGGACATATCTTGTAATGCTTGAGCGATCTTCGGTTGCATCTCTTCGAAAAACGAAGGTGTAAATGGGATTTTGCTCGTATCTAAAGAGACGTCGAGAGGAGGCAAATGGAGGAAGTGGTGGTGGAAGGAGGAGGGGGACATAGAGGGTTAGGAGATTGATGTGTGCGGGTGAAATGAGTGATGCGATAAGTACATACGGCATTATTACTATAACATAAAAAAACCTGCTTTTGTGTTTTTTTGTTTGGCTTGGTATGCGCATGATATGCGCGTTTCGCTCAGGAAAGTTTTTAAGCAGTGAAAAAAATCAACGTTTCTTTCGCACATTTTTTGATCAAATTTCTTTCGGCACGCGATATATACGTTTCTAAAGACCAACATGGTTTATAATATTAATTAGGTATCCAAGCTTCTGCTTCATGAAATAATTTCCGAAAAAAGCGTAAAAACAAAGCGGTCTTATTCGCCAACTCCACTTTTCCCCCTTGACTTTCCCCTCCATTCCCCCATCGTAGTCCTGTATGTCATCCGTTGCATCGCACCACTCTTCCGCCTCGACCGCATCCGCTGATTTACGGCGCTTGCGGCATTCGGCGGCACACGTATTGGCGGCGGCGGTATTGCGGCTGTTCCCGGAGGCAAAATACGACATCGGACCGGCGATTGAAAACGGTTTCTATTATGATTTTGGTTTACCGCAAACGCTGACGTCGAAGGATCTGGAGGCGATTGAAGCGGAAATGAAGCGCATCATTGGAGAAGATGTGCCGTTTGAACGCTTGGAAGTGTCGCGCGAAGAAGCACGGAAGCAACTGGAAGCTCTGCATCAGCCGTATAAATTGGAACGTTTGGCGGATATCCCCAAAGGGGAGGTTGTTTCGCTGTATAAAAGCGGCGACTTTTTGGATTTGTGCCGCGGTCCGCACATCGAACGTACCGGGTGCATCAAAGCGTTCAAGTTGCTGTCGATTGCCGGCTGTTATTACCGCGGGAATGAGCACAACCAACAACTGCAACGCATTTACGGAACCGCTTTCTTTTCACAAGCGGAACTTGAAGAGTATTTGCAACGTTTGGAGCAGGCAAAGGCACGCGATCACCGCAGGCTCGGGGAACGGTTGAATTTGTTCATTATTGATGATTGCGTCGGGCAGGGGTTGGTTTTGTGGACGCCGAAGGGCACGATTTTGCGCAAACAGCTGCAGGTGTTTCTGGAGGAGGAACTCACCAAACAGGATTACGTGCAGGTGACAACACCGCACATCGGGAAACTGGATTTATTCAAAACCTCCGGGCACTATCCCTATTACAAGGAATCGCAGTTTGCGCCGATTTGGGAGCGCAATGCGTGGAACGAAGCGTTGAAAATGTCGCATTCCTGCGAAGAATTGCGGCAGCGTTTGGAGGAGAAAGTCGATGTTGACGGCTTCCTGTTGAAGCCGATGAACTGCCCGATGCACGTGCGTTTGTACGCATCGCAACCGCGCTCGTACCGCGATTTGCCGATTCGCATGGCGGAATTCGGGACGGTGTACCGATGGGAACAGTCGGGGGAACTGAGCGGCTTGACACGCGTGCGCGGTTTTACGCAGGATGATGCGCACATTTTCTGCCGTGAAGACCAGCTGGAGGCGGAACTGTCCGGTTGTCTGAAGCTCATTAATACTATTTTTACGACGCTCGGCATGAGCGATTACCGCGTGCGAATTTCGTTGCGCGACCCGAAATCCGACAAATACATCGGCGATGATGCGCTGTGGAAAAAAGCCGAAGCGGGATTACGGAAGGCGGCGCAACAATTGTCGCAACCGGCAACGGAAGCAATCGGCGAAGCGGCGTTTTACGGTCCGAAGCTGGATTTTATCGTGCGCGACGTCATCGGGCGCGAATGGCAGCTCGGAACCATTCAAATTGATTACAATCTGCCACACCGCTTTAACATTCACTACGTCGGTTCCGACAATCAACCGCACGTACCGATTATGATTCACCGCGCACCGTTCGGTTCGATGGAACGTTTCTGCGGTCTGCTGATTGAGCATTTCGGCGGCGATTTCCCGCTTTGGCTGGCGCCGGAACAGGTACGTATTTTGCCGATTAAGGATGATTTAATTCCTTACGCGGACGAAATTCATGCCTGTCTCAAAACGGCGCACATCCGCTGTTCCGTTGACGACCGCTCGGAAACGCTGAATGCGAAAATCCGCGCGGCGGAAAGTGACAAGGTTCCCTATAGCTTTGTCGTCGGCGCGAAAGAACAAGAGACGCATTCCGTTTCGGTGCGCTCCCGTTGCCAACCGCACAACAACGGCACGCATACGCTGGAAGCCATACTCGCGATTTTACGGGAGGAAATTCAAGAGCGCAAATTGCCCGAGGCGATGCGGGGATAAAGAAAAGCGTTCGTCGTCGAAGCGGTTAATTGTCGGATGCAATGAAATATTGCCCGCGCGGAGGTTGCGGGTGTGCCTTAAAAGGTTAAACGGCAAGGCAATCAAGTACGCTCAAGACAAAAGACAAAGGGTAAAACAATGCTTACTTGCCGATTCGAACACTAACCGCAGAATGCGGAAACATAACAACACCCCAACCCGATCGCCGCATCGTTCTCATCACCATCCCTCACCTTAAGCTTCCTCGACGCCCACATCATCGCTATAATCACACCCCTCATAATCCATATCATTATCCACTCCGTTGCCCTTACAATTATCATCCTCATCAGGATTTTGCATTATAATAAACTGCGTACCCGCTCGGTGTCCTTTATGATGTATGTGAACAAAGCCCTGTTTGTCGCGTTCTTGTATCATAGAACAAGATTCGCCACAATCTTTGTAATGTTGTCCGAACATGTGGGCGTGGTCTACATGCGATTCTCCACACACAGGACATGTTTTTATAAACCACTTCTGGCATTCGCCGTAGTGCCAGTACGCTTTTCCGCTCGCCAATGGCATCCTTCCACGCATCCGTGCTTGACCTTACAATGCAACTCTCTGCTGTCAACCTTATTCATGCAAATCGGACAAATTGCAGGTCTGTTCTTACAAAAATCACTGTGAACGAAATTCTTCAACTCGTTAAATCGACAATCCGGTGTGCATTTGTAAACATCCCGCATATGCACGGTCAGTTGCGTCGCAATACCAGTAAATTTACACCCTCCGCTCTTCAACGGACAGGTTTTGATAAGGTTCTGGCGGAAGTAATCACATTCCTACTCCCAAATTTTCCGTTTGCTCGGAATCGGTTTACATTTGTCCGTACACTTATGTAATGACGACATATGTTCCAACCCGGACTTTTGTTTGCATAACGGATAGCGTACGCGATGTTTGTTAGTATGCCAACTTTCATTGACTTGATTCGGACAAAAAATTTCTCCGCAGTCACACTGTTTTAAATATGGATATTCCTTCCTGATGAGCTCCGTACGATTCGGAAAGTCCTTGTTACACATGTGACAAAAGAAAAAATTCTTATGTTTGTCACAATGCCAACTTTCCTTGGCTTCATACGGCAAAATAAGTTCTCCACAGGTACAAGACTCCACATTCGGATGGATATTCTTGATATGCTTCACACGATCTTCGAAGCTCCCGTTATACACACGACAAAAGAAACAACAATCCTCATGTTCTTCCTCAAAATGCTCAAAAGGAGATAAAGACAACCAAATTCCACATATTTCGCAGTAATAATAGTCCTCATGTGCCTCCTCCATATGTTTTACGGGATCGCCTTCCGCGCATTTACCGCATATGAAACAGCAAAAACAAAATTTTCCAGGATGTTTCTTGAGCGCGTGAGCAATGAGGTTTTTTGGGCACACGGCATCACAGCAACCAGGGCATTTCATGTAAATGCCTTCGTGCGTCAACAGATGAGCATTCCTGGATGCCGGTCGTTCTTTCTCGTCTTCCGATTCGTACGAAACGGAATTTACGCAGCCCTCGCACCACCAATGAATTTTGTCATGCTCTGTCTGCCGGTGCTGCATCCCGGTCCTTTCAAAATCCACTTGACCGCATGTGGCGCACTCATAAAAACAACCTTCGTGTTTCAAACGTATATGGGATAACACTTTTCCACGTGGTCCGGAAAAGTCACGACAAGGACACCATGCGAAATCAAACTCACTGTTCTCCGCATTGTCACCAACTCCGCGACTGTTGCCCAGCAGATGGTTAATGTACTCACAGCCGGACACTCTGTAACAAGGCTGGTTGCACTGTTCGTAATAATATTCGCTGTTATTATTTTTTTGCAACGTTTTACACTTACAGAAACCCTTAAAGCAGGGGTGCGCTCTCTTCACGTGCACTTCGAGCAGAGTATCAATCGGCTTATCGCAAATCGGGCAAGGATATTGATGTTTCTTCAGCGTGTGTTGCCTGCGATTTGGCTCCTGGAATATTTCTTCACAAAACAGACAACGATTCCGGTGATGCATCGCCATGTGCTCTTCATAACATTCCTCCAATGTTTTTTTGCAGTCGGGACACCAGAACTCCTCGCCTTTTTTGTGTTTCGTTTCCGCGTGTCCCTCCCAATCCGCCTCCAAAACTGTTTCCTCGCAGGATTTGCAGTAAAATTTTCGTTTCGGTAAATGCTCAGGATGTTTGTCCCGCAGATGTTCCTACTTGAGAATAACGGGAAAAACCGCTTTTTTTCTCCTTTCTCTTTGCACACAAAACACCGAAAAGTTCCTTCTTTCAAATCGGAACCTCCGAATTCCTTCGAGTCATCCCCGAATGATGCAAACTCGTATACTTTCCCGTAACATTCATATTCTCGATACAGATGCATAACTCAACTGTTTACGTCGATTTTCTTGTTGCACACCAAACATCAAAAAAGATAACGCCATCTTATACCATGCACCTCCTTCACATGATCCTCGAAAGCATAAGGCTTTCGACCGATTGCGGATCGCCAAAACAAAGTAACGGTTCCGTTGCTGCATTTTGTAGGGATACCAAAAATTATACGGCTTACCATCCCCATCGATGTAACACTGGGAACAAGCAAAATTTTCGGAAATCACATTGTCATGGTGTTTCTCAATCCTGTGGCTTCCCCAAGTTCATCCTCAATTGCTTGGTTGGCACTCCTCACACGCAAACCACGCCTCGAACGCCCTGTTGCCGCACAACACCGCAACACATACCGATAAAACACACGTTTTTATACATTAACACACCATCTTGACCGTGTATCAATCAGGAAAACTTTATAAATGTAAGATAACTTTTCCGTTTTTTTACAAAACGGAAAAAATTATCCAATATCCATTAACTCGGGTACCCCCCGTCCGATGAAATCGGCTTATCCGACGCACTTCGCCGTCTCATACATGCCTCCGCCGAAAATCGCCCTCAACTCCCGTGCGATCCCGACGTAGCACAAACAATCGCCGCGGTTGGACGGAATTGCGACGTCCAGAATGACATCCTTCGTATCGCCGAACAGTTCCTCCAACGACGTACCGACGGCGGGATTGCGCTTGCGTTGGGTGCCGAAAGGCATCGGGAGCGATCCGACAGATGAAGTGATCCTGACGCAGAAGTTTCTTTAGGCTGCGGAGAATGGTCTGACGTACCAATTTTAGAAAGTTCCTTTCAAGAAGTTGCGGTAGAAGGCGGGTGAAGATGGATTTTTGATACCTCGTACCCTGTTTCAATCTTTCTATCCCTGCCACACCATCCCGAGCATAAGGGTACTCAACCCGCTGCCGATTCCCAAAAGTAAAATTTTGTCCCCCGACTGAAATTGTTCCGCTTCCGCGGCTTTGCAGAGCGATATTGGTAGTGCCACGGAGCCGGTGTTTCCGAGCGTTTCGAAGGTCGAAAAGTTTTTCTTAATATCTAAATTTAAGGCTTCAAAGAGCTTCCGTTGATGTTGCAGACCGACCTGGTGCGTTAAAATGCAATTCGGCGTTTGTTCATTCCAGGACATCTCTTTTTTGAAAGCTTCCCAGGCGGTTCTTGAAAGTTTGATGCCTGCTTCCAACAGAGTGCTTGCATCGGTTCGCATCGCCAATACTCCTTCATCGGTTATTCCGCCTTCGCACAATTTGCAGGCGGAGGCGTCGCTGCAGGCAATACCGCCGAGCAATAACGGTCTTGGTTTATTAACGTCCTCGCGTCGGCGCAACAGGAGTGCGACGGCACCCGAACCGATGGTTAAATTCGCAAAGTACGGTTTAATGGTTTGGCGCGTTAGGGTGCGGTCGTTGTTTAAAATTTTCACCGTATGCTCCAACAAAGGGCGACCGTTTTCGCCCGAAACAATCAAAACACTGCGCGCCGTTTCGGCTTCAATCATGGAGGCTCCGACAACGATTGCATTAAGCACGCCGAGGCAGGCGTTGGACAGATCAAAAAAAGCGGTGCGTTCGGATAAATTCAAACCGTGATGTACATACGCCGCCGTTGCCGGTTCCAGGCGATTGCGGCAAACGGAAGCGTTGATAAGAACATCAATGTCGACCTTTGGGAAACCGCTTTTTTGCAACAGTGCCTTCCCTGCCAAAATTGCGGCATCGGAAGGTAGAAAATCGCTCGACCAATGACGGCGTTCGCGAATGCCCGTCATCATTTCCAGGCGTCCTTGAGGTAACTTCAAGCGTTCATATAAGGGCGCGAGGGCGTTTTCAATGCGTTCCGACGACCAAACATCTTCCGGCAGGGCATACGCGTAAGCGTCAAGAACAACGTTTTTAAAGTGCATTTTTCCGCATGGTCGGGACGGTGAGATTCGAACTCACGACTTCATGCTCCCAAAGCATGCGCTCTGCCAGACTGAACTACATCCCGACGACCGCTCTCAGTCTGAAAAAACGGTGCCGAAAGTCAAGTTTCATCCAGTATAGTACTTAGGATGAGAAATAAAATATGTGTCTTTATTTTTCTGTTTTTTTCAAAGCTTTAATTCAGCTGAATGCGCCCGAGGGGACGGATGGTAATTTCTTCGGTGAGCTCTTGATGCGACAATACGGGGAGGTCGTAAAGTTCCATTTCAATCAGCTTTCGGACGTAGCGGCGAATGTCCATGGAGGTCAGCAATACGGGTCTGTTCGCCTGGGTGAGCAGATCGCCCGTCGATTCCTTGACGGCTTTGACGATCTTTTTCGCCGACGGCGGATCGAGTGCCAAATAACTGCCGGCGGATGTCTGGCGAATGGCTTTGCGCACCATTTCCTCAATCTTCGGATCCAGCAGATAAACCGACAAAACGTTGCTTCCTTCGCTGAATTTGAAGCTTATATAGCGTCGCAATGTGGAACGGACGTAGTCCGCCAGGAGCACGGGTTCCTTTTCCTTTTGCCCCCAGTCGATGAGACACTGGAAGATGGTTTTCAGGTCGCGGATGGAAATTTCTTCCTGCACGAGGCGTTGGAAAATTTCGGTAATTTTCTGGATAGGCAACACGCGCTGAACTTCTTTGATGATCTCCGGGTAATTCTGCTCCATGTTTTCCATGAGGAATTTGCACTCCTGAATGCCCAAAAAGTCGCTTGCGTAACGTTTCAGGACGTACGAAAGGTGGTGTGTTAAAATCTGTGGCGTGCGCATGTAAGCGACATTGGCGTTGTCCAACAGCGGGATGTCGTCGTTTTTGACCCACAGCGACGGAATGTACGGCAGGAACGATTCTTCTTCGGTGAGCCGGACGTTGAGAATTTCGAGATTTTCCTTCGTTTCCCGTGCAATAACGTGGTTCGGCAACAATTTTCCCTGCGCAATCGGCACCTCGTTGATGAGAATGCGGTAGGTGTTTTGTGCCAGACCGCCGTTGAAGCGCAAATGAATGCCCGGGAACGGTACGCCGAGATCGTGATAAAGCGCGCGACGAATTTGAATGAGGCGCTCGTTGAGAACGTCCGGTTCGATGGTGTCTTCGACGGAGCGTTCGACATCCAGCATCAGCGGGGTGGTGACGGAAAATTCGTTTTCATTGTTGTCGTCCGATTCCTGAACCACTTCCGGGAGTTTCGGGGAAGCGGATTTTTGTGTGACCGTTTTGCCCTTTTTCTTTTTCCCTTCTCCGTGCGTGGCGTTGAGGCTGTAACCGATGCTTAAAATAATCGCTGCCAGAATTAAAAACGGAACTTTCGGAAATCCCGGCATCAACATCAATCCGATTACCATGACGCCGCCGATAAGTAACGCTTTCGGTTGTCCGAGCACCTGCGAACCGATATCGCGCCCGAGTATCGCGCCGTCCGCCGAACCGACTTTGGTAACGATAATACCCGCCGTAATGGCAATCAGCAGTGACGGAATTTGCGACACCAAACCGTCACCGATGGTTAAAATCGAATACGTCGTTACCGCCTTGCCGAGCTCCATGTTCTTCTGCGTCACGCCGATGATAATACCGGCGATGATGTTGATGGCGGTAATAATCAGACCCGCGATGGCATCACCTTTAACGAATTTCATGGCACCGTCCATGGCACCGTAGAGCTGACTTTCGCGCTCCAAATTCGAACGGCGGCGTTTGGCTTCGTCCATGTCGATGGTTCCGGCGCGCATATCGGCGTCAATACTCATCTGCTTTCCAGGCATGGCGTCCAGCGTGAAACGCGCACCGACTTCGGCAACACGTTCGGCACCTTTGGTGATGACGAGAAAGTTGACCAACAGCAGGATAAGGAAGACCACCGCACCGACGACGAAGTTTCCGCCGACAACAAACTGCCCGAAGGTGAAGATGATTTCGCCGGCGTTGGCGTGCAGCAAAATCATACGCGTACTGGTGATGTTCAACGCCAGTCGGAACAGCGTCGTGAACAACAGCATGCTCGGGAAGGTTGAAAACGAAAGCACGTTCGGGATGTACAGAGACATCATGAACATCACGACCGAAATTGTTAAATTGAGCGAAATCAGCGCATCCAGCATTGCCGGCGGCACCGGCACAATCATCAAAGAGATGACCATGACGAGGATAATCGCCAGCAGTACGTCGTTAAAACGGGAATACTTGGCGACCCACCGATCCAATTTTGCAACCCAATTCATGCCGTTTCCCTCGCTTTCAAATACTTTTGCAGCTGTTCGCGCGATTCATCCTTTTGATCTAATTCCCAAAGAATTTTGGCGTTGATATAATGGAAAGCGGCGCGAAACTCCGACGACAGAACGGTTTCGTCGAGTTCCGACAGGACGCTTTGCGCTTTCTTAAAACGCTTAGTGCGGTAGAGACACGACGCCAGCGCCAACGCAATGCGCGTGTCTTTTTCGTGCTGAACGGACAGTACGCGCAGTAAGTGGAGTGCCAAATTGTGTTTGGACTGCTGCATGTACAAAATCGCCAGCAGGTACAAAAAGTCCGAACGCGACTCATCGAGCGTTGTCATCTATGCTTATTTTAAGCATTTGTCAATCAAATGTAAATAAGAAAGACATATTGGGGCGGTGTGCTTTGGGAAAAATTCGTACGCAACCGGTGGTGCTTGTGCCGTGGCGGCGGGATACTGCGAACGGTGAGCGCGGTGCGGCGGATATCTGCGGGCTTAATGGGATAGCCGTTTGATTTTGAAAAAGAAAAAAGATGAGATTCTTAAAAAGGCAAGTCATCGATACGCCGAACGACTTCGATATGGATACGGTTGTCGCGATATCGGCGACCGACGACGAATTTTTTCGATTTTTTTGTGCAAAAACGTTTTATATGTACTTTCTTAAAACGATTTTCCGGAAACATACGGTACTTTTTGGTAAAAACCGCTCTCATCGGTATGTTTTTCGATTGTCACAAAAACCTTGCAATATTTTCGGAAACATTTACCTTTTTTCTTGTATGGTTGAAAAACATTCAAGGTTTACGGGTGCAACGGGACTTTGTTTTGTGTTTGCGGTCGGTGCGACGCTTTTGTGCGGACTGTCGCAAATGCATGCGGGAAACGGACCGTCGAAGCCCGAGGAACCCGTGGATCCCATGCATGAACTTGTTGCCATTCAGTACGATAAGTCTGGGCAGTTGCGTACGGATTTTACCGATAATCGGAAGTTTGTGGAACTGCTGGGGAAAGCGTTTGAAGAATATACGATGTCTATGGGGACTCTGGAGAGTTGGAAGGATCCCAAGAGTTGGATTCCGACTGCCAAAGCGTATCATGCGGCATTCGAAGAACTAAAAAAACGTTTGCAGGGCAAATGGAGAGATGTTTTCGGTAATGGACCTTCGCGATTTCCGTGGAACGGACATCCCGACGGCGCGACCGATTTATGGCGGGAAGATGCTTTGCGACGGGATATGCCGGTCGCTTTGTCACAGTGGGCTTCCGGCATCCAGGGACGCGGGCATATTTGCCCAACCAAGGTTCTGTATAACGGAGGTTGCTCCGGTACTGAATTCCATGTTCCGAATGCCAACAGGGCGTATGTGCCGAATAATTCGCCGGCTTATTCCAGCCAGGGCGTGATCGATAACGGTAAAGACAAGTATAAAGCGTACGTTTTGAAGTTTTTCAATGCTTCGAATTTAAGCGAATGTAAAAAATACCTGGAGAAATTTTTTTGTGCACCCGTTTCAAATCTTCTTATATCGGGATCAATACGTTTGAGAGAGGCGGGTTGCAGCGATTACAGAGAAGGTGTTCAGCTTCTGCTGAACCTTTATGCGGATTACTATTCGTTGGATGCCGTCGGAATTCACGATCGGGAGGATCATTTCGTTTGTGAAATGCCCGTATTTCTGATGGCGTCTTTCGATAACTTTGTTAGAGCGACGGCATGCATGGTGGAGTTGATGGTAGCATGTTATGCGCATTACGAACAATGGAACCCGGGGGATCGGAAATGGTTGTGTTCGCTGCTTGATAACCTGGACGCCAATTACTATGTGAAAGAAAATCTGCATACGTATTGTATCCAAGGTCACGATTTACTGATGGGCTATTGGCACGTCGGGACTCACGGAGTTATGAGCATGGCTCTTAGTATAAAAACAATTTCATGTGACGGATTGGCGAAAGCGTTTGACAAACTCGGGTATAATCCGTTGCCGAAAGAGACGTGGCAGAAATTTGTGAATTATGCTGGAAGACGATTGTCTCTTGTTTTTGAGACTTCAAGCTGGATTAAGGATCGTACATGGAAAGGTGTTTCAGTTGGACGCGGACCGAACAATGCGAATACGGTTTTGCATCGAAGTGAGACATTTGATCAGGTTCCGTGTGCCAAAGAAGTGCTTGAGGAGACGTCGGGGTAGGGAGAAATAAATATAAAGAAATAAGATTGAAGCGAAAAGAAGTGACTTCGTTTTTGATGATAGGATAAGTAAGAAATCTAAAGATCTGAGGAATCGGGTCAATTGTCACGGAGCGATGTGCAATATGTCGAGAAAGTGACGGCTTCGTCCGATATATGGTCGAGGAAACGTCGCATGTATGGGATGCGGTGTCGTCGAATATTCGAGGTGATGCCGTGGTTTGTCGTTCGCATGACGATGTCACTTCTAATTGCAATTTCGGACGTTTCCGAGACTGGAGTTCCTGACGGTTGGATGTTAACCTTCGCGGTGCGGGTTTGTGCGTATGCGTCTTTTGTGTATGTCGTATGAGAGGGCATCGCGCGGGTTGTATTCTCCGTTGCGTCGCTCGTGATTTTTCCCAAACATATAAAAATTTTCGAAAGTTTTCCCAAAAACATCCGTTCTACGTTTATAAGCATGCGTTGAATGAATGCATGCACCAAGAGGTCAAAATTATGAGCGAAGTTACATTCAACAGTCAGAGTCTCACGACGGATGCGACCAATTACACGAATTCCGTTGATAAATTAAAGCAGGCGGCAAAGCCACATACAGACGGTTCGGGCGTCATTACCGTTACCCGCGAAACTACAACGGAGGACGCCAAGAAGATAGAAAACTATACGTCGCAAATCAATGTGCTGGTTATGGGAACGAAAACAGAAGATATACAGCAGGCTTTGTGGGCGAATCCGATATTGGGGAATAAATTGGCGAATTTATTGGGATGTAAATCAGATGCATTGCCGACCGTTTTGTCGGACTTGAATAAATCCGTAACCAATTTACCGAGCATTCTCGGCAGTTTGTTGGTGTCTTTCGAAGACAAAAAATTTCAGGAACAGGTCAATATGGCACTTTCGGCGGCGGAACCGTTCCTGAAAGCCGTGACCGACAGCGATATGCGCGAACTGTTAAAGTTGCTCATTATGGTGTTTGCGCAACTGATGACGACGCAACGGGAAAACGATCTGCTGAATTTGAATAACCTGATGAGTTCTTTTGAAGCCAAGATCAAAGAAATAGAAGCATCAAAAGACAAGCAGTATGATGCGGCGATAACGTCGGCCGTTACCGGTATTGTCATGGGTTTTGTTTCGTTGGGGCTGACGGCTATCGGCACAACCATGCAGTTAAGGAGTGCTTCCAACACGATGAGTGCCAATAAGATAAGTGAAGCATCAAATAAACAATTGGCGTTGAATAACAAAATGGGTTCACTTACCAGTGCGGAATTCAAAACCGGTTTTAAGAAACTGCTGGACGTTGCGACTCAAAGCCAATTTATACTCGGCGGTGCGATGACGGCGGGCTCGCAGGGAGCTTCGCAAGCCGCACAAGGTATCGCCGGATGGGTAAGTGCGGAGCAACAGCAAGATGCAAAGGAGATGGATATAAAGGCGGAAGCAGAAGCCATGGTGATGGAAGTTATACGGAAGGCGCAGGAACAAAATCAGTCGACCGCGAAAGCACTCATGGACTTTATCAACAATCTGCTTTCCATGATACAACAGTTGAATCAAAATGCCCGACAGACGGAAATGCAGATTGCGGCGTAGTGCGGCGGAAGCATATTTTGCACGTTAATATTGAAACGGAGAAGTTTTTCGCAAATTCAAAGCGGGATGTTTCTCCGTTTTTTTATTCGGACCACTTTTTATATTCGGCGGCATTGGAAAGGTTCTTTGTATGTTCGCGATATCGCGGGTTTGCGACCTGAAAATTAAACGGAAAACCGTTTAACATTGGCTTTGAATAACACTCCGCAGGTATTTCAGTGCTGAAAAATCCGTTCGTCCAACACAAGGGAACGCTCTTCGGTTTTTGTTTCATCCCAATGTTGATGCAAAATACCGCCGAGGAACAAAGTCGATTGCTCTTCGGCGTAATGAAAATTGGCGAGACGTTGCAGGGCACCGTTGACGGAATTGGCATGAAACGTCGTTAAAACGCAGTGTCCCGTGAGCGCGGCATTGACGACGAATTTCAGGTGTTCCGCGGAACGCACTTCGCCAAACCCGACCACATTGACGCTTTGTCGTACCAAAATGCGCATCCACGGTTCGGCGAGCAGATCGGGCGTCGCTCTGAATTGAAGCAGGTGCGGGTGGAAAATTTCAATCGGATCCTCGAAACTGAAAACGCGCTTTTGATGTTTGATGCGGTTCAGTAAATAATAGTAAGAGGTTGTTTTTCCGTTCCCAATTGGACCGCTGAGGATCCATAAACCGGGTCGGGCTTCCGGAACGGCTTTTGCAAATTCGGTCTGTAGCAACGGTTGCATGTTGTAGGTTTTATTTTTATTCGGCGAGTGAAGCCGAAGCACGATGCAGTCGCCGTGCACACTCGGCAGAATGGAGACGCGGCAGAAAACCGTTTCCTTAGGTAACGAATACGAAAATTGCCCGTTAAGCGGCGTCGCTGTCGCCTGAATATCCAGTTCGGATTTGATTTTGAGGATATTGACGAAGGTTTTCAGCCATTCGTGCGGCCAACGTTCCAGAAAGGTGCGTTGTCCCAAACGGCGCGCGAAGACTTTAATATCCTCTTTGGACGGTTCAAAGTGGATATCCGAACAGCCGTTTTCATTGGCGAACATCAAAACATTCGCCAGTTTTTGCTCCAAAAAAGAGGCTTCATTTCCATGTTGTGTCTGCCGAAACTCCGAAACGGCTTTTTGGAAGTCTTCTTCATCGACTGCCTCGATTTCGACGGCAACGGATTGGGTTTGCTTTAAATAATTTAAGTACTGCAACGCATCGCCCGAAGGCGACCGGCGCACCGCAAGTCGGATGTGCTTTTTGCTTTGTTCGCGCAGAAGAATGCCGATTGAAATCAAATACGAATGCGGGAGAGGGCGCACGACTTCAGGGTAAAAGGGGGAGAAGATTGGGCAAGATTTTGGTGACAATTTTCAAAAATATTTCAAAAAACACTTGCTACCTACCTACCTACCTACCTACCTACCTACCTACCTACCATGGAAGCATCAAGCTATGAGAAGCAAATTGTTCTTTACGGCAGGCGTTATCGGGATGCTGTCGGGTGTGGCATTGGGAGTGACGGACGGATCGGAAGCCAATTACGAACGGGAGTACAGTCCGTACATGCATTGAGAGGCGGATGGCTGTTTGGAGGGGATGTAAAGTGCGATTTTACCGCCAGCGATCATCCCGAAAACAACAAAAGTTCGAAAGGAAGCACCAAAAGCGCGTGGTCGGGTTCGGGAGAGTTTGGGGTATCCTGTTTTGACGATCGGGTTTTCATCGGGTTGGAATTGGGATATTTTACGGGAAAGGCGACATTTAAACCGCAAGACGGTGCCGACGAAGTGATTTTTCCTGCCGAATTCGGGAACGCGTTCGGTGCCTGCAACGTGACGCTGCGGCATTATTTCGGCGAACGCGGTTTTTGGTACGGCGGTGTCGGTGCGGGTATTGCGCGTGTTTCTTTGACAGCGGATCTTGTTGCGAAGCCCGGTGCTCCCGACGGTGTGGTGATATCGTTCGGTACGAAAGCATGGAGCTTTTTGGGGCAGGGATTTACGGGTTTTGGTTTGTGTTTGAATGACCATTGGCAGCTGACGGTCGGTTACCGCCTGCGGTATTTGTCCGGGAATGCAACCTTGAGGATGGTGGGTGGCGCAGATACGATGAGTTTTAAAATGAAGCAGGATCTGAGCCATGCCGCAGAAGTCGGTCTGACGTATCAATTTTAGAAAAGAACAAAACAGATCCAGTGGGGTTGCGATAAGCGGGCGTCGTTATGACGCTCTTTGTTTTTTCCGGATTGGATTTTAAACAAGGGATTTTGGATCGATTTGAAAATACTTTCCAAGTGCGACTCCTTCGGGTGTGACCCGAAAATTCGCCTGCCACATTTCCAAACCGCGATGTAGGCAGTCAAACACCAAATCTGAAACTTCTTTGTAACGCGTACTCGGTTGTGTTACGCGAAATCCCGGGTTATCGTAGAGAAAGCAGAGCAACAGAATGGCGCGTTGATGCGTTTGCAGGCTTTTTGTTAAATCCTTTATGTGTTTAACGAGGCGATCGACGGAGGAAAACGGCGACGAATTTTTTCGCTTTACGTACGGCGGGATGTTGATTTGCAGAAACTGCAACGGCGTTTTGACCTCCAAATAGGTGTTGCCGACGAGAAAATCCAATTTTGAAGCTCCGAGAACCTGTTCGCGTAAAACCGTTTGCGCTTTCCCGACCATTGCTTCAAAACCTCCGTTTCTTAAATAATGCTCGACGTAACGATTGGCGGCGCTTTGGTTGATGCCGATCCAGGATTTTTCAATATCCTCCGACCGATTTAACGAAATCGCTTCAACCGTGAAAGCGGTTTTGCGGTTTTTGTCGGTGCTTTCGGACAATAAACAGGGACGCTCGTCCAATGTGATGTCGCCAACGTTCCCCGTCGTCGGGCAATGGGAATGATATTCACGTCCATTGTACGAGACATCCATGGTAAATTGCGTTTTGCGTTTGATGATGGTGCCCTCGAGCAGTTGATGTGAATGACGATACATTGGTAGGTTTTTAGGAATTGCATCGGATACAAAAACCGTGACCGACGACGATAAAAACAGGCTCGGCTTTCATTTGTTTCATACATTTACTTCCGCAGACAATCGCTTCCGATCGGCCAAACACCGACAAGTTCGCCGTTGAGAATTTCCTTAAAAGCTTCTTTCAACGGTTGCGGAATTTGCGTTAAAGCTTTTTTAAAATTCGGCGGCGGTGTCAGTATTTTTTCGACCGTTCGGTCGTTCTTTTGAAACGCATCGACATCATACGTCGGTTCTTGTTCGAACGGAGCGTGCGGTTCGGGTTGAAAATTCAAAACGCCTGCATCCGCCGATGCGCTTTTTTCGTATTTGTCCGAAATCGTTTTCGGCGGTTTTATTGAAGCTTTTATCGGGAAACATTCGGAAGACTCTTCTGCTTCATCTTTTTCGGAAACTTCAACGGACACATCGTTCGATGCTTCTTGTTGTTTTACACCCGATTGCAATAGTCGTCCGACGTTTTCAAGAACCGTCAACAGGCGTTTTTTTTTACGTTTTCTGGTAGATTGTTGAAAGCCTGAAGGAGAGTTTCAATCGAAGCTAATTTTGTGCATTCAACTGCGCGGAGGAGGACGGCTTCCAAATTACTTCGAACGGATAAACCGCGTTGCAACTGCTCTTCGCCCGATTGGAGGATCTCTAAAATTTTGGCATACACCAACGGTACGTACGTTGATTTTTCGGGCATCTTAACGGCATCGAGGAATTTTTGACGAAAACAGCGTTCCAAATCGCGCAAAACACGGTACGCGTCACAGCCTGTTTCAATAATGTGATCGACGCTTTTCAAAATACACGCATAATTTCCGCTTTCAACGGCACTGACCAGGATCTGTAACTCCGTTTCTTCGAGCAGTCCGTACATGGATTGTACCGCCGTCGCCGTTAAATTGCCCTCCGAAAACGTCAATAACTGATCCAGCATCGATTGAGCATCGCGCATGCCGCCTTCCGCCAATTGTGCGATAACATGCAACGTCGCATCTTCCGCCTGAACGTTTTCGGTATCAACGATATGTCGCAGATGTTTTTCGATGATTTCGGTTTCGAGTGGGAAAAATTGAAAGTGCTGACAACGCGACACAATGGTGCTCGGAACTTTGTGAATTTCCGTGGTGGCGAAGATAAACTTAACGTGCGACGGCGGCTCTTCCAGGGTTTTCAAAAGCGCATTAAACGCCGCGGTCGTGAGCATGTGCACCTCGTCGATAATGTAAATTTTATATAAACCTTCGGCGGGCGCATACTGACATTCTTCACGCAATGCACGAATTTGATCGACGGAATTGTTGGAGGCACCGTCGATTTCGATGACATCCATCGAACACCCCTGAAAGATTGCCCGGCAACGCGGACTGTTCGGGTTATAGTCCAACCGCGGACCGTTCTCGCAGTTGAGTGCCATCGCAAACAACCGCGCCGTGCTTGTTTTTCCCGTTCCGCGCGGTCCAACGAACAGATAAGCATGCGCGATGCGTTTTGTCGCAACGGCATTCGAAAGCGCGCGTACGATGCTTTCCTGCCCAACTAACTCTTCAAAACGCTTCGGTCGCCAGCGACGCGCAATAACCGTGTATCCTTCCACTGATTAAAGAGTGATGAACTTTTGGTAAGGCGGCAAGGGAATTGAAATATTGACCACGGATAGAATTTTAACCTGTACGTAACATTACGCCATCATCGCCGTCGGAACGCCGGAAGAAATCCGCAACCATCCGAACAGTGTGACGGGGAAGTATTTGTAACCCGATACGCGACGGGATTGTCGTGAAACGAGAAATTTCACGCAACGTCCCGTTACCCCCGACATGATTGTTACCTGCCTGCGGGCATGCCGACCGTGCGCTTCAACCGAAATCCCATATTTCCAGCAATCCCGCGGAACGACGGGACGCCATGCCTAAAAGCTTCCCGAAATCACCGGACGGCATTCATGAACGGAGCCGATCCGTCGCATTCCGCGTGCCGAAAAGTCCAAAACTTTCCTTTTCGGAATGCGGGCTCATGTATCGGCATGCTCCCGCTTCCGGTTTCCGATCTCAATGCGTCCCCGTCGTACCGCTTTCCGCGGCGTCGATAGCCGCCTTATTGTGCAAGGACGCCGGCAAGTCCGAATCTTTTATACGAAGATCAAGGTATTTTTTCCAGCGGTTTAACTGGTAGTCTTCCCATCTTTTCATTTCGCCGCCAACCGTATTCCAGTCGTTGAAGCCGCGCAAGGATTGCAGAAACGCTTTGAAACGCTTCTCCACAGCATCCCGCTCCGACGCGTTTCGACGAAACACAACGTCTTTGTTTTCCCAACTTTTCGTGATTGCTGCATAGTCGTTTGGACCTATGTCGGCATGGGTATCTTTGTGCTGAACCTTCTTAAAGGAGGTATTGTTCCACTGAATCCGATCTTTATATTTCTTCATCAGTTGGCCGAAGGTGAAATTCCATGATTTTTGCCAGTCTGTCGATATTTTCACGCTGGAATATTCCATGGCTTCCAAAAACTTGTCTCTGTACGACATATCCGGGAAGGACAGGAAGAAACGGAGTACGGCTTCTACGACGAGTGATTTGTCACGCGACCAGTTGAGATTATCATCACCAAATTCCTGCGCCCATCGGACAAAGAGCCCGAAGTTATGTCGTTGATCTTCCGACAGAGGAAATCCGTTGCACAGTCGCAAAACAAAGTCGGCATTGTCACCACGGAGAAGCGACTCGTCCGCCTTGAGCAGCAACTTCGGGGCACCGCTGTTTTCCGTGTCAAGATAATCATCACTCTTGAGCTTGAACCCGAACACGACCTGCCAATCATCACTTGTCAGCCTTTCAATGGCATTACGGAGATGATTCGCCAGGTTTGCTTTCAGTATCTGTCCTGCCTCTTTCGCCAATCCCTTTTTGAGTTTTTCCAAACGACTGATCGTTTCTTGACGGTTCTTGCCCTCCAGCCAGGTTTTCGAGGCGTTAACATCTTTGGGACAATAAACCTCATCCGTCCATCGGTTCGGCAAAACATACACGACAGGAAAGTCACTACCCGTTCCCGGCGACCATGCGAGTTCGTTTTTGGAGTTCTTGTCTTCGTTGTACTTTCGAACCGCGTACTCAAAATTGATGTCTTGTTCCTTGATCTTTTTCGGGAATTCAAATCCGATGCCGCGAAAATTTTCGGTGTCGAAGAACGCCTTGAATGCTTTCATGTCCGTATTGGCAAGTTTCTCCGTTACCGTATCGATCTCATTCAGCACAACGATATCCGGCTTTTTCGCGCTTATCTTCACTCCCAACTGTTTCGTAAATTCCGTGAAGTACTGCCCGGCAAATTGCGATACTTTGCCCGCGTTTGTAATGTATCGTTCCGCCCGACCGTTCTTCGGTGGCCGACGATACTCCCCGGGTTCCTCCAGTTTCAGCTGCGGAAACACGATGAACGTTACCGCGGTGTTCGGTTCTCCAAGAATTTTTACGAATCCCGCTTTCTCGCCGTATTTGATTTCCGCCAGTCTCGTTGACGGTAACGTAAAGATCCACATCGGGTGTTTCAGGAATTCGTTAAAAGACACCTTCACCCCTTTGTCGTCAAACTTGGTCAGATCGATCTTTGAAATGTTCCCCGCCTTCTGCTTCACGATCTTCAAAAAGGCACCGAACGGCATTTTGTCATACTGTCGTTTTGCCTCTCCGAACACGCGTAATGCGGTGCCGTCGTTCGTATCCGCCTTGGGAACCCACTTCCCCCCTGCGGCAAAAATCTCTTCGCTTTCGTGCCGTGCACGTGCATCTTCGGCATCGAAGCGACGGACGGTATCGTCGTTAAATGCCGATCCGATATTCGCAAAGACCGAACCGATGTCATATTTAATCTCAACGACGTTTCGACCTCCTTTTTGACCGCGTGCTTTGATGATCCAATTCGCCTTGTTTATTGCCTTTTTCGCTTCGTCCGTAAGGCAATCCGCATACGCGATCACCGATACGCGCCGGATATGATCCCTTTGCGCACCCGTCGCCGCACCGATTTTATTCCAAAAATCCTTCTCGCCAACGATTTTATGCACGTCCGCCCATTTATGGCTGTTATTCCCAACGGTAACAACCGTAACCTCCGGATCGCCGATCGTGAAATCGATCGTATCGATCGCTTCATACGGCACAAGCGGTTGCCCATCGGCACCTTTATTCTTCAGATTGTCGTACGGCAGTTTGGCGGCATTCTGTCGTCCGGTGAGACCTTCCAGCCGATCCTCCAGGGGGGGAACCGAAGTACCTGTACTCAAAAGGTTCAACAGAGTTGCTCTGTTCCACAGTAACCGCTTCTTCCCGTTCTCTTTCTTCGAAACGACATACGATGCCGTCGGATGTATACGAAACCATCGACCGTCATTTCCTTCCAGTTTATATTCCTCCGGGGCAGTCTTATCAAACCAATTCCATAAAGCCCACTTTGTACCTTTTTTTGTTACCGCTGACAATTTATACGTCTTAACCCACGTCTTCCAAATTGTCTTTGAAGCATCGGCATCGTCGTCCCCGTAAAGGCGACATGTGAACCACACGTCATTCACTTTCAATAACTGCCTGACGGCATCTTCGGTTGAATACTTTCTGTGTCCGACGCTGTCCTTCGGCATGCATGAAAAATCAACGTGCGTGATTGTCGGATGTTCCGCCAATGCCTCGATGAATTTTCCGAAGTCGGTTTCCGGACGTTCAAACCATCGCGTCCACTCGTCCGTCCACTTTAACGCGTTTACGTTTGAGAACTGACGGCCGTATTTATTGTCATTGATTTTCGTGAATTGGGTTACGATCTGCGCCGAAACGCTCTCAAACGACGGCATCGGCACACGCGGCACGAACGTTATAACCCCTTCGGGCGAAACCGTTACGCTTTGTTTCACGTTTGCCGCCTCGAGTGCATCGTTGACGGCTTTTTCGAACGCTTTCGCATCGAAAGCTTCTTTTAAACTCAACGTCAGCGTCTTCCAATTCTCGTCCTTCCCGCTCTTTAAGAGCTTTACGAGAGCTTCTTTCAAAAAAGAAAACGATATTCCGGGCGTTTTGTCGACGAAAAACTCCGAACCGAACGGAAGGATTGCGTTTGCCATCTTTACCGCGGGTGCGCCGGTGCCCGTCGCCGCGTTTAAGAGGTTGAGTTTTTTGAAAAACTTCGGCAACGACGTTGTGACAACCCCCTCTTTAACCTCCTCTTCGAAAAGCGTTAACGTGCCGTCGCTTTCTACGCGCTCCGACAATGCCAGTTCCCTTGCGGTAACCGACACCTCTCTACCCGACGGGTTTGCGACAAACCCGTAACGCAAAGTTTTTTGGTTTAATTTATTCACGGCGTCGGCAAAGGTTTTCGCCTCTTTGGTATCCGAACAGGTTATCTTCAGTTGCCACGGGCGATTGGATTTGCCTGCTTTCGGGAGGAACGCCTTCAGGTCGTCAACGAGAATTTTCTTGTAACTGATGTTAATCGTCAGTTTCTTCGTGCTTTCGTCCGTCTCCTTTTCGATATATTCGAGTACAATGCCGAGCGGAACCCGGGAACTCTGAGCAAACCAATCGCTTTCACCGTATCCTTGCGGAAAGTCTGCTTCGGATTCGTGTTCGTCATCGATTTTTCTCTTAATATCGCTGTTTTTAAAGCGCATTTCGCCCGCTTTCCCGCACGGCAAAAACGTCAGGGTGTTCTCGTTTTTGTTCGGATCGAAAAGCTTTAAACCGCACGCGATCCCTTCCGCGGTACATTTGCACCGGTGCTCAAAAGGTACGTGCTTGCGGTTGTCTTCGAAAACGATGTTCCAATCGTGCCGACCGCCGCCGTAATCGATGACGTATTCAAACGGATTGTTGCTGTCAAGTCCTTTGCATACGTCAACATCCGACGCCACGGTCAGAGTCTTTGTTACGGATGACGGCGT
Source organism: uncultured Verrucomicrobiota bacterium (assembly GCA_946186275.1). Classification (GTDB taxonomy): domain Bacteria; phylum Verrucomicrobiota; class Verrucomicrobiia; order Opitutales; family UBA9783; genus UBA3222. The sequence goes on from CAMHMO010000006.1 coordinate 83,448, forward strand.
GCTTGCCGCGAAAAGGATCGGCAGGAATTCGTCCGTTTGCTCCGTCAATGTTTTATCAATCCTGATATTTGCATCCTTTTGAAGATGTTTCGTCCAAAAGTCATACATCGCTTTGTTGACAAAAAGAAGGGTTCGGTTGCCGCAGGGGATTACGTAACGATGTACGTCCGCTTCCCCGTTTAACCCGAGCAATGCCGACGCATCGGTCTTGTCGATAACGGGCTCCTCGAATGTCGCGAACCAACCGGTGCGCCCGGTCGTGCTTTTGAGAACAGACGCAACCGCTTCCTTTAATTCGTCCGTCATCGGTTTTTGTTGCATGTTGTTCATGCCCCTGACCGTGCACTTTTCGAGGTTGGCGCATTGCAATGCAAACTTTACCGGTACCTCTGCCCACCTCAAACCGCAACCGGTAACTTTGCCTTTAGTCGTGCCGCTTCCCTGCAGATCCCGGATGAACCCGTCTTCGATGGAAACGGTCGTCACAACCAGCTCGCCATGCGTATCCTCGACATGCACCATACGTTTCCTATCGGTGTCGTATTTGTTGATCTTTTTTAAAGTGTCCTCGAATTTGCCACGCTCTTCGTAGTTGTTGAGATTCGTCAGCTTCAGCTTCCAATCGGTTCGTTGAACCGGTACTTCCTTACAGAACGTTTCAATCCCGGATGCCAACGCATTCAACTCCTCTTTTTTGGCCTTTTTAACATCAAAGATTAATTCCGACACCGTGGACGCCCGATCGTCTGCCGCTTTCAAAACCGACAACATGTCGAGGTACCAATACTTTTTCGCAACATCATACGAGTCGGTTACTGCTTTAAACCGATCTTTTAAAAACTCCGATATCTCTGCGGATAAAGCATTTTTGGAAGCAGGGGGATAAAATTCAACGGTAAGCTGATTCGGTGATACTTTTTTATCAAAAGCCCAACCGTTCTTCATGCACTTTAACAGATCTGCATCCATCACGGCACCCGGGCATTTTTTGAATGTCAAAGTCAAACGATGCATGACGCCGCTCTTTAAAATCTCCTCTATCATCTTATTTGCGACGTCCTTATCGAAACCGGACGCCGTTAATTTTCCTCCGACATTCGGCTTGTTCAGCTGCTTACAAAGTTCCATGAGTGTGTCTTTGTCCGTATCCGACGTCGAAACTTCAATATTGTCATTCGTATTATTCTTTATTTTATCAAGGTTCGCTTTCCGACACTTTTCCAAAAACGCCTTACGGGATATGATGAGGCACTTTTTCTTCGAACCGTCTTCGGACGCAATACAAAATGCACCTCGCTTGCCGTCATTGCCCAGGTTCTTGAGGAGCAAATCAATGACTGCTTCCTTCTCGCTCGTAACGGTGACTTGATTTTTTTTGACATCCGAAAGCATTTTGCGTGCGGCCTCCAAAAATATCTTCCGTAGATTGTTTGTCTCCAGCAACACCTCTTCCGGAACAACCAGTTCCCTCAAGCCATTCTTGACGGCTCCCGTCAATACATTTGCGAGAGTACCGCTGCCTTCTTCGTCGGTGATATCCCTCAAGGCAAAACTCAGCTTCCCGGAAGAGCGAACCGTGTCCCAAAGGTATTTAAATCGGCTTTTCAGGGTGACGGATTTTACGATCTTGTCCTTGGCTTTGTACAAGATTCGGGCTTTAACCTCCGGGTCGGTTTGAGCACCCAGCCAGCTCTTAACCTCTTCTTCTTTTATTTTTACATCGTTGCTAAATTTAATTTCCAAATCACTCGTCCGACCGCCCCCCGCCTTGGATGCGTATCCCGCAAGCGCATCCAGCAGGATGACCATGTTCGGAGTTGTTCGGAAGAAGAAGCCGTCGCCGTGATACGGTGCCATTTTTGCCGCCACAAGATCCGTGAAGAAAAATTGAGCCTGATTCCAGTCCCATTCGTCAATTTTTACATTGTTGTATTTTCCTCCCTCCATCACGGCTAACATCAGATCTCGTTTCTCATTGTTAAAACGATCACGTTTAACAAAGGTTATTGTTCCGTCTTGCGGTTTACAGAGGCAACCGAACGATCCGTAACAATATTTCATTACATCCCGTTCGAGCGTTTCCGGGAAGAAATCGACCGCGCCCTCCCTCCCGGGTATCAGCTTGACGGAACGTTTCATCAATTTCCGCCCGTCCGACGGCTTGGAGCCACAGTATGCCCGTGCCCATGCGATCACATCGACTTCCTTCGGATCGTTTTTATACCACGGAACGGTTACCGTCCCCTCTGTTGCATTCTTTTCAAGCGCATCGAAAATTTCCTTTACGGTTGCCAGACCCAACATCTCCTCCGAAAGAGCCATGTTCGGATTGTTGTCGGCCTCGATCGCCCGTAATATCTCATTTTTCTTATTGAGCAACGCCTGTGCCTTGGTATCGACCGCGCTCTTGTTTCCCGGGATTGTTAAATCGGCTCCCGGCAGGAACCAAATATCGGCACCGTCTTTGCAATACACGGGAGCTGTGCCCTTTCTGCCTTGCGCCCTGAAATTTTCGAGGCACTCTTTCGACGCCGACTTTGTAACCAGAACGTCGATGCCGCGTTCCGACAATGCCGGAACAAGCATGTCACCGAATGCCTTATCGTAATCCACGTCACTTAAATCGATGCAAACACGTGCGCGGGCTTGCTCCTCCGCAGCTTTTGCAACCTTATCCGCAAAAATCTCGCACCCGATTGCATGCCCGGCGTTTGCCAGGTTGCGGGCGCAGTTTAACAGGTGCCGTGCGTACGAATTCCAAACCAAACGGATAACCTTCCGGTTGTTTTGTTCTTTCTCCGTTACAATTGCCTCTTCGATAAATCGGATGCCGATCGATTTCGGAAGAACGGAAAACGAAATAAACTCAACCCCATCGATCTTTTTGGATTTGTCACTGTTTTTCCGGAACATCTTCTCGTTCCCGAAATCACCTTCGCGACTTATCGGAATCCAAAGCTTCACCCCGGAAAGGAGACCGAGATGCTTTATGTCCTCTGCCGTTTGAAAAATGTTGTTGAACGCTTTCGCATCGAGCGGCGATTTCGAAAAATCGACTTCTTTCACACCTTTATTCTCGCTCAGAAGCAATACAAAGTCTTCGGAAGAACGATCTTTGAGTACGTTCCAATCCTCCTGCGCAAAAGTCGCTTTGCCGTTGTAATCGTCGTCTACGCAATTATGCAACCGCTTGCGCGCAAGTTTCGGAAGATGTTCATTGTCCCACGCCGTCTTTTCCTCTTCCGTCCGAACAACGCAATCCGACCATTTGTCCGTATCGGCTCCGCCGGCGGTAACTTTCATGATTCGAGATTCTTTCGATTTGTAAGACGGCAATACCCGAAATGCGATCCCGGGATAATCCGTGGTTACGTATTTAGAGAAACTGCAATACTCGTACCATTCGTCGAAAACGTCTTTTTCCAATCCGCGGACATCGATCACCTTCACAACTTTATCGCCATACATCCACGCACCGTTTTTCTTCGTGACGTACTTCTCGAGCAGACCGTGAAAATACGCGTACCGATGTTCCGATTTTTTCAAATCCTCAGCCAGACGTGTTTCCTTCGACCAGTCGAGAACACCGTCTTCCGTCATTGTCGGCGTGTACAGCTTTTGTTCTCTCCACCGATCGATACGCTCCCGGACGGTTTCGAACCGAAAGAATTCGCCGTCCGTACGTTTAAGATACAGATGATCCGTGCCGAACGTTTGGTTTAATGCATTTAATTCATTGTCCCCGAGAGGCTCTGACCATTTCAGCGTCGTTTGAAGACCGTCATTCGTTCCCGAGAGTTCTTTTAACGCATCCGTCTGTTGATTTCCGTATATCGGGTATGACGGAAACGTCACGCTTTCGGGCTTGATGCTCGCGAAACACGCCTTGGTAAAACCCGACGGATCGCATTCGAACAAAACTCTCGCACGCATGCGTTTCTCGATATCTTTTATCTTCTTGCTTTCGTCCGACCCGCCCGTCAGATCGAGTTTCGCTTTGGAGAACGCCGTCTTAAGCTCTTCCGTACCGTCATTTTCACGATACCCCAGTGTGTCAAACAACGCCTTCCGACCCTCGGCGGAAAAGGCTTTGTAATGCGACACGTTCTTACCGTCATCGCTGTTGACCGAACGCCGTTCCATGTAAATGCACACAATCCGTTTTGCCTCTTCTTCCGTGAAAAGATTTTCGAAAAACGCCGTTCCGTTCGAAAGTTGCGTGCCGTCCCGGAAATAAAGGCTTACCAGAGCATCTTCAACACCTTCCTGAACCAACAAAATCGTCTTCCCGCATGCTTTTGCAAACCACCGAAAATCATCCGGCAAAAGGCTTTTTTCGTAGACGGTATTCGCTCCTTCGGCGGTGATACGTTTTTTGCAAGCCTCCGCGGTGAAATTTCTTGCCAATTCGTCCCGTATGTTTTGCGAAACCTTGGCTAACGCGTACTCCTTCCCGGTCACCCCCAAGCCCTTGTCTTTTACACTGTTGATGCGTTGCGTATGTTTGTCCCACTTCGCCGCATCCTCCGCAAAGAACCGAAACACTTCGCCGTTCTTTCCCGTACATTGCCGAACATCCGCAAGGGGCAATTGATCGCCCGCTTTTTTGCGCAATTTCTTTATTTCATCTGCCGTCCATTTCCTGTTGGGAGCTTTGTCCTCATCCGATCCGTCAATCAGAGCATTTCCCTGCAGAACGGATATGACACCGCAATCACCGTTGCCGTTGTTCTCCAGGAAATTCGTTAAACTAAAGCGCCGGATTTCGTCGAAAATACTCCTCCGATCCAAAAGCGATACTTCCGGAAATTTTCCCTCCCGAACGTAGTACACGATGCATCTCCATACGCGTGAAGCAAACGCTTTGGTCATCACCTGCGCTTCGTTTTCTCTTTTCAGGAGCGGATTTAACTTGCCGAGGAGTATCTGCTTGAACGCTTTCCCGTTGTCTTTCGGCAGGTTTTTGACCGTTTCTAAATTCACTCGTTTGGAGAAGTCTTCATCCGTCCACAACACATCCCGCGCTCCGTTGTCCATCTTCACGCCGTTTTTAAAACCGTTGCATCGGCAATATCCCGACAGCAGGCGTTTAAAGCAGGTGAGCATATCCTCGCCGTCTTTCGTTTCCGGTTCCGCTTCGATATCTGCGGGAACTTCTTTGAAATCAACGGGATCGAGACCCGAAATAACTGTTTCAATTACTTTCAGGCAGTCCGTAATCCTTTGTGCGATAGTCTCTGCGTCCGGAATCTCTTCCACGTTTTCCTGCCGGTTGTTCTCTTCGTTGTTTTCTCCATCGTCCCGGTTTTCGTT
>CAMHMO010000007.1 GCA_946186275.1 uncultured Verrucomicrobiota bacterium
CATCCTTCGTATCGCCGAACAGTTCCTCCAACGACGTACCGACGGCGGGATTGCGGTCGTTTAAAATCATCAAACCGTGACAGCGCGTTTCCGACAGCCCCAATTCATCCGCACTGCACATCATGCCGCACGATTCGATGCCGCGCATGACGGTTTTCTTCAAAATCCGATCCCCCAAACGCGCGCCTTCCAATGCCACGGGCACTTTGTCGCCGACTTTGAAATTGGTCGCGCCGCAAACGATTTGCAACGGCTCCGTCTGCCCGACATCCACCGTACAAACGCTCAAATGATCCGAATCGGGATGCGGAATTTTTGTTTTCACCTGCCCCACCACCAGCGATCCGCTTCCGCAATAACCGCGAGGCTCCGTTCCGTCGATTTCAAATCCCAACCGCACCAATGCTTCCGAAATTGCTTCAAACGACTGCGGTGCAGGCAGGTATTGGTTTAAAAATTTCAACGAAAACTTCACGCTTTTATTTCAGTCGCAAAGCCCGTAAGTGTCAACGACGGAAGGTTGCTTCAAACACGCCAAACGTCGAAAAAACAAAACACTCGATAATCGAATGTTTAACAAACGGAAACCTTCCGCGTGCACACACGGTTTTTAGGCGATGCACATGTTTTTTGCATGCTTTATGCAATATTGCCGTATCAGAAAATTTAATGATTTTTTCAAAGACAAACCAATATAACCAAAACAACAAACTCGATTATCTTTAATCGAATTTCAACATTCAGCTTGTACTGCTTTGTCTTAGATAAACTGCTCTTCTTAAACAAAAGAGCCAAAATAACAAAAATTATAAAAATTCAATTCTGCATGCACTTACAAACATACGGGAACAAGATTCCCCAAAATACCAAAATTACAAAAACAATTCGAAAGTAACAAAAATTCATACATTTCCGCACGCAACCGACGGAACGATACGATTACGAAATCCCGTTCTTAACCGTCTTCCGCGACCCCAAACACACTTTTTGCTACTCGTATTCGGAAATTTATGCCGAAAATTTATAATTCAAGTTGCAATAAGAATTTATTTCTCAAACAATTTAGTTATGAAACACTTCCGAATATCCGTTCGTCGCTGTCTGTCCCTCTGTTTTTTCGGTCTTTTGCCGTTCACGTCGAAAGCGAAACCGATCGAGATTACCTTTGACGCCAAAGCATACACGGAAGCAAAGGACTGGCGCAATTTCATCGCGGAACTTTGCAAAACACTGAAAGAAGCTCCGAATTATGAAAACGGAGATACGTTTCATTTGCGTATCGAAAACGGCACTATATTCGGTACGGTTCCCGAAGAGCCGAATGGCGGCAACGGGAAAGAGCCGACGGATACGGCGGAGATTCTTTCGGACGTCTCAACGCTCACGGTTGAAACGGAACACTTTTCAACCGCATCTTTACGAAACGTTTTCCAGCGGACAAAAAGCCTGTACCTGCCGAACACCGAATATATTTCCGGGATTTCGCAAAAAATCGGTTTGCATATCGGTTCAAAAGATTTTCAAACGCTGTCGAACATGCCGAAAACGACCGCGTCCGAGGGTTATATCGAACCGGATTTGCGGTCGGTGTACGCTCCAAACGTAACCAAAATTGCAAATGCCGCGTTTTTTCGGTTTGAAGAACTGCAACATTTCAACGATCTGGAACGTTTACCCGGCGAAGAACGCCCGACTTTTGTTTGCACCCCGCTTGAAGCCGATTATTTTGCCGCAAAACAGGCACCGAAACATACCGACATTTCTCCGATCGTTATTACGACAAAGCAAAAAAGTAACGGTAAAACCGTGAAGGAATACGGCGGAAAATCCGTAAAGATCGGTGCGTGCGCCTTTCTGGGGTGCCGTCGGCTGCAACATGTTTCCGCGCATGCTTCTTTCATCGGCTCCGCCGCTTTTTCCGCTTCGGGAATAAAAAGCGCACATTTACTGCTTACGGCATCGGCTCAAATCGGCGATGACGTATTTTTTAACTGTTTTTCGCTTAAAGAATGTTTTATTTTGCTCGACAGGACGGAAGCCGGCAAGATTGGTTCCTGTTTAAACGGTTTCTTTTGGAATTGTTTTGCTTTGGAAACGGTTTGCATGCCCAACATAACGTTTTCTTTCTCAAAACGAAGAAAAGTCAAAAACACCCTCATGCCGAAAGATTACGAAAAGCGATCTCTCACCGTATTTACAAACTGTTTTTCCCTAAAAGAACTCGATGTTCGATCTTTTTCGCGAGATTACAGAACAATACTGCCCTATTGGCTGACACAAAGCAATCTGCGGCTCCTCTCGGGAAAAGGAACGGAAAATACGAAAAAATATCGCAGTGCGGCACTTGCGGCGGATTACGTACCGGAAAATATCGCCGATTCGGAAAAAATTCGGGAATATATCCGTCTCTGTAGCCGACCGACGAGGAAACTCGTGAATTTATTCCAACACAAAGCTCCCGGCGAAAGCATTTACGGGAAACCTTACTGTGATTTGACGTTGCTCGCCGGTCCCGGCGATAAGCTTCAACAGATAAAATCACACCTAAACCGAAGCGCAATCGAAACCGTCATAGAAACGGATCCGTTTTCCTTTGATCCCGAGAAACCTTTTTTGGACTTGTTCGCACTTCAGGGACGAAAGGCATTTTTCAGATTTAACGATGCCTGTATGCGATGGTTTTCGTTTATGACCGAAAAAAACGGGCAATCGACAACGGAACAAAAGTAAAAATAACGGAACAAAAATATAACGGAGGCGACGCAAAGCGGTTTTTTGCCGGTTAACGGAAGATCGCAATGAGGAATTTTTGGCGTAAAATTCGGACATCCGTAAATGACGAAAAGATATCCGCCCGACTGCTCTGACCCGACAGGTGTGCCACCCGACACACCTTGTGCCGAAAACCTGTGTCAAAACGGCACAAAATCGATACTTTGACACAGGCACGATTTTCGCTCATTCCGCTTTGGAAGCGGGACAAACAACTTGGCACGATTTATGCGTAATAAGAAAGCATGAGCAACAAAGTTTCAAACAAGGTTTTGGGAATTGACTTGGGAACGACCAATTCCTGCATGTCGGTGATGGAAGGCGGTGAGCCGGTAGTGATCCCCAATGCCGAAGGGGCGCGCACAACGCCGTCGATTGTGGCATTTACGAAAACGGGCGAACGCCTGGTCGGGCAGGCGGCGAAGCGTCAGGCGGTGACAAACCCGAAGAATACCATTTTCTCCGCAAAACGTCTCATCGGGCGCAAATTCAGCGAAGTTCAGGATATTATTAAAACCCTTCCGTACAAAGTCGTCGAAGGCAAAAACGGCGATGCGGCGATTGAGTGTCAGGTAGGCGATAAAACCGAACGGTTTGCGCCGGAACAGATTTCGGCAATGGTATTGGCAAAGCTGAAAGCCGATGCCGAAGCTTATTTGGGTGAAGAAATTAAAGAGGCGGTCATTACGGTACCGGCGTACTTTAACGATTCGCAACGACAAGCAACAAAGGATGCCGGAACGATTGCGGGTCTGAATGTTTTGAGAATTATCAACGAACCGACGGCTGCGTCTTTGGCGTACGGACTGGATAAAAAGAAAGACGAAACCATCGCGGTTTTCGATCTCGGCGGCGGTACGTTTGATATTTCGGTTTTGGAAATCGGCGACGGCGTTTTCGAAGTAAAAGCTACAAACGGTGACACGCAACTCGGCGGCGACAACTGGGATGAAGCTCTCATCAACTGGCTTGCCGATGAATTTAAGCGCGAAAACGGCATCGATTTGCGGCAGGATCCGTTGGCACGACAACGTTTGAAGGAGGAAGCGGAAAAGGCGAAGATTGCCCTTTCGTCGGCACAGGAGACGGATATTAACTTACCCTTTATCACGGCGGATGCGTCGGGACCGAAACATCTCAATGTTCACCTGACGCGTTCCAAGATGGAACAGGTCTGTGACGATTTGTACGGTCGCTTGGGCGAGCCTTTCGAAAAGTGTCTGAAAGATGCGGGTATCGCAACCAACGCCATTCACGAATTGGTGTTGGTCGGCGGTATGACGCGTTCGCCAAAGGTCGTTGACATCGCCGGTCGTTTGTCCGGCAAAACACCGAACAAGGGCGTCAATCCCGATGAAGTGGTTGCCGTCGGTGCGGCGGTCCAGGGCGGTGTGTTAAAAGGCAATGTGAACGACATTCTGTTGTTGGATGTCACGCCGCTGACGTTGAGCATTGAAACGGCGGGCGGTATTTCAACACCGATGATCGAACGCAACACCACCATTCCGACCAAGAAGTCGCAGACGTTTTCGACGTATGCGGACAATCAAACCGCGGTGGATATTCACGTGTTGCAGGGCGAGCGTCCGCTGGCGAAGGACAATAAAACCCTCGGAATGTTTCGTCTGGACGGCATTGCCATGGCACCGCGCGGTGTTCCTCAGATTGAGGTCACGTTCGATATTGATGCCAGCGGTATTTTGCACGTTACGGCAAAAGATAAAGCGACGGGCAAGAACCAGAATATTACGATTTCGGGATCGTCCGGTTTGTCCGATGATGAGGTTGAAAAGTTGCGCAAAGAGGCGGAACAATTCGCCGAGCAGGACAAGAAGGAACGCGAACGCATCGAAATTCACAATCGACTGGACAACTTCGTCTATCAGGCGGAAAAGCAACTGAAGGAATTCGGCGACAAGTTGCCGAACGACAAAAAGGAGCCGATCCAGAAGAAGATTGATGAGGTTAAAAAGCTGTTGGAAGACAAATCCGCCGACTTGGAAACTTTAAAGTCGAAGGAATCGGAACTGATGACGGCATTGCAGGAAATCGGTCAGGCAATGTACGCCAATCAACCGCAGGATGCCGCTTCGAACGCGGGTGCTTCCCAAACACCGCCGCCGAACAATGTCAACGCTTCCGGCGACAAAGGAAAAGTGGTTGACGCCGATTTCGAGGTGGTTGACGATGGGAAAAAGCAATAAGGGCTTACAAAGGTAACGCGTTTGCAGAAATGTCGTTAAACGGTACGGAAGCGGGGGCAGGGAGATTTTTTCGACCGAAGTTCTTTGTTCCCGCCGCGACCGCAGTTTTTTTAACAAAACAATTTTTTAAGAGATAACTATGACACAAACAAGTATTCAACCGATCGGCGATCGCATTCTGGTGCAGCCGATGGAGGAAAACGAACAGGTGAAGGGCGGGATTATCATTCCCGATTCCGCTAAAGAAAAGCCGCAAAACGCAAAGGTAATTGCGTTGGGAACGGGCAAAACCGACAAGGACGGCAAAAAAGTACCGTTTGAAGTCAAAGTCGGCGACATCGTGCTCATCAGCAAGTACGGCGGAACGGAAGTCAAACTCGACGGCGAGAAATTCACGCTGTTGCGCGAGGATGACGTTTTGGGAATTATTAAATAAAAAAAGAAAGGATACATTATTATGCCGGCAAAACAGGTTAAATTCGGAGAACAGGCGCGTCGCGACATTTTAAAGGGCGTCGAAACGCTTGCGAAGGCAGTCAAGATCACGCTCGGACCCAAGGGTCGCAACGCGATAATCGACAAGAAGTTCGGTGCTCCGACCGTTACGAAAGACGGTGTGACGGTTGCCAAAGAAATTGAGTTGAAAAATCCGTTTGAGAACATGGGGGCTCAAATGGTGCGCGAGGTTGCCTCTAAGACATCCGACAAAGCGGGCGACGGCACCACGACCGCGACGGTTTTGGCGGAAGCCATTTACCGCGAAGGTTTGAAAAATGTCGCTGCCGGGTGCAATCCGACGTTTTTGAAGCGCGGCATGGACAAGGCGGTTGAAACGACGGTGGCTGAGCTGAAGAAAATCAGCAAGCCCGTCAACGGACGCGAAGACATTAAGCAGGTGGCGACGGTTTCCGCCAACGGCGATACCGAAATCGGAAACATCATTGCCGATGCAATGGACAAAGTCGGCAAGGACGGTACCATCACGGTCGAAGAAAACAAGAGCATTGAAACGACGCTCGACGTGGTGGAAGGGATGCAGTTCGACAAAGGCTACATCAGCCCCTACTTCGTCACCAACGCCGAATCGATGGAGTGCGTTCTCGACAACCCGTACATTCTCATTCACGAAAAGAAAATCAGCAACCTGAACGATTTGTTGCCGCTGTTGCAGGCGGTCGCCAAAACCGGCAAGCCGTTGCTGATTATCGCGGAGGATGTGGAAGGCGAAGCGCTCGCGGCACTGGTTGTCAACAAACTGCGCAGTACGCTCAATGTGTGTGCCGTAAAAGCTCCTGGCTTCGGCGATCGTCGCAAGGACATGTTGCAGGATATTGCCGTTCTGACGGGCGGAAAGTGCATCACGGAAGACTTAGGCATCAAGCTGGAAAGCGTGCAATTAGCCGATCTCGGAACCGCAAAGCGCGTCACCGTCGACAAGGAAAACACAACGATTGTCGAAGGTTCGTGCGAAGGGGGAGCCTGCGGCGGCAACAGCCAAGCCATCCAGGCGCGTTTGAAGCAAATCCGCAAGCAGATTGAAGCCTCGACTTCGGATTACGATCGCGAAAAACTGCAGGAACGTTTGGCGAAGTTGGCCGGCGGCGTGGCGGTGGTTCGCGTCGGTGCCACGACGGAACCGGAAATGAAGGAAAAGAAAGCGCGCGTCGAAGATGCGTTGCACGCCACACGCGCGGCGGTCGAGGAAGGTATCGTCCCCGGCGGCGGAACGGCACTGTTGCGCGTTGCGAAAGCGATCGAAGGCATCGAATGTTGCTGTTGTGACGGTGCGACGGGTATCAAAATCATCCGCAAAGCCATCGAAGCTCCGTTGCGTCAGCTGTGCGAAAACGCCGGCGAAGAAGGTGCGCCTATTGTCAACAAAGTCCTGTCCGAGAGCGGCAACTTCGGCTACAACGTAGCAACCGGGAAATTCGAAGACCTGGTGAAGTCCGGCGTCGTCGATCCGACCAAAGTCACACGCACGGCGTTGCAAAACGCGGCTTCCGTTGCCGGCATGTTGCTCACGACCGAATGCATGATTACGGATCTCCCGGAAGAAAAACCGGTAGCTCCGACCCCCGGTATGGGCGGTTACGACGGCGGCATGGGCGGCATGATGTAAGGCCTGCGCTGAACCGTCGGTGCAATTCCCGGTAACTGGTCACACCGCAAAAGGGAGCCGAAAGGCTCCCTTCTTGTTGGTTGCCGGAACGCGTTGGGTCGAAAATTAAAGATAAAACAGATGTCACTCGTACCAAGCCAATCCGATGTCGGAGCAACTGAAACAGTGCCGGCACTTTCTTTGGGTTTTTCTTTTTTGAAACAAAACGCGGTGAACGGAAAATTTGTTCAAAAACTGAGCATCAGCAATTTTTATTGCTTTCGGCTCGCCGAAAAAGAGGATCGTTCGGATGCATTTTATGTGAACTTCAATATACCGAACGGTCACGGCGGCTCCGGGTTGACGGTTTTGATCGGAGAAAATAACGGCGGGAAATCAACCGTACTGCGGGCAATTGAGTTATTCTCAGGACGGGCTCCGAGTCCTCATACATACACGCTGAATGCGGAAGGTCAAAGGAATGATGCGGAAATAAAGATAACTGCAGGCGACGGTAACGAATTTTCCTTAAAAACAAAAACCAACGGAGATTCGCTTGAATGGGGAAAAAAAGGAGAGTTGAGATGCGTTAAAGCAAATAAATCGGTTACGCAAATTTTTGACACAGTGCGTTTTATGAGCGAACTCATGAGTGTCATTTTGGATTCGCCGGAGCTCTTTCCACAATCGGCGGAAACAACGCGCACAGCGAAGAGCATTAAAAAAACCCTGGATAACGTTCAATCTCCTGAAATCAGTTCCTTTTTTAAAGGAGTTTTCGCGTATGCAAAAATCGGCCGTGAATTTTTGAAAAATGTGTTCAACGTTACGCTGGCAGACGGTTGCAAGCGCATACCCTCGGATCCCGAGGTTATCGAAAAGAAACCGCACGGGCACGCCGTACCCGTTTGGCAGACGGGGGACGGTGCTCTGCTTGGCAGCCATTTAATCGGTATCGTTCAAAAACACCGGGAAGACGGTTGTCGCCTCTTTCTTTTGGACGAACCCGAACAAAATCTTCACCCGAAAGCCGTCGAGGCTCTCATCAAAGAATTGTGGGAAATCAGCAAAGATACGCAGATTATCCTCACGTCTCATTCACCCGTTTTGGTTGAAGCCGTTTGTCGCAAGGCTCAAACCGCCCTCCTGCACGGAACCGGCGGAAAACCCGAAGATTACTTTCGAATTCTTTCCAAAGATGCCGGAACGGGTAACATTCGATCGCAACCGGCAAAACCGTTCCTCCTCAATCCCGTATCCGCCGATGAAATCAACTACTGCGCATTTGATTGTATAAGGGAAAATTACTTCGTGCAGTTGTATGACATATTGCAATACAGATGGGCACAACTCCGCGAGAAAGAAGAATTGCGACAACGGGAGATGGATGAGATTTTTAATGAAAAAGGTTATCCGTCAGATCAAACGGCAACATTAAAAGATAAAGAAACAAAAGAAACCATCTTCACGTATCAGCGCAATGCCCTTGCTCACCCCACAAACAAAAGCCGAACGTTCAAGTCGGATAAACTGGAATACTGCGTTGAGGAACTCAGAAAATTGCTGAAGGAAGCCGATATCAAAATGAAGCCGTTTGCTTCGTCACAAATTTTACAATCTCAACACGGAAAAAGTACCCAAATTAAGGAAGGGAACAAAGTGTAATTTCACGGTTCTCGCAATGCGGTAAAAATCCAAAGTCCAAGAACCGTACCGTGCCTTTCCTGCCGTTTTTTTACGCGATCCTTTCAAGTTCCGTACCTTTCTCAATCATTTCCCGTTTCTCCAAAAACGCCTTCGGCAACGGTGCGGTGAATAAACATTTTCTCTTCGTTATCGGATGTTCGAATTCAATTCGGTAAGCATGCAAAAATAAACGTTCGCCCGTCGGATTTTCCTTCTTCCCGTACTTTTCGTCACCGATGATCGGGTGCCCGATGTGTTTTAAGTGCACGCGAATTTGATGGGTGCGTCCAGTAATCGGTCGGCATATCAATAAAGCTTGGTTTGCGTTCGGGAAAGCTTCCAAACATTCCCAATGCGTGATAGCGGGACGTCCGCGGGTCGTGACGCACATGACGGTTCTGTCGTGCGTACTGCGACCAATCGGTGCGTCAATGATGCCCGAATGCAATTTCGGAATGCCGTGCACAAACGCATAATACGTTTTATGAATGCGGCGTTCGGCAAACATTCGCGTCAGTTCCCGATAGGCAATGTCGGTTTTGGCAAACAACATCACACCCGATGTGGCTTGATCCAAACGATGCACCACTCCCGGACGCAATGCTCCCGCCGCTGTACTGAGCGGACAATGAGCCAAAACCGCTTCCACTAATGTTGTCCCCTGTTCTACACCGTTGCCGTAATGTACCACCTGCCCAGCAGGTTTATTGACGACCAGTAAATCGTTATCTTCGTACAAAATATCCAAAGTGCTGTCATTCGGTTTTAAACGCACCTCTTCCATTGGTGCAATTTCTAACCGACAGCAGTCCCCCGCATGAACACAGGTGCGCGGCTGAGTAACAATGACACCCTTGATCGTCAAACCGCCGTCGAGGATGGACCTTTGAATGCGCGCCCGACTGCACTGCTCCTTGAGAATTGTTGCCAAAAATTTGTCGACACGCATGCCATCGTACTCGGACGGAACCGTACACTCAACAACCTGCTCCACGAAAAGAGACTATAAAAATTTCCGCCATCCTGCAGGTCTTTTTGCAAAACAAACCGCCTCAGACGGTCAGGGAAACACCATGATAAGCTGTTGCAAATGACGCGAATGCGAAAAACTTCGACGGAATGCCACAAACGCCACGCGGGGCATTACGCTCTCATGTGACTTTGCAACCGTACAACTCTCTTTATCTCGTTGCTAATCAGCGAAATAATGCAATTTTCCCGTGACGGATACTTCAAGAATCCAGAACATGCTCCAACCGCGTAAAATATCCGCGCCGCATTCAAACCACCGCCCTATTTTACCTTCTCCGGCAGCTGAATTTCGGGATGATTTTTTCGAATGTACGCAATATATCGCTCTTCCACGTGGTTCCACAGGCGAACGATCTTCTCCGCCTGTTCCCGATCGACGGAACGGTGCATCAGGGAACGATAGGCTTCCAACAAAGGGCGTTTGAATTTTTCGGTGGTGCGTCCGATCATGCGCGAAATATCCGTGCAACGCCCCGAAATGCCGGAAAACGCAAAATCAATCACGCCGACAACGCGATCGTTTTCGTCAAGCAAAATGTTCCCGGGATTGAGATCGCCGTGTACCGTGTGCGGTTCGGTTTCCTCTTCACGCAACGGTGCCATCTTATCCTCATCGTAGGGCTTCCCGACAACCGTCGACAGTTCGTCCAAGAACTTCGAAACGTACATGTTGCAGGCGTTCGGCAAACGACGCGGATCGACTTGATCCAGCTCTTTAATAAGGCGCACCACGTCGTAAGCCACGTTCGTTACCGCCTGTTGCGACAGGAATTTTAACCGCTCGCTCAATGACCAGCCGCGGATTTTTTTGTGCATGCTGAAAGGGCGATCGTTGTCGTAAAACAGCTGCAATTCCGGCACGCGAAAAGTGATTTTGTCCTTAATAAACGTGCAGAACGAATGATCCTTCAGCATCATTCGCGCGAAGAAAGAATTGCGCGGAAAACGAAAAAAATACTCGTCCTTCCCGTCGGAAGCGCAGATGACGATGTTCGTCCAACCGGTTTTGATGAACGACACGGAGCTTTCAAGAACTTGCGGTACGTGTTGCCGAATGACGGCAAGAAAATTATCCTCGTTCGTAAAATACGACTGCATACTTCCTTTTGGTTTTATGAACGGCTTTTGTCAAATTCAAACACAAACGACCGATTTTTCACAAAAACCGTTATCAAAACCGATGCTGCATACACAACGCGCCCCAAACCCCCTTTCGCACCATTGACGGCAAAAGATGCCAAAGACCGCAATCGACAATTTCAATCCATCTGTCCCGTTCCCGCGAACGCAAAACAACTTTCCGCATACGGCACATCACAACCCTTCGTGCCGCCGACGGCAAAAAGTGCCGCAAAAAGCGACGCTTTGTAACCGTTTACGCCGGCTCAATTCGGCAGTGCAAGGGTCGGAATCTGCAGAAATTCGTCTTCAGTGGTCGATACCGCCATAAAGTGACGGTCGGATTTCGACAAAAACGCGGTAATGTTGCTTTTCAATACTTCCGACAATGCGTCGAATCCCGACAGCGACAAGTTCGCGTCCTGCTTCATCAATAATCCGTCCCGCACAAAGGTCTTTCCGTCCGTTTCCGCGTTATAACCCCAAAGCAGTTCGTTTGAAACGTTTTCGGGAATATCCGCGCAGTCAACATCGCGGTACGGGCTTCCGCTCGTCGAACAGTACAGGTGCATCGCCCGCGATACCGCTTTCTCTTGCGCCGCATCCCGCGTTTTCAGACAAAAAGCCTTGTTTTGATCCCACGTACGATACAGAAAATCCAGCTGTTTGGCTGAAAGAAAGGTCTTGTCTTCATCTTTGTCCGTCGCCGCATCGTGCCATTCGAACGCATCCTCTTCCGTTTGAAAAGCCTGTTGAACCCACGCGTCGGTCGGCGTTTCCGCCTGACACACTTCCACCTTCTGCGGTAAAGACAGCGATAACAACAACAGGCAATCCAGGATCGGATCTTCCGCGGCGGACGGGAGCAAAAACGTCAAACGATCCTTCGCCTGCAAATCAGACGTTTCAACCTCCAGAACCTTTTTTAAACCGTTAAAAACTCCCTTGTACGACAACGACGGGATGCCCAATGCATACGATTGCACCGCTTTCTTCGGGAAACGAACGGCAAACGCCCGCTCGGTCAGCGTGACGCTCAGCCGATAACCCGGCAGACCCAACAGAACAATTCTGTCAAAAGATCGCTCCCGCACCAGGCGCAAAACGGATCCTTCGTTACACTCATCACCCGCTGCGAACGGATCCGAACCATCGGGAATGGCAAATAGAATTCTCTTCATGAGACAACGGTTTTGCATTGAAACCGTTTTTTCCGTTTTTGCAAACAAAAAATGATTTTTGAGAAAAAACCACCATCCCGACGGCAAAAATTACCCGCGCCGTCAGCCCTTACACAGTCTCAATGTCCCGTGTACGTTACACATCTTCAACGCGGCAACCATTTCCCGCTTGAACAACCCCGAAAAATTTCCTTACGTAAGAACGTGGCGCTGACGCTTTTGGCAATGCTTTTGGGAGCGGGGTTGCTCGCGTTCGGCGGCGGTTGCCTGCTCTTAAATGAAAAGCACGGCGAAGCATCCCTGAAAATTCTGCGCAACGAACGCCTTGGATTGTTGGTTTTTACCGTTGCGCATCTGTGGTTTTTCCTGAACCTCTGGCAGACGGATGCCAAGGAATGCGAAGATTTCAAACTTGTGCTTACCTTGTTCTTCGGCTTTGCCTTCGTCGGTTGCATCCTTTACTGGAAGGATTTCCTCATCGTTCGCGGTATCGCCGTGTTGACGGTACTGTCCGTGCATCGCCTCCTGCAGATCGGCTACATGAGCGACCATGTCCTCCGACCGTACGTCTCGGGGCTGTTTTACTTTTGGATTGTGCTGTCGCTTTACTTCGGCGTATGCCCGTACCGTGCACGCGACCTCGTTCACACCCTCTTTCGCAACAACCGCCGTCGGCTCAAAACCGTCGCGGGGTGCAGTATCTTTTACGGTGTTTTGTTGGTTTGGCTTGCGTGCTGACGAGCTCCGCCTTTGAAAGGAAGCGCATGATACGCACACGGAAAGGATCTTGTTTCGCATGATAAAAAATCGAATAACGAAAGGCCTTGCGCGCTTTTCACGGAACTCCGTTGAGGAACACCTCCGACGACACTCATCGAACCTTCTCCGATACCGCAGGCAATCGCAACGTTTTTTCTTATGAGTTGCCCGCTTCTTATTGTCGTAACGGGACCTTCGGGTTGCGGAAAAACAACGCTCTGTCGGCGTTTTTTGGAAGAAATCCCGAATACAGCGCGCGTCATCACGACTACCACGCGTTCACCGAGAGCCGGCGAAGTTGACGGCGTCGATTATCACTTCATAACGCTGGAAACGTTCTCAAAAGCCCTCGAAAACGACGAGTTCCTGGAACACGCCCGCGTGTATGATCATGATTACGGCGTTTCCAAAGCGGTGTTACGGGAACACGGGGACAAAGATCTCATTTTGAGCCTGGATGTCCGCGGCGCGCAGACCTTTCAACAAAACGCCCGCACGATGCTTACCGACCGCCGTTTGGTGACGATTTTCATCGAGCCCGATTCGTTGGAAACGCTGAAAGAGCGTTTATCTACGCGCGGAACCGATGATGCACCGACGATCCGAACACGCCTTCAAACGGCTGAAACGGAGTTGCGCCTGGCATCACGCTTCGATTATCGCCTGCAAAGTCGCGATCGAGCGCACGATTGGCGCTGTCTGCAACACATTTATTACGCCGAAAAAATGCGGTCTTAAGCAACATTTTTGTATTCCTTTCTGCGGTTTTCGGAACGCATCTGTTCCAAATGGTAGTACGCCAACCCGAGCTTCCCGAGGCGCGAATCGCACGAACATCTTAAAATCACCTGCCCGTTTTCCTTCACCAGGCAACGACCCAAACCGTCGCGTTCGAACGTAATCGTCGAATCGTCCGCCTTGCGAAACTCTTCCAACAGCGGCTGTTGTTGAGCCTCTTCCAGCAGTTCCGTCTGCATTTCGCGAATAACCGATTCCTTACGTCCTTCTTTTTCCAAATGCGCCATAATTGCCCCGAAGTTAAAAACGTATTTCTCGCTTTCCTTCTTCGGACGCAACGCCTGTTCCAAAAACGACGTCCCGATGTTCGCCAACCCGTTCACGATCCATGTATGCACCATACGCCTTAAATGTAAGCATAAATCGTGCCAACTTAAATCGCCTTACAATCCCGCTTCCAATCCCGATCTTGCCCGTTTCGTTCCAGCAAAACCCACCTTCGAAGCGGATTTGTGTTTTATTTTCAGGAAAATTTTTCCATTTTAAGTGAAAAAAGAAATTTTTTTGCGACGCGATTGAAAATTTTTCCAAAAAGAAAAGATGATGCCGCACCAACCCAACGCAATCGCCGCAAAATCGTCGTGAACCGGGATTGGGAGCCAAAAAGAAGCATTTTAATATGTTTTTAAAAATCGTGTCATTTTTTCATAAAAAAACAGGAAAGTTTTTCAAAAAAAGACAAAAAACGGCGATTTTTCGTGATAAAGAAGCGGGAAAGATGCGGGAGAAGATTTTTTTAAAAAAGTTCCAAAAAATGATTTCAAAAACTTTAAACTTATTTTCGATACCAAAGCAATTTTTTTGTAACGGCATACCGTCCGCGAAAAAAGGCTTCCAAATCGATAACGCGTGTATGTCCCCTCAGAGTTTTCGGAACCAAGGTTTCAACATCGCCGCCCGACCAGTAAAACACCGAACCGCGCGGTTTTAAGTGCTTTTGTGCTTCGGCAACAAAACGCTCGAACGCCGTCACGCCCCGCCCGACACAGGCATCGTAACGATCCGAAAGGTTCTCCAAACGTTCGCATACGACGCGCACGTTAGGTAACGCGAGTTTTTCAGCCATATCGGCGACGGCAACGGTTTTTTTGCGAATCGAATCCAGCAATGTAAAAGAAACCTTCGGGAACAGGATCGCCAGCGGCATCCCCGGGATGCCTCCGCCCGTTCCGACATCCAGAACGCTCTTTAAATTGTCAAAGTATGCATGCACTTCGGTATCTTCCGCCGACGGCAGGATTGGAAGGATATGATTTTCGAAAAAGTTCGTTTCTTTGCGGGAGATTAAATTCACCTTCCCGTTCCATTCCGACAGCAACGTCGCATATGCTTCCAGACGTTGCCACGCCTCGGAAGAAAGGGTTTTGAAAAAAGACGAATACGTTTGCACGGTTTTGGACGAAAAACAGCGTTATAGTCGCTTAAAACGGTTAAAAAGACAACATGCGTTTTTAAACTTAATGCAAACAACGCCCCGCGCCGCACCTCCGCCGTTACGCCTCTTTCCCGTTTTCGATACGCCGATTGAGCCGAAATACGGCGAATATCCAGGCGACGGCAAGCAGCATGTAAATCGCACAGGCATACGGCGCCACATCATCATAGGTCGCCGGAAACTCCGAAAAACTGCCGAGAATCGTCAACATCAGCACCTGGAAGCCCGAGCCGAACGATTTCCCGAAGCGGTGCCCCATGCCGTCCACAAAAGCCTTCCCTTTCGCCTTTAAATCGTCGCTCAACGGAATAAACGCAATCTCTTTGCTCATATCGAAGAACGACATCTTTCCGGAACGCCCGAGTACCATTATCACCAATCCGAATTGCACGATGGTGTGCGAAAAACCGGAAAGACCTCCGAGGGGTACCAACAGAAATTTTCGGAACAGAATCGTACCAAACAGTGCTATGCCGCCGATCAACATCACCGTCGGCGTCACCAGTGCCCCGATTTTCCAAGGGAATTTTCGAAAAACCGCCGTCACGAAAAGCGTAAATACAATCGATAAAATCCCGTATCCCATGGTGTAATGACTGATAAACGTACAGTAGTCGTTCGGATTCGGGAAGCAAATGCTCACTTCGTGTTTCCAAAAATTTTCCAGCATGTTGTCCGTGAAGGCGTAACTGACCACCAAAATCGCCAACAACGCCAGATACGGCGAATGCAACACCACACGAAGCTCGTCCCGCAAACGCACTTTCTTTTTGGCTTTGAGCCGCATCCCAGGCAGTTCGGGCTTGTCGTAAAAGCGTTTATCCGTCAGTACGCGACGATAAACCCAATGATATAAAAACATCGCAAGGCAACTTGTGACCGCAACCGTTCCGATCAACGCGTTTAACGTCCATTGCCACGCATCCTGTCCCTTAGGTACATGACTGCGGATATCCGACGCCAGCCCGCCGACGTAGCCGGCTGCCGCAACCGCCAACTGCCCGAACACCAGCAAAAAACCGTAAGTACGCTTGGCTTCTTCCACCGCGGTGATTTGCGCCATAAACTGCCAAAACAAAATCGTCATCACGAAGGTACTCCACAGCTCGGCAAATACGAAAAAAACGGCATAACTCCAACAGCCCCAAACGGAAAACAGCCAAAAAAGCGACGGATACGCCCTCTGGTACTCGACAACCGTCGGCAACAAGGGATGCAAAACATCGCGCAACGGATACAAAACGGTCGCAAAAAGCACAAAAAAGGCGACAAACGTCCCTATCACCGCCGCGTATAAACGTTCGCCGTGCAACCGATCGCTCACCTTTGTATAAAGAAACAAAAACAGCACGGTCATCGCCGGCATACAGAGCTTCAGAAAGGAAATCGCTTCCACGCCCGCCGCCGTAACAATCAGCGAATCCTTCAAATTTTTCAAACAGTAGTGATTAAAAATGCAAAAGCAATGGATGAGCAGAAGCGGCAGGAATTTTTTCAGCTCATAACCGCGAATCGGGAAAAAAAATTCCCGCAATGCCGAAAAAAAACGAACGATTTTTACCATCAAATGCTACGTTTTCTTTTGCCACTCAACAACGGTACCGTCAAGAATTTTCCTGTTTCACGCCGTAAAAACGGGTGTTGAAGCTTTCCGATATCTCCGAACAATGCCGCCAAAGTGTTGTTGCGAATTTCAACCGTTTTTGCTCGATCGCCTCCGATACCACATACACAATTTACGATAACCTTCCGAACACAAAAATCGCCTTCGTTACATCCCCAAAAACCGATCGATGTTCGTTGTTTCGCCCATCAGTCTCTTAAATCGACATGCGCGGCACGGGTTAAACGATCATTCAGCGCACGTCCGATACCTTCGTTCGGTGCTGCTTCCGTCCAAATCGACTGCCACCCCTGCGTATCCAGCGTTTGGAGGCAGTCAAATAAGTGCGACGCGACTTCGTTTAGGTCTCCGTTTGGACTTAAAACACATTCACCTTCCCGCAACGGTCGCGATGGCGGGAATAAAAAGACACGCGCGGCACGTTCTTCGAAGATTTCTTTATAACGGAGCGGCGGTACGTAATCGGCGAGGTTTTTCACTAAATACAGCGGCGTTTGCGGACTGTAATGCTTTTTGTACAACCCGGGCGAAAGATGCGGCTTTTGCTCCGAAATCACACCCGACGACGTTACAATCGGACGTTGAAGAAACACTTCCAACACTTCTGCCGTAATCGGTCCGTAACGCAACAGTGTCGGTTGTGCTTCGTCCAATAAAGATAAAATCGTTGATTCCAGACCGAACACACACGCTCCGCCGTCCAGGATGTAGGGAATACTTCCGCCGAGATCATTTAAAACGTGCATGGCCGTTGTCGGACTGACGTGCTGAAAACGATTGGCACTCGGTGCAACGAGCGGCCCACCCGTCAAATCGATCGCCCGACGAAACAACGGTGCCTGCGGACAACGCACCGCCACGGACGGTTGCCACGCGGTAACGATATCCGAAACGCACGCTTTCTTCTTCAACACCAGCGTCAGAGGTCCCGGCCAAAACCGTTCCGTCAACGCCTGTACCAACGGCGTCGTCTCGGCAACGGTTTGAAGTTGCTCAAAACCCGAAACATGTACAATCAGCGGATTGTTCGTCGGTCTTTGTTTAACAAAATAAATTTTCCGTATCGTTTCTTCCGAAAACAACGGTGCCGCCAGCCCGTAGACGGTTTCGGTCGGCAACGCAACGGGCTCGCCGCGCTTCAGCCAACACACCGCTTCTTCAACGGAAGTTCCGATAATGGTTTTCATGGTTTGGATTGTGTCCCGATTTTCCTCCGAAAACGAGGCAAAAAATACCGTCAGACGCGAGATTTTCCCTGAAGTTGCGCAACACCCGTTCATTTGTTTGGATCACCGGAAAGTGTTTTGCAACTCTTCCCGTATGGTGCCTTTCTGCGACAAAGCATCGCTGTCGGGAGATAATTCCAACCACGGTATCTACCGATTCCCTTTCGGAACGGTTTTCTTTATGCACCTTTTTCTCCATCAGCATCGACGTATAACCGACAACCTAATCATTAACCGAAGTCAAGCGAACATCGAACGGTAATTTTAAACGAAAAACACACCTTACCCTGCGGCGCGCCTCCGCCACCGTTTGCGTACATTTTGCGCGCGTGGTTCTCTTGTACGAGAGTATGCCGTCAAAAGGCGAAACCAACCGCCCTTCACGTTTCACGATACCGTCGCAGTGTTGTCGCTGTCAAAAAACACAACTCCGTTCGAAGAAGCTGCTTTGCCGGTTTACTTTACGCAAAACTTTGCATGCACAGGTACGATAAAGCTTGCGTTTTTACGGTTTCGGGGTCAGAATAGGGATGTACAGGGCGGTTAAAATTGGTTTTACTGGATGATACTTATCAACTAAAATATCAACGGACAAACGGACACGATCCTTGCGGAACCGAAAACCGCCGACTGTCGTTGACAAAAACATCTCTCTGTATGCGTATGCGTCAGACAATCGCCCGCGAAAAAACGAAACAATGAAACGTTGGTTCAATTTAAAAACGTTCGGTTGGATTTGCACGACGATCGGATTAATCGGCACGATATTTTATTCCCAAAACCTGATTACGCCGGCTTCCGTCCTGTGGTTCATCGCAAACAGCTCCTTTACGGTGTATAATCTGGTACAGGAGAAACCGCAAATCGCACAAGCCGTCTTTTTCCTTGTGAATGCGATCCTGAACGCCATCCAACTGATGCATTAACCGAAATCGATGCCGTTAACAAACGGCTTCCAAACGCACGGAGGATATTCGCAACAACGCTGCACGGTTGTCGAAGCAATCTCAGTCAACACCTCACTGGCAGAACAACACCCTCAATATACAACGTACAAAAGGTACCCGCCAAGCATGGAAAAACACAAAACAGAGCATACAGGCACACAATCCGCTTTCTCAACGGTTACACCAGCCCCCAACGCTTTCGAAACCCAACAAAAGTTGCCTCAATTCCGACGACAACCCACTCCTCCGACCGCCGTCAGAGCATTTGGAGCATATTGCGCGCCTGCTTGACGATGCGCGTCAAATGCCGCTGTTCGTGCGCCGTTAAACGCGTTTTGCGTCGCGGCAAAATCTTACCCGTTTCCGTTACAAACCGTCGCAGTTTATCCGTATCGCGCCACGTTAAATCCAGCACCGACGGACGTTGTTCTTTTTTAGTATCGTTCATGCTTGTCAACAAACAGCCTTATTGAAGGCGGTTTCATGCAAAATGCAAGCTCAAAACCGCCGTTTCCGACGGCATCGCTCACGGGCGCACGCGAAAATTGCCTTTTGTTGCAAAAATACGTACAAAAAGGCATGTTTCGCCGCACGTTTAATAAAAAACAGCTCCTTCTCTACGCGATTACCGATCGCACTTGGTTGGAGGATAATTCACTGTATGAAGCGGTCGAGGAAAGTTTAAAGGGCGGCGTCACCTGCCTACAGTTGCGCGAAAAAAAACTGGATGCCGGACGTTTTTTGGAAGAAGCGCAACAGCTGAACCCCCTCTGCCGCAGGTACGGCGTGCCCTTTATTGTCAATGATAACGTCGAAATTGCGTTAAAAAGCGATGCGGACGGTGTGCACATCGGGCAAAGCGACGGCGATATTGCCGGAACACGGGCGCGCATCGGACATGATAAAATCCTCGGCGTTTCCGCCGCAACCGTCAGAGAAGCGCTCGAAGCCGAACGCGCGGGTGCTGATTATCTCGGCGTCGGTGCCGTTTTCCCGACGAGCAGTAAAAACGATGCGGAGAACGTTTCGCTTTCGACGTTGCGGGATATTTGCAACGCCGTCTCTGTTCCCGTCGTCGCCATCGGCGGCATTACACTCGATAATGTTTCTTTACTGACCGACAGCGGCATCTGCGGCATCGCCATCATCAGCGCAATTTATGCACAAAAGGATATTCAAACCGCCGCCAGACGATTGAGAACGGAAGCCAAAAGGTGCTTCGGAAAATAAAAACCGCCTGCGGAAATTTAAACGAATATACTTATGAACGGATGTTACAGTATGATAGTCAGACAAAACAGATTTAAATGTGCTCCGGCAGGAATACCTGTGGAACCGTGCGGTTTAAGGGGATAGTGTAGCAGCTTAAGGGGGAAAATCTCTGCCGTCATAGATTTGGGAGTGCTTTGAACTTGGGCGATTGGCAAACGACCGTTGAGATTTGCAACACGGATATCGATATTACCATACCCTCGCGGGAATAATTCACTCGGGGTACCTTTGGGAGAATATACCCAAAAGCGGTTGTTTCTCGAAACGAATTTTTACAAACAAAGCATATACTCTTTGCGAAACGCGGATATTTCGGTACTTTTTTCGCCCGAAACCGCCTTCCGCCTCCGATGTCTTTGAAAATACCCGAAAGCACATCCGTTCTCGTAAAAAAACGAAGCTCCACGCCATTCGAATGCACATCCGACCCAATCTCCGAAAGCAGTTGCCTCTCCATTTCACGTAGGACGGCCTTTGTTCGCTCCCTCGATTTTCATACAATAATCTTTACCCTCCCCGCCTGCCCGATATATGTTATTTTCCGTGAAGACGGTTCTTACGATTGCCGGGAGCGATTGCAGCGGCGGAGCGGGCATCCAGGCCGATATTAAGACCATTCTTGCGAACGGAGCCTACGCGATGAGCGTTCTCACGGCGATGACGGCGCAAAATACGCTCGGCGTGACCGCCGTTCAACCGTCGACAACGCAGTTTCTCGCGCAACAGCTGGATGCGGTTTTTACGGATATTCATCCCGATGCCGTTAAAATCGGTATGGTTTTTTCTTCCGATTTGGCGCATATCATCGGCGAAAAACTGCGCAATTATCATGCAAAAAACATCGTTCTCGATCCCGTTATGGTCGCTTCGAGCGGCGCACAGTTATTACAATCGCAGGCTGTCGATGCGTTAAAGAAAGAACTCTTCCCCTTGGCGCGCGTGATCACCCCGAACCTCCCCGAAGCCGAAGCCCTTCTCTCAAAGGAAATCCCCGACAAAGCCGCTATGGAAGCGGCGGCGAAACAACTGTCGGACACTTTCGGTTGCGCTGTTTTGCTCAAAGGCGGACACCGTTCATCCGACGCCGATGATGTGCTGTACGAACAGAGAACATTTCATTGGTTTCACGGCGAACATATTTCCACTTCAAATACCCACGGAACAGGATGTACGCTGTCGTCCGCGATCGCCGTTTTTCTTGCAGAAGGTTGCAATCTGCCGACTGCCGTGCAACGCGCCAAGAACTATGTAACGGGAGCATTAAAGGCGAACCTTTGTCTCGGACACGGTTGCGGACCGATCGATCACGGATGGGAAATAAAGAAGAACCTTTCAAATTCCTAAAACGCAACATCACGATGGCATGCTTCGAAAAAAGCATTCCTTCGGGTGAAAATCGGGAAAATGAACCTTTGAACATTTTGCCGCATCCCGGGTTTCGCCTCCCCGCAATCATCATTGACATTCCCTTCCGCATTCGTTTCCCTGGAAGCGGTCTATGAAGAGTGATTTGTTGCCCGTTTTGGAGTACATGGAGCACGAAAAGGGCATTGCGCGCGCGGACATGATTGCTCTGATTGCCGAAGCTGTCAGCAGTGCCGCCAAAAAAAGTGCGGATTGCCGACAAACGGTGCGCGTGGAGATTGACCCGAAGACAGGTGAGTTGAAAGCGTGGGCGCAATTTAAAGTGGTTGATTCGGTGACCGATCCCGACGGCGAAATTCATATTACGAAGGCGCGGCAACAAAATCCCGAAATCAACCCGGGTGAAATCTTCGAACAGCCGATCGATCCGTCCGTTTTGGGGCGTATTGCCGCCAAGACCGCGCAACAGCTGATCATGCAGCAGGTGCGCTTTCACGAAAAACAGCACATTTACGAACAATTTCGCAATCGCATCGGCAGTATTCTTTCGGGCGTCGTTCGGTTTCAGGAGCGTGGCAACACCACGATCGACTTCGGCAAGGCGGAAGGGACGCTGTTTCGCAACGAAGCGATTTGGAGCGAACATTTCAACCCCGGCGACCGTATCACTTGTTTATTGCAGGGCATTAAGGAAACGCCGCGCGGTCCCGAGCTGATGCTGACGCGGGCACATCCCGATTTCATTAAGGCGCTGATGACGTGCGAAATTGCGGAGTTGGCGGACGGTTTGATTGAGATTAAGGCGATTGCGCGCGATCCAGGATTTCGAACGAAGCTTTGCGTCGATACGCACGATTCGCGCATCGATCCGGTTGGCGCCTGCATCGGTTCGCACGGTTCCCGTATTAAAGGCGTTCTAAAGGATTTGGGGCAGGAAAAGGTTGATGTGGTGCGCTATTCCGAAGATATCCGAACGTTAGTTTTGGAGGTGGTACGTCCGGCAATTCCGCAGTCGTTGCACATCGACGAAGTCAATCGCGTTGTTTCCTTCAGCCTGGAGGAAAAAGATTTCGCAATTTTTGTCGGCAAAAGCGGTCGCAATTTACGATTGGCGTCGCGTCTCATCGGCTACGAAATCCAAGTTGAGCACCTGCAGCGCGTCGGTTTGAACTTTGAAGATAAAAAGGCGCAGGCAATTCAAGTGCTGTTGCAATTGCCGAACGTTTCGGAAACCGTTGCCGAACATCTGGTGGAGACGGGCATTACGGATTTGGAAGCGCTTTCTGAAGCATCCGAAGAGGATTTGACCGCCGTCGGTCTGACGTCGGAAGAAGCCTGGGCGGTTCTTACAGCGGCGAAGGAGAAAGCCGCATCCTAAAAAACGATGAACGAACAGAAGATCAGACTTTACATGGCGGCGCGCCGATTGGGCGTGTCAAATGAAGTTTTGATCGAAAAACTGCGTGCCGGCGGAATGTCCGTCAGAGGCGCCACCGACCTTGTTTCGGATCGCGAAGTGTCCGCGATACTAGAAAAGGTTCGTTCAAACGACACCCCGTCCTCCCCGACAGCAGAACAGACCGCTTCGAGCGTACGTCTTCCGACACCGCGCGCTCCGCTTCGTTCGCCGCAGGTCGGATTACCGCGATCGCCGTTGTCAAGCGCACCGAAACCGCCCTTGACGATAATTCCGAAGGTTCAGATACCATCGAAACCGCCTTTGTCGCCCGTTTCGGGTTTCGGTTCTCAAAGGTCGTTAAAAAACACTCCGTCGCTGACGGCACCGAAGCCTCCGCCTTTACTCTTTAAACCAAAACCGTCGGTCGCGCCGGAGTTAAACCCGTTCGCGTCCTCGGGAGCGGGAATGTTTGCGCCGAAGCCGAATGCGTTCGGTGCGAAGCCGAATGTTCCGCCGACGTCGTTCGTATCTTCGGCAACGGTCAAACCTTCGTTGTCCGCGCCGAAACCGCCGCCGTTGCCGAATTTTTCGAAACCCAAACCCCTGACGGCACCGCCCGTTCCGACGGATTTATTTCGGCGACCGAAGGTCGAAGAGGAGCCGTCGGAGCCGATTAAGAAAAAAACGCTTTCGGTTAAGCCGCCGCTGGTGTTGCGCGAGCTGGCGATGTTGCTGGACGTAAAGCCGTTCCGTTTGATTTCCGAGCTGATGCAACAAGGCATTTTCGCCTCCATCAATCAGGTGATGGACGAAACCGTCGCCCAAAAGCTGGCGGCAAAGTACGGCGCGGAACTGATTTTCAAACGCCGCACGCAGGACAACAGCACCCAAAAGCCGAAGGAAGCGCCGAAAATCGACGAATCGAAGTTGCTGGAACCGCGCCCGCCGATTGTGTGCATTCTCGGGCACGTGGATCACGGCAAAACGACACTTTTGGACACTATCCGCAAAGCGCATGTGGCGGCAAAGGAAGCGGGGGGCATTACGCAACACGTCGGTGCCTATCAGGTAGAGGCGAACGGCAAAAAGATTACCTTTCTGGATACACCGGGGCATGCCGCTTTCTCGAAAATCCGACAACGCGGCGCGACGGTGACCGATATTGCGGTGTTGGTGGTGGCAGCGGACGACGGTTTCATGCCGCAGACGGAGGAAGCGCTGCGGTTCGCACAAAAGGAAAACGTTCCCGTGGTGGTGGCGATCAACAAAATCGATGCCAAAGGTGCCGATTTGGATCGCGTCAAACAGCAGATGCAGAAGCACGGCATCATGTCGGAAGACTGGGGCGGTCAAACGCTCTGCGTCGGCATTTCCGCTCTGAAAGGCACCAACGTCGATCAACTGTTAGAGTTGATTTTATTGCAAGCGGAAATGATGGATTTGAAAGCCAATCCGCAGGGCGCGGCGGAAGGTGTCGTCATCGAATCCCGCATCGAAGCAGGGCGTGGTGCGACGGCAACCGTGATTGTCAATAAAGGAACCTTGCGTTCCGGCGATGCATTGGTGTGCGGCGGTTGTGTCTGCAAAGCCCGCGCATTGCTGGACGAGAACGACAAAACGCTCAAAGAGGCGCGACCCTCAACCCCCGTGCAGGTACTCGGTTGGTCGGATGCGCCGACGGCGGGCGCAACGTTTCATGCCGCCAAAAACGAAAAGGAAGCGCGGCGGGAAGCGGAAGAAACGGCGCGTTCCGAACAAGCCTCCGAAACGGGCGATGCACGGAAAATCCAAAACATCGACGATCTGATGGCGGCACTGGACGCCAAAGAACAGAAAGTCTTGCGCGTCATTATCCGCGGCGACGTTCACGGCAGTGTCGAAGCATTGGTTGATTGTTTATCGGCAATCCAGAGCAAAAAGGTAGATTTGACGATTGTGGATGCCGGCGTCGGACAGATTACACTTAACGACATTCATCTGGCACACGCTTCCAAAGCGGTTATTGTCGGCTTTAACACAAGGCTCGAAAACGGTGCGCAGGCGGCGGCAAAGCACGACGGCGTACGCATTTTACAGCACAACATTATTTACGAACTGATCGATGAGGTCAAAAACGCCATGCGCGAACTGCTCGATCCCGAGTGGTCGGAGAATAAACTCGGTTCGGCGGAAGTTCGCCAACTGTTCACGGTGGCAAAGCGATCGATTGCCGGTTGCATGACGGTTGCCGGGAAGATGGTGCACGGCGCAATGGCGCGGTTGGTTCGTAAGGGGCAAGTGTTGGCGGATACGAAAATCATTACCCTGAAACGCTTCAAGGACGATGTGAACGAAGTCAAATCGGGGTATGAATGCGGCATTGAACTCGGCAACCCGTCGGAATCCTTGTGTGCGGGCGATGTCATCGAGTGCTACGAAAAGGTTTCGAAGTTACCTGACTTATGAAATCCTTTCGGCTCATCCGCATCAACGAACTGTTAAAACGCGCCATCAGCGACTATTTGCGAAAGCATTACACCGCGGAAGCGGTCAGCATCACGATCACGCAAGTCAAAACCGTTGATGATTTAAAAAAGGCGGACGTCTATTTCTCGGTATTTCGCCCGGAAGATCGTACCTCCGCCTTCCAATTTTTAAAAAAAGAACGCAATGCCATTCAATTCGGCATCAGTAGAGAGGTACGCTTAAAATACACTCCGCAACTGTTCTTCGTTTGGGATGCGCTGTTGGAGAAAACGCATCAGACGTGGAAGGTTTTGAGAGAGGTGGAGGAAAACACAGGAAAGCTTCAAAACGGAGATTGTTGAAACGATCGATTATTTTGAAGGCTGTTTCCGTACGTTTTTTGGTGTAAAGATTCTCACGAAAGTATTTTGAATCTTCGCTATCTAAAAAGAGGCATTAGGGGTGTATCGTTTTGTGATTTTAAGCTATATATCCGTACACAAGCACTATATATGCCCATAAACATTGCTGATATCCATTCCTTTCCTTAAACTCCGTAAGATACTTTTTCTACTTCTCTCATACAACTCGTTTTTTGCCTTCCACTTCAAAACCAATTATAATTTTTCTGTATCCTTCTTATGCCTCCAACCCCGTTCTCCGAAAAACAACCCTTCTCATCTTCCCCCTTCACCCCCTCCGATCTCCATCTCTTCACTCAAGGCACTCACGATCGCATATATGAAAAACTCGGGGCGCATGTAATGCGGTGCGGATACACAAACGGTTATTACTTCGCTGTTTGGGCACCGAATGCGCAATGTGTATCGGTGGTCGGTTCCTTCAACGGTTGGGATGATGCGGCTCACCCGATGGAACGCATCGGTTCGTCGGGGATTTGGGAAACGTTTATCGCCAACATCGAAGCAGGGGAAGCCTATAAATATGCCCTTATCGATTGCAACGGACAACGGCGACTGAAAGCGGATCCGTATGCTCGTTGGGGGGAATATGACAAAGGGCACGCGTCCATTCTCTGCGCGCCGTTGTCGGATTACGGTTGGCGCGACGGCGATTGGATGACGAAGCGGATAGAAAAAAATTCGTACGAACAGCCGCTGTCGATTTACGAAGTGCATGCGGATTCTTGGAAACGTAATGCCGACAACAAACCGCTTACCTATCGCGAACTGGCACATGAACTTGTTGCGTACTTAAAGCAGACGAGGTTCACGCATGTGGAATTCATGCCGATTAGTGAACATCCGCTGACCGCTTCCTGGGGATATCAGGTCACGGGATTTTTTGCGCCGACATCGCGCTACGGAACACCGCAGGATTTTCAGTATTTGGTCGATACGCTGCATCAAAACAATATCGGCGTTATTCTTGATTGGGTTCCGGGGCATTTTCCGAAGGACGATTGGGGGTTGGCGCGCTTTGACGGAACGGCTCTCTACGAACATCGCGATCCGCGGCAGGGCGAACAACCGGATTGGGGAACGTACATTTTTAATTTCGGTCGCAACGAAGTGCGCAATTTTCTCATCAACAGCGCACTGTTTTGGGCGGATAAATATCATGTCGACGGGTTGCGCGTCGATGCGGTTTCGTCCATGCTGTATTTGAATTTTTCGCGCAAAGACGGGGAATGGCTCCCCAACCGTTACGGCGGAAAAGAAAATCTCGAAGCCGTCGATTTCCTGCGTACCGTCAACGACTGCCTGCATCAACGCTTCCCGGGGTTCATTACGATTGCCGAAGAATCCTCTTCCTTCGGGCGCGTTTCGCAACCGACCGCCATCGGCGGGCTCGGGTTCGACTTTAAATGGAACATGGGGTGGATGCACGACACGCTTTCCTACCTCAAACGCGATCCGATCTCCCGCCGTTATCACCACAACCAAATGACCTTTGCGATGCTCTATCAATACTCCGAGCATTTCATGAACGCCTTTTCACACGACGAAGTCGTCTACGGGAAGTGTTCTTTGTTGCGCAACATGGGCTCTTGTTATGCGTCCGACAAATTCGCGACCCTGCGCGCACTGTACGGCTTCATGTGGGGGTGGCCGGGGAAGAAACTGCTGTTCATGGGCGATGAATTCGCGCAATGGGACGAATGGGATTTTCATAAGGAATTGGATTGGTTTTTGTTGCAACACCCCGAACATGCCGGCGTGCAGAAGTTAATTTCGGATTTAAACCGCCTCTATCGGTCGCACCCGGTGTGGTATCAATCGGATATGGAGCCCGGCGGTTTTTTCTGGATCAATCCCGATGATGCCGATAACAGCGTTTTTTCGTTCGTTCGCAAGGATCGCCGTCAGCGCACCGAACTGGATAAACTTTCGGAAGCTCTGCAACCGCCGCAACCGTTCCGACCCGATGAACGCCTGCGGGATGTTTGCCGCGCATTGGGGGAAAGTGCGGACGAAATCGGAACCGATGCTTTAACTGCCGACAGTTCGGATGCAACCGCCGCGATGGACGACGTCGAAACCAAAACCAACGCCACTGGCAAACAACATACAATTTCCGAACCGACTGCCTCTTTCAGCAATGATCGTGCTTCGGAATGTAACGACTTTTCGACCGCGCCGACGGGCGATACAAAAAATTCAATCGGCGCCGAAAATACCCGCGACATAACGTGCGGAATATCCGCATCTGACGACAATACCTGTATTTGTTCGGATAAAGACACAACCGATGTCGAAAATATCTCTCCGACGGATATTCAATTCAATCATTCCGCCGATACAACGTCCGACACCGAACCGTTCGGCGAACCGCTGCTGTTTATTTCCAACTTTACGCCCGTCGAACGTTCTCATTACAAATGCGGCGTTCCGTTAAGCGGTATGTGGCGCGAAATTTTTAACTCCGATGCGGGTATTTACGGCGGTCAAAATCGCGGCAACCTCGGCGGTGTTAAAGCACTGCCGGAACCGCACGACAATCAACCGTACACGTTGGATTTATGCCTGCCGCCGCTGTCGACGCTGATTTTGGAACATGTATCCGATGCGTAACGGAAGGATTGCCGTTACACAAAAGCTTCAAAAACCAAGGTCTTCCCGTTATTCATCGATCGCGAAAGCGATGACACTGGCTTTGTCACGGATTGGCCAACATCTCGAATCGGGTTTTATCGTTTGTCAATCGATTTTTTGTACCGATGCGATATGTCCCGACACGAAATGCCGATAACCCTACGGGATCGTCCGTAAAACGTTCATTTTCCATATCGTACAAAACATTAAATCCGAGCCACAATTCCGTCTCCTGCCGATACATCAGAGAAAACAGCACCGTCGACGAAGCATTTCCGTCCGACCACGGATAACAAAAAACATATACGGTTGAGCGGAAAAATTTTGTCTGATCGTAAAACGCACGAACCGTGGCATCGCCCAAAAGTTTTCTCATAAAAACCTCGCTCGCCAACGTCTTGAAAACTTCCGACAGTTTCGGATACCATTCGTCTTTCCAGCAACCGTTCTTTTTTCGAACGGCGAAATCACGGCGATATTTCCCGCATTGCATCAGTTCGTCAATATCCTCCGATTTTTGAACGGTCAGACCGTCGATTTTGATCAAAAAATCACCGTCGGCGAAATACCGGTGCAACCAACAGCGCTCATCACCGGCAATGTGCAAAAGATTTGCGTTTTCTTTTCCTTCTTCGTCTCTCTCCTCTGGTGAAAAAAAGTCTTTCTCCGACAAAGAAATATCCGAAAGCGTAATATCCGACAATGTGGTATTTAAAAACGGAACATCCGATACCGCAGTATTCGGCAATGCAATGAGGTTTCTTTCTTCGCCGACCAATTTTCTCGGATCGGGTTGCCCCGAAATCCGATTCTTTTTCGCCTCTTCCAGAACCTCATAAAATAAACGTTTAAAGCGGGCACCGCCGTTACCTTCGTTACCGACAAGATGCGCAAGGATTGTCTTCGGAGGCGGATAACCGCCGTACATGAAACCGTCTGCAATACACCATCCGAACATTGCAAGAAGAACCGACAAACAATGGCAAATTTTCATACGTTTCCCAAAAAAATTTCCCTCACAACCCATACCGTTCGTCCCGATCGCCGTTGCGCGCTTTACTTTCTTCCGCGTTTCTTCCTGTGTTTCTTTTTACCGATTTTCGGGTTATCCTTTTCGTCTTCCGCCGCCTCGGGATAAAAATCAATCACACCGCTCTCCGTCGGGTTTTCCAACGCCGAAAGCAACTGTTTGTTCGTCAAACCGAACGTATGCGAACGGATTTGATAATCATTAATCCAGAAGCAACTCACCTCAACCGAACACGGAACACTGTTTTTTCTGACCCGATCCCATACTTTCATCGCAAAGCAATCCTTTTGGAGATCGACGGGATCTTTTTCGACGTTGTACCAAAAATGGAATCCGATCATAAACACCTGCCCCGATTGGTGCTGTTGCGAATACAAAATTCGGAACCAAAACACCCTCGGCTTTTCGTCATACGTATAACGATCGAAATTCACGCTGAAAGAAGAATACGGTTTCTCTTTGCAATATCCGTAAAGCGCATAAACCGCCTTTTTCCCGAGAAGGTTTTCCGCAAAACGCTCGCTGAGAAGCGTTCGGCAAACTTTTGTAAGATTTTCGAGACCCTCTTTCGAAAGCGACAAATTCTCTTTTTCAACCGCCGCCCGAATTTGATCCGCTTTTGAAATTTTTGTTCCGTTGAGCTTCCAAGAAAATTCTCCCCAAATGCTGTCTGTTCTTTGCAAAACCGACGTTCCGAAAGGATCCAAATCCTTATCAAAGGCGATAATCAGTCCCTGTTTTTCTCCGAGGATCGGAAAATTTTCAAATCCGCCCTGCAACGCTTCTTTCAGAACCGTCCCAAACGCCTGTTTAAAGGTCGAATCCAACCCCTTTTTGCCGCACAATTGTCGCAACACATCCTTTGCAGACGGATAAGCGCCGTACGATACGTTGCATATCGATGCTAAACCGAGACAGCCCAAAAAACAGAAACATTTACCCATACGGCTTCACGCTATGTGTAATTTTTTCCAATGTAAAGAAAAATTTCCTGTTTGCACTGCTCACGTTTAAAATATCACCGAGATCGGTTGCGAAACATGTCATTTCTTATTAAAATAGGTATGTACTTACGCAATTTCATTTGAACGTTACATATCCATGAAACCATCCGCGAACAACCGCCATTCCGTTTCTCAAAAGCCGTCATCGTCGGAACCGCCGCTGTCACAGGCTTCTTTAAAAGAGGCGATCGTCCGTCACCTGCATCAAACGGTGGCGCGAAACGAAGCGGACGCGCGACCTCACGACTGGTGGCTCGCGACGTGTTATGCCGTTCGCGACCATCTGTTGCAACGGATGACCGAAAGCCAGGAAGAACAGGTGCAACGGGACGACAAACGCGTCTATTATTTTTCGCTCGAATACCTCATGGGGCGTCTGTTACAGACGAACCTCGATAACCTGGCGATCGAAGTACCGTTGGCGGCGGCGTTAAAGGAACTCGGGCAGAATTACGAAAAACTGCGTTGCGAAGAAGACGACCCGGGGCTCGGGAACGGCGGTTTGGGACGTTTGGCGGCGTGCTTCATGGATTCGCTGGCGACGCTGGACATTCCGGCGATCGGTTACGGAATTTTGTACGAATTCGGTCTGTTCAGGCAGGCAATTGTGAACAACAGACAGGAAGAAATGCCCGACAACTGGCTGCGTTTCGGCAATCCGTGGTGTCTGATGCGTACCAGCCGCACGCAAACGATACACTTCGGCGGACGCATCGAAACCGTTTGTACCGACCGCGGCGACACGGCGGTGCGTTGGGTCGACACCCAAAGCCTCGTCGGAGTACCGTGGGACGTTCCCGTTGCCGGTTACCGCGGACAAACCGTCAACTTCCTGCGTTTATGGCAAGCACGCGCTTCGGAGGAATTTAACTTCAAGAAATTCGACGAAGGCGGCTACATTGAAGCAGTTCGCGACAAAACGTACGGCGAAACGGTTTCAAAAATCCTCTATCCCAACGATAAGCTGGAAGACGGGAAAAAGTTGCGCCTGTTGCAACAATACTTCTTTGCCTCCTGTTCGCTGCAGGATATTCT
The DNA here is from genome assembly GCA_946186275.1 of uncultured Verrucomicrobiota bacterium. Taxonomy (GTDB): domain Bacteria; phylum Verrucomicrobiota; class Verrucomicrobiia; order Opitutales; family UBA9783; genus UBA3222. The sequence continues at coordinate 31,491 of CAMHMO010000007.1, forward strand.
GCGCCGTTACCAGGCATCCCATAAAACGTGGGACGAATTTCCGAAAAAAGTTGTTATTCAGCTCAACGACACGCATCCGTCGATTGCCGTTCCGGAACTGATGCGCCTGCTCATCGACGAAGAAGGTTTCGCCTGGAAAGGCGCCTGGAAGCTGTGTCGTTCCGTTTTCGCCTACACCAACCATACGCTGTTGCCGGAAGCCCTCGAAAAATGGAGCGTTCCGTTAATGCGGTTGCTGTTGCCGCGCCATTTGCAGCTCATCTACGAAATCAACGATTGGTTTCTGAGGAATGAAGTCGAAAAACAATGGCCGGGCGACGATGGCAAAAAGCGCGAATTATCGCTCATCGAAGAAGGCGATCCGCAATACATCCGCATGGCATACCTGGCGATTGTCGGCAGTTTTTCCGTGAACGGCGTCGCCGAACTGCACACGCGACTCCTTCGACAACGGCTGTTCCCGGGTTTCGATACCCTTCATCCGAACAAATTCAACAACAAAACCAACGGCATTACCCCGCGCCGCTGGCTGCACATCGCCAATCCGCACCTGTCGAATTTAATTACGGAAGCCCTCGGCAACGAGCAATGGGTGAAAGATTTGGAACAACTGCAGGGCTTGGAAAAATTTGCGGAAGACGATGCGTTTTTGGAACGTTACCGCGCGGTCAAACAGGCCAATAAAGCGGATTTCGCCCGTTGGTTATGCGAAAAATTCAAATTTCCCGTCGATCCGAACGCGCTGTTCGACGTTCAAGTGAAGCGCATCCACGAATACAAACGGCAACATTTAAAGTTACTGCACTGCCTGAAGTTGTATTTCGACCTGTTGCACGGCAACGCGTCGGATGCTCCGAAACGCGTCGTATTGATTGCCGGGAAAGCGGCGCCGGGATATTTGTTCGCGAAGGAAATCATCCACGCGATCAACGTCGTTGCGCAACGCGTCAATAACGACCAACGGCTGAACGGGAAACTGCAAATCTTTTTCCTGCCCGACTACAATGTTTCGCTCGCCGAACGCATCATTCCGACCGCCGATCTGTCGGAGCAGATTTCCACCGCCGGCAAGGAAGCGTCCGGCACCGGCAACATGAAGCTCGGTCTCAACGGCGCCTGCACCATCGGTACGCTCGACGGCGCCAACGTCGAAATGCTGGAACACGTCGGAGCCGAAAACATTTTCATCTTCGGTCACACCGTCGAAGAATTGGAAGACCTGCAACAAGACGGCTATCACCCGTACGATGTGTACAACACCGATCCCGAATTGAAGTGCCTGCTCGACTGGATGGCAGCGGACTGTTTTGAAGACAACGGTCGTTATCCGTTACGCGCCGTCCGCAATTCACTGCTCGACGGCGGCGATCCGTTCTTTGTCCTGGCGGATTTCCGCGCCTATTGCGACACACAGCAGTTATGCGAACGTTTGTATCGACAGCCGCGTGTTTGGACACAAAAGGCACTGTTCAATACCGCGCGCCTCGGGTATTTTTCGAGCGATAGGACGATAAGGGAGTATGTAAGGGATGTGTGGGGGGAGGGGACTAAGTAAAAATTTGAAGCTTTGAAAAAAGGTTGCGCAATCGACTGCAGGGCAGATTGCTTTTTTTTGCTGTTCTATAGAATTGTTTTCTTGGCAACCGCTTCACAGCGAGAAAAATTGGAACCGATCCGTCAAGATTGTTTGAGAAGGAACCATGGAGGAAAGGGAAAACCTCGCCATCCTTCACAAATGCAGTAGAATCTTCCCTGGAACGACGGCTCGTCTTCTCAAAGACGACCATTTGTCCACAATCGTTGCAATCTCACAATGAAGTCCAGCGCCCGCAACAAACAACTCCACCGTCAAACACCGCTACCCGATAGAAACGCTCGCTCATCGGCTTTATCATCCCTAAATCGCGAACGAAAACGCCTGCGTGCTATTTTTCATCTGTTGCACGAAGCCGTTTTGTTGGTTGATGCAAAAGGAAAAATCTCATTTTACAACCGCACGGCTCAACAACTGCTGGCGTTACCGAAAACAGCCAAACGTATACCGCACCTGTGGCACTGGATACCGACACTGAAAAGTTTTTTTACACAACCCGATCTTAAAGCACGTCCTGGTATATTGATAACGGAAACCGAACTAATCTATCCCGAAAAACGCTTTGTCCGATTGCGTCTGCAACCGTTTTCGGAAGTTAACGATAAATCTGTGTTTATTGTGTTGCTTCAAGATATCACGCAGGAACGAACGCAATCCGAAGAGCAACTTTCTCAGGACTGCCTTGATTCCGTTACGCAACTTGCCTCCGAACTCGCTCACGAACTCGGGAACCCGCTCAATGCCATCGGTATTCATCTGCAGCTGGTTCAACGCGCGCTGAAAAGTCTTTTTTCGACAGCCGATGTCACTACACATGCCGAAAAACAAACACACGGAACGGCGGGAACAACCACAATATCGCCGATAACGACGCTCTCTGGTTTGAAAAATACCGCAAAGACTGTGCCCTCGAATTATCCTGTTTTGCCTGTTTGTCCCGCACAAACCGCCGAAACAAACACTATTTCAACAACAAAACAACTTACGACAACATCGGAAATTTTCGGCACCGCTATCGTTCCAATCGCAACGACAGCTATTGTTCCGATACTCGAACAACAATCCCCCTTACAACATTTTCCATCCCCTCAGACAGCGGCACTTTTCCAAAAACTTTGGCAATCGCTGTCCATATGTCAGTCGGAAGTACAACGATTGGATGCACTGGTACAACAGTTTTTGAAATCCGTTCGTCCGCAGTCCTTGGAGTTGAAACGAGACAGTATTCTTCAGCCGTTGAAGAAAGTTCTGGCGGTACTGAAACCGCAACTGGATGATGCGCATATTACAGTCAAACTCCGTATCTCCAATCCTCTTTCTTCCGTTTTTATGGATGCCGATCGTCTGCATCAGGCATTCTTTAATGTGCTGAAAAATGCACGCGAAGCCATCGGAGCCAACGGGAGAATCGCTATTTCCTGCGAACAAGACGAACGGTACCTGATACTTTCGTTTGCCGATTCCGGCGGCGGATTTCCAGAAACGCAGGCAATACAACCATTTTCCGCGACAAATACCACCCAAAAACCGAACGGTCACGGCATCGGTATGCTCATTGTGCAACGAATCATGCGCGAACACAACGGGTTCGTTGAAATCCAAACCAAAGCCTCAGTCGGCTCCGTTGTTTCTTTAAAATTCCCGCTCCCGGAACCGATGATGCGAAAGATTGAGACAGAACGGTCGGGAACGGTCGAAAAAAGAGGGAAGACAAAAAATCACAAAGATCGCAAGCAGGAAAGATAATTCTCCGCATATATCCGCCTGCGTCATTCCACATAGTCCGAAAATGATCGTTCCATATCAAAATCCCCTTGCCCTTTTACCCCAAAATCCACTAAAATGACGAAGGGTACATTTTGTCTATGGCACAAACATCTCAGATCTCTTTAAGCGAGCTCAACGAACAAATTCAGGCGAAAACCGCCTGGATTGAAGCGCTTCGCACGGAAATCGGCAAGGTCTATATCGGGAACAAACAGGTGGTTGACATGCTACTGGCCGGATTACTCGGGGACGGGCACATATTGCTGGAAGGGTTGCCGGGGTTGGCGAAAACGCTCGTCATCAAGACGTTCGGGCAGATTTTTCAACTGCAATTTCAACGCATTCAGTTCACGCCCGATTTGTTGCCGTCCGACATTATCGGAACCATCATCTATAACCCGAACAAGGGAGAATTTACGACTAAAAAAGGTCCGATTTTCACCAATCTGCTGCTGGCGGACGAAATCAACCGTGCGCCGTCCAAGGTACAAGCGGCATTGCTGGAAGGCATGCAGGAGCGGCAGGTGACGCTGGGTGAAAACACCTATGCGCTCGAAAAGCCGTTTTTGGTGTTGGCGACACAAAACCCGATCGAACAGGAAGGTACCTACACATTGCCGGAAGCGCAGTTGGATCGTTTCATGATCAAGTTGAAAGTCACGTATTCCTCGTGGGAAGAGGAGCGGAAAATTTTGGAAATCAAGACCACGTTGCAGACGAAGGAGGAGGCAAAACCGCTGTTGTCGCCGAAAGAAATTTTCGAAAGCCGCACCTGCATCGATAAAATCTACGTGGACGGCAAGATTAAGGATTACATCGTGGATCTTATATACGCCACGCGCACGCCGGAACGTTATCATCTGCCGATAAAGAGCATGTTGCGGTTCGGCGCATCGCCGCGTGCCACGATTGCACTGACCATCGGCGCGAAAGTATGGGCGTTCCTCAACCGCCGCGGGTATGTCATTCCGCAGGACGTAAAGGCGATGGCATTGCCGATTTTGACGCACCGCATCGGCTTGTCGTACGAGGCGGAAGCGGAGGAAACGACCGCCGAACAAATTATCGAAAAAATCCTTGAAACGGTTCCGGTTCCCTGATGCTCGACGAAGCAAAAGTTCGCGCGGTTCTGCAAAAGGTTCGCGCCATTGAAGTTCGCACCCGCAAGGTGATGAACGAGGGCATTTCCGGCTCCTGGCGCAGCCATTTCAAGGGGCGCGGCATGAATTTCGAAGAACTGCGCGATTACACGCCAGGCGATGAAATTCGAACCATCGACTGGAATTCCACCGCCAAACTCAACCGTCCCGTCGTCAAGGTGTTCCGCGAAGATCGGGAGCTGGTTTTTATTCTGGTGCTGGACGTCAGTGCTTCCGACGAATGCGGTTCCGTCGGGCAGTCAAAGCGCGAATTTGCGTCCGAAATCGCCAGCGTTTTGGCACTTTCGGCGCTGAAAAATAACGATAAGGTCGGTCTGTTTTTGTTTTCGGATCAAATCGAAAAATTTATCCAGCCGCAGAAGGGACAGGCACAACTGTTGGCGGTCGTTCGCGAAGCCTTGTTTTTCAAGCCGCAACATACGCAAACCGATTTGGTCGGCTGTCTGAAATCCCTGCAACAGATGCTGAAAAAAAAGGCAATCATCTGCTTTTTGTCGGATTTTCTGCCGACACGAACGGTTGACGCGAATGAATTGATGAAAACACTCGGCAATCTTTATCATCGCCACGATGTGATGTGCATCCGCATCGCCGATCCGCGCGAAAGGGAATTGCCGAACGTGGGTTTCGTTGCTCTGACCGATGCCGAAACGGGCGAAACCGCCTATGTGGATACTCGCGCGGCTTCCGTTCGTAAAGCCTATACCGACGAACGCAACCGCTACTGGGAAAATTTTCAAAACGCCTGCAAACATCACGGCATTGGGGTCTTAACATTGACCAACGGGCAACCGTACATGCAACAACTGCGGACATTTTTCGTACAGCGCCGCTAGGGAATAAAGAGATGAAAATGCACAAAGACAGCTTTCGACACCCGAATTTTTCGGCGGTTGCGATGGCTGTTTGTGCGTCCCGAAACAATGCGCGTTTGTATCCGTTTTACACGGATGTCGACGGCGGAAAGGAGGCGGAATTTTAATGGAGGAACGGGGAAAAAGCACTGATTTTTCACGTCGCCGTTTATGCTTAAAACATGCTTGGTGCGCCCTTCTCGCGGTTTCGTTGCCGACGGCAAGTAATGCCCTGCGCGGCGAAGAGGGTTCGGGATTACCCGAAAACACTCACTCTGCCCCTAACGGCTCCGCTTTGTCCGCAAACACCGTTGCAAGTTCGGCAAATACGTCTGTTCCTGCCTCGGCAAACGGCTCGGGTTCGTCCTTAACGGGCATCACGGTACAGGACGCCGAGGCGAATTCTCCAAGTGCTGTCGGTACGCAAGCCGTTGCTTCCAACACGACGTCCTCTGTCGGAATTTCCGCTTCAAATACGGCAAGTCCGTTTCAAGCATCCGTCCTTCCGATAAAAACCGCTCCGACAAACACTTCCAACAGTGTTTCCCCGGCTTCACCAGTTACGACTTCGACAACGGCTTCGGGCATAATGCCCGCAACCGCAATAACCTCGGCGGCACCTTCGAGATCAACAGACGCGACAACAGCCGCAACGGGTGTAACAGCTTCGGCGGTAACGGATGTTGCAATTTCGGCAAATCCCGCAACGGGAGCAATCACGAGTGCAACGAACGCAACGAATTCGATAACTCCCGCGGCAGGAACCGCTTCGGACACACCTCCGAACACCGCAAATCCGCCTCAAACGCCGCCGACACCGACAAACATCCCACTCGGTTTGGCGGCGGGTTCGGGCGCAAACAATGCCGCTCCAACGCCAGAAGAAGAGGAACCGCAGGATCTCGGGGATATTTTCGATCTGCGTCCGGCAGCGGAATTAAAAGTATCACTTTTGCCGTGGATCGTTGCGCTTTTGACGGTTCTTGCGGCGGTCGGTTTGTGGTTTTTGCTGAAACGGAAGCGGCGCGGAAAAGCGAAAAAAGAAAAACCGACGAAGTCGATCGATCCCTACGAAGCGGTTTTGCAGGCATTGAAGGAAGCTTCGAAAAAGCTGGACGTTACCAATCCGAAACCCTTTGCGTTTTTCCTGACCGATGCGGTGCGTTTATATCTGTCGCGCGTGTTTCGACTTCCCGCTCCCGAATGTACCACGCAGGAATTATTGCAACAACTGTCGTGGTGTACGGAATTGACGGACGATCTGAGAACGAACATCACGCAGTTTCTTCAACGATGCGATCTGGTAAAATTCACAACCATGCCGTTTGATGAACCTTTTTTGCTTCAACTGCACCAACAGGCGGAAGCGATTGTTGCCGCATCTCACGAAATCACCAAGCCCAAACCTGCGCCCGCCGCAACGTGTGTCGCGTCGTCATCCAAATCCGAAAAAATATCAAAAAAATGAACCTTTATTTCAAATTTTACGGGTTGGAAACGACGAAAACACCTTCGGGCGCGGGAAGGACGATGTTTTTTTTCGTTAAAGTGCTTCGGCGGTTTTTTGACGCAGAGAAACCGCTCGAACGCTTCAAAACAAACCCGCAACCGCACTTTAAATCCTCAACCGCGCTTTGCGCCGCTTCGCAATGACCAACGTCAGTTTTTCGTTCCATTACCCGTGGGTGTTGCTCGGTTTATTGCTGTTGCCGCTGTGGTATATGACGGCGTTTCGTGTGTGGCGCGCCAAACGTTTCATCACGCATTCGTCCGTACAGCCGTTTCAAAAATTAAAGGCTCAACCGCAACGCCTTCCGTTGCTGTTGCGAACGCTGGCACTGGCGAGCATTATTACCGCGTTGGCGCGCCCGCAGAGCGTTTATGAGGTCATTAACAATAATACAAACGGTGTGGACATGATGCTGGCGCTGGATTTATCGTCGTCCATGCTCATTCCCGATTTTACGGATGCCATGCGGCGGCGTACCACGCGTATCGAAGCCGCCAAGAACGTATTAAAGGACTTTATTGAACAACGCGACAGCGATCGCATCGGACTGGTTTCGTTCGCGCGTTATCCCTATCTCGTCAGCCCCTTGACCCTCAACCACGAATGGCTGTTGCAAAATTTAAAGCGTCTGAACGCCGGCTCTATCGAAGACGGAACCGCCATCGGAAGCGCCGTCACCATGTGCCTGAACCGCCTGAAGGAATTGACCGCCAAAACGCGCCTCATCATTCTTCTGACGGACGGTGTCAATAACTTCGGCGACGTCACGCCGACGCTGGCGGCAACGATTGCCAAGAGTTTTCAGACGAAAATTTACGCCATCATGATCGGCAACGACCAGGTATTCCCGACGGATGAACAAACGCTGGCATCAATGGCGGAAACCACGGGCGGACGTTTTTATCGCGCGTACGACATGAAAAGTCTGCAGGGCGTTTATAAAGAAATCGATCAGTTGGAAAAGACGGAGGTCGAAACGGAGAGCACCAAGACCTACGGCGAGCTGTTTCTCTACTGCCTCTATGTCGCTGCAGCTTTACTGTCCGCGGAATTTTTTCTTAAAACCCGCCGTTATCGGATTGTCGCATGACCTTTGTTAATCTCAGTTTCGGTCTTATCCTCCTCATCACCTGCCTGGAAAGTCTTTTCACGCTTTGGCGAAGCCGTCGCAAACGAAAAAAGCTTTTGGCACAGTGGGGCAGTGTTGTTCCGTACGAACCAACCCGCATCCAAAAATGGCGTTCGCGGTTGCGAACCCTCTGTTTGTGCGTCGCCGCCGTTTGTTTCTGCATTGCCGCCGCCCGCCCGCAGTGGGGCTTTAAAATGGAGCGCCGTCAGCACGTCGGCGTGAACATTTTATTCGCGATTGATACCTCCAAAAGCATGCTGGCAACCGACGTGCGTCCCAATCGCCTTGAGTTGGCAAAAATGAGCATTTTGGAACTGTTAAAGTCCATTCGCGGCGCACACGTCGGACTGATTGCCTTTGCCGGGACTGCCTTTTTGCAATGCCCGTCCACCAACGACATCGGCGCGTTTAAAGCCGCCCTGAGCGTTCTGGACGTGAACACCATCAAGCGCGGCGGTACGAATTTATCGGCGGCAATGAATATGTCCCTGGAACTGTTTGACGACCAGGCGAACCATAAGCAGATTATTCTGTTAACGGACGGCGAAAATTTGGCGGGCGACGTTTTGAAGACCGCCAAAAAACTGGCGTCGCGCGGCATCGTCGTGCATACGGTCGGCATCGGAACGCCGAACGGCAGTACCATCAGCCTGCCGACCGGCAAAGGCATCGGAGGCGGGTTTTTAAAAGATCCGAGCGGGAAAGTCGTGATTACGAAGCTGGACGAAAAAACGCTCAAATCCGTTGCCGAAATCACCAAAGGCTTTTATGCACCGCTCGGAAATGCCGGCGACGGGTTGCAGGTGATTTACAATCTGGCACTCAAAAATTTGCCGAAGGAAAGCTTTGAAAGCCTGGAGAAAGTGCCGATCGAACGCTACGGCTGGTTTTTGGGCGCGGCACTGCTGTTTTTGGCACTGGAACCGTTGCTGTATTCGTGGAAACCGCTTAAAAAGAAAGGCAAACGCGCATGAAACCGCTTGCGTTAAGCGTATTGCTTCTTGTCGTCGGGCTTCTTCGGTTCGAGATACCCGCGTCTGCGGTCGAAAATAATGCCCAAAAATTGCCTCAAAAGATTGCGAAAGCGAACAAAGGCGGTTCCGCAGATAATGTTGTCGGTAAAAAATCTGTCGCAATGCCCTCCGTGGGAGGTATGACCGTACCGAATGCCGCCGTTATTCCGAACGGATTGCCCGTCCCACCGTCCGATGTCGCGTCGCCGAACGCTCCCGCTCCGAATGCCGAACCGAAGGAAATCAAAAACCTGAAATCCTATTGCAAGCATCACCCGAACGACTGGGAGGGCTTTTACAATTTGGGCATCGAACAGTACAAATTGATGGATTACAATGCCGCGCAACAATCCTTTTCACAGGCGTTGCAGAACTGTTCCGATCCGAAGGAGCAGGAGAAAATTTTCTACAATCTCGGCAACGCGGGCTTTCGTTTTTCGCAGTCCCAATCGGTCGACCAACAGGTGCTCGGTTTTAAGGAAAGCCTGCAAAATTACGAAAACGCGCTTGCCATCAATAAAGAGGCAAAGGATACGCAACACAACATCGAGGTCGTGAAGCGTTATCTGAAGCGGGCGGAGAAACAGCAACAGCAGGAGCAACAGAACAAGAAGGACGATAAAAAGGACAACAACAAAAAGCTGACCAACATGGAAAAAGACAACGATGCGTCCGACAACAAGGATAAGGACAAGGACAAGGATAAAGATAAAGACGACAAAGACGACCCGAAAAACGACCAACAAAACAACCAGGGCGACAAAGATGTTGATTTGGAGCAAAAAGAAATGGATAATATCCTTAACCGCGCAAAGAAAGTCGAAAAGATGTTGCCTCCGTCTTCTTTAAATCCGCAATCGGGCGGCAAGGATCCCGTCATTCGCGATTGGTAATATGAAAAAAACGCTTGTTTTTCTGTTTTGGATTGCGATCGCACCGCTGTTCGGAGCGGATGCCCCGAGAATTCATTTCGTAACGGACGTACAGCCGAACCCGGTCGTTGTCGGAGAATCGGCGCGTTTTACGGTCGTTGCCGATGCGAACATACAAGACGATTATCCGTTTTCGCCGTTTGAGACAACAGATGGCATTCAGTTGGGACTTTCAGGCGTATCTTGGGAAAGTCGCAACATTAACGGCGAAGAAACCGCATTGACAATGTGGACGTTCGATTTGCAGGTACCTGCGGCGGGAACGTTCACCATACCCGAAACGGAAGCAACCATCGACGGAAAAACCTTCAAAGTCCCCGCAACGGAATTTACCGCCAAGGAAGATCCGAAACCGAAAACTCCGGCGCCGTCGACACCCAAAAAACCGGCTCTTTCGCCCATCGATACGAAGTTTGTTTTGGCGGGATCCTTCCCGAACCGCTGGTACGTCGGTCAATGCTGTCCGGCGAACATTCAGTTGCTGATCGGCTCCTCCGTCCGCGGACAGTTGACCAGCTATCCGCAAAAGGACGGCGACAAATTCTCCGCTTCGCAATTGCTGTCGGATCCGCAAAAGAACACGGTGCATCGCGACGGGCGCGCCTACGCCGCCTTCGAATGGTCGACGTTGCTTACGGCGTTGCAGTCGGGAACGGGGGCGCTTTCGTTTGCCGTCAACATGGAGCTGGAACGACCGATGATGACGGGCGGTCTGTTCGATGATGACGATCCGATCAACATGCTGACGAAAGGGCTCGGCGTACGTTCCGTGGAACCGCGAACGCTGTCGACGGATCGAAAAACCGTCAATATTCTGCCGTTGCCGACACCGCAACCGCAAAACTTTACGGAAGCCATCGGGGAATTCCAACTGCTTCCGCCGAAAATGCTCGAAAAGGAATTCATCCAAAACGAACCGATGACATTGGTGGTCGACGTCACGGGAAGCGGCAATTTCGAAGCCATCCGCGCACCGAAGTTGGTATGCCCCGACGATCAATGGCGCACCTACGAACCGCAAATGAATTTTGAGGCAAAAGACAAGCTCGGATACGAGGGCACCATTCACTTTACCTACACGCTGGTACCGTTGAAAGACGGAAACGTACCGTTGCCAACCGTCGAATTTTGTTATTTTCAACCGATTAAAGGTCAGTACGAAACGCTGACATCCGTTCCGGAAACGCTCTCGGTCAAACCCGCCATTCGTCAATTTTCGCCATCGAGCGTTACGTCGCCGACCGACGCTCCGACGAAGGCAAAACCGAAGCCTGCCGTACAACACGAACACACAATCACCATGGAGCCGATTACGCAGGTCTCGGCGCCGTCGTCGTTGGTCTTCTGGGCAATCCAGTGTCTCATCGGAATCATCCTGTTCCTCGGAACATTGTGTTATCGCAAGACGCACACGACGAAATACGTTGCGCAGAAGGCATCCAAACAGCAGTCGAACACACTGCGTAAAGCGTTGGATGAGGCATTTGCGAAGAAGGACGGCGCGGCGGTGTATGCGGCGGCGCATGCGTGGATTGAATTCGTGTTAAAGCAAAAGCAGACGTCCGTTGACGCGCTGTTGCAAAACCCGCAGTGTCCGTTATCGGATGCACAGAAAAATCAACTGCGAACCTTGGAACAAACCTATCAACAAAGCCGTTTCGGGTGTATGAAGATTGACTGTCCGAGTTCGTTGGATGAAATTCTGAAACTGTTGGAGACACTTTCATGAGGATGTTTTTTAAAATGTTACGAAGGCTTTTTCAACGTTTCGAAGGGGCGGATGCACAAAACCCGTCCGACGGGCAGATTGGGGTCATCCGTTATCTTCCAAAGGGCTCTGAAATAAGGGGAAATGTGATCGGCAATACAGGGGACTGTTGGGAAAGTGCCAAAAATCGCTCTCTCAACCCGATTTTTTCTTTCCTTCGGAGACATTTCCGTTGCTTGATGGCTCTTTTCGGCAAAAAATTCCCGTTCTCCAACCCGTTGCGGATCGCCATGGTACTCGGAACGTTCTGTCTCACCGTCAATCTGCATGCCGATGCCCTGTCGGAAGCGCGACAGTTGGCACAGATCGGGAACGGGTATTTCGGCGAAAAAAAGTTCGACCTTGCCGTCGAGTCTTACCAAAAAGCTTTGGCACTCGTAAAAAGTCCGCAGTTGTATCACAACCTGGGTCAAACGTACGCGAACCTTTCCAAGCCGGGACATGCGTTGGCGTGTTTTTTAAAAGCCGAAACGCTCAAACCGCGTTGGGCACTCAATAAAAAAGCGCTTACGGAACTTTTCGAGGAATATCCCGGTCTTTCGAAACCGCCGTTCCCGTTGTACTATACGGCATTTCGGGTACTTTCCAAATGCACCTGGTGTTGGAGTTGCGCCGCGTTTTTCTGGATTTTCGTCGGTTTTGCGCTGTATCATTGTGTCGTAAAGAAAAGCAAAGTTCTCTTAACATTCGCCGTAATGTGTTGCGGTTGTTTCGTCGTAACTTTGGCGCTGATTTTCCTGAACAAACCGTACGAAAATCTTTGTCTGTTGCCGGAAAAGACCGTCGGGCATTACGCACCCGGCGACAACAGTCCGATGCGTTACGACTGGGCGGCGGGCACCTGTTGCAAAATTCGTTCCGAAGCGGCGGATTTTTATTTTGTCAGCACGCTCAACCAAGAGGACGGTTGGGTAAAAAAGGATGCATTGATCCCGCTCAACTGACGCAATGAGCGCCCTGCTCAAGCTGATGACGGGGACTCTCTGTTCGCGCATTCTGGGGTTTTTAAGGGACATTGTTTTTTTCGCCGTTCTGGGATCTTCGCGGGAAGCCTCCGCATTTTTAATCGCCTTCGCGCTTCCGAATTTATTCCGTCGGTTGTGCGGCGAAGGGGCTCTGAGTGCCGCGTTTATTCCCGTTTTCGCGCAACGTTACGCGCAAAAACCACAGACGGTCGGCGATTTTTTGAACCGTTTCTTCACGCGCTTCGGCGTTTGGCTGGGACTTGCCGTCGGTGTCGGAATGCTTGCCACGGGTATCGGGCAAACAATAACAATGTCGCTAAAATGGCAAACGGTACTGTTTTTGACCTTGTTAATGTTGCCGTATTTATGGTTCATTTGCACCGCGGCGTTGCTGAACGGCGCACTGAATGTACTTAATAAATTCTCGCTGACGGCATTTTCGCCCGTTTTGCTGAATTGCTCCTTTCTCGTCGGTCTTGCCCTGTGCCCGCTGTGCGAAACACCGCATACGCAGGTTTCGCTGTTGTCCGTCTGCGTGGTCATCGGCGGTTTTTGGCAGTACTTTCTCCCGAAACTTCAACTAAGACGCAACGGCTTTCGGTTAAAGTTCCGTTTGGAAAGCGACGAAGACGTCATGCGCGTCGGACAATTATTTCTGCCGGGCGTTTTCGGAGCGGCGGTGTTTCAGCTGAATGCACTGCTCGGGCGTTTCTTCGCCTACACGGTCGATGACGGCGGTGCGTCATTTCTGTATCTTGCCAATCGTTTTCTCGAATTGCCGCTCGGGTTGTTTTCGTTCTCGATTTTTTCGGTCGTTTTTCCGCAACTGTCATTGTTAATTGCCAAAGACGACGCCCGTTCCGCAAGGGTCTTGCTTCAAAACGGCATCCGTCTGTTGCTGTTGCTTCTTATCCCCGCCGCAATCGGGCTGTTTATCCTTGCGGAACCAATTTTGGATCTCTGCTTTCGTTGGGGAAAATTCTCGCAAACCGACATTCGGCAGGTCGTGCCGTTGCTGAAAATTTTCGCCGTTGGTCTGCCTTTATTCGGGGTAACGGCACTGTTCGCACGCATCTTTTACGCGCATAAAGATACCAAAACGCCCGTGAAGATTTCCGTTTATACCCTTGTTGCCTACGTACTTTGCGCCGTTCTTTTGATGAAACCGTTCGGCGTCGCGGGTCTCGCACTCGCTTCGGTTTTAAGCAACGTCCTTCAATGGTTTCTGCAAATTTATTTTCTGCATCAAAAATATCCCGACCTCCGCGGTATGTTGCGAGTTCTCCGAAAATTACCGTGGCTCGGCTTTATTTTATTCACAATTTTCCTTTATTTTTCCTCAAACGCCCTCCCGTTGTCGTGCGATAAAATCCGCGATGCGTTGCGTTTAGGCACGTTAATAACCGCCGCCGTTGCGTTTTACCTTGTTTTATTAAGAGTTTTTGACAAAACGTCGTTTCGACAACTGATACGGTTTCGGTTGGATGCGAAGACGGGGATGTAGCGTCTTAAATACAAACCGGCTCCGTCGTATTGTCCGCCGCCGGCTCACCTGCCTTCACACACGCAAACACCGCATGTTTTCCGTTTCGCCCCGTGCGCTCGGCAAAAATCGTCTCGACCGTATAAAGATGTTCGTCGGTTTGTTCCCAATTCGGATGTTGCGCGACACACTCGCAAACCGCTTCGAAGTAATCGCCGTCGTCGGTTTCAAAATGCAACCGCGCATTCGGAACGACACACTTTGATAATTGCGACAAAAACGCTTCCTGCAACAGCCGATGCTTGTGATGGCGTTTTTTCGGCCACGGATCGGGGTAAAAGATGAGAATTTCGTTCCACAAAAAACCGATCGGCAGACATTCGAGTAATTCCTCCGCGCGCGCTTTCAGAAAGTGAACATTCGATACTTCCGCCCGTTGCGCTTTGCGTTCCGCCGCCGCCAGACGTTGCGCAATCAAATCAATTCCCAGGCAAAACCGTTCCACATACATTTGCGCGTAACGCACCAGAAAGTGTCCGTGCCCGCAACCGATTTCCAGGGTTTTGTAAATTTCTCCCGTCGGCAATAATTGCAGCAGTTTTTCCCTCAATGCCGCTTTGCGTGCGGCGGTTTGTGCTTCGTAGACTTCCCGCGTCATCTTGTTTTTTCAAAAGAATTTAATAATAATAAAATCATGTCCGATATATCCAAGTAACGAAATGTTAAAAAAAATCTTTAAAAAACACTTGACATGATTTTCCTTTCCCCGAAAATAGGTAGCAGTGTAAAGAAAGTTTAAACATATGGAGTCAAAAGAAATCTTGAAAGAGTTTGCCGGGAAGCTTGCCGGATTGTCGGCGGCGGCAAAGGTGGTTGCCATCGCGGGTGCGGTCAGCACATACAGCGGAACGGGACATGCGGCGGAGAATGCCGTTAAAGCGGAAAATCGGCTTATAACGGCTGTCGAACCTCGGAAGAGCGATGCTTCGTCCGATGCGAAGAAAGAAGAGAGCGTTGTCGCAAAAACCGAGGCGGTTGTCGCGCCGAAAGTTTCGGAAGCAACCGTGAATGCGCTTTTGGCGAGCAAAGAAAAGGACGTTGCGAAAGCGTCGGACACGAAGGTAACGGCAGTTGCCAAAGCGAACGTTTCGCCGAAGAACGAATCGAAAACCGCACCGAAGTACGATACGCGATATTATCAGGCACCCGGGACGACAAAACCGTCCGATCGGACATCCCGTCCGGCGCGTTCCTCTTATCGGTCTTCGCCGTCTTATTCGTCGTCTTACGATTACAATTACAACAGTGCACCGACGGCTCCGTCCTATGCGACGTCAACGTCCGATAACGCGTTCGGCGAAACAGCTTCGTCTTCGAGACGGTCTTCGGGGTATTCGTCTTC
The DNA here is from genome assembly GCA_946186275.1 of uncultured Verrucomicrobiota bacterium. Classification (GTDB taxonomy): domain Bacteria; phylum Verrucomicrobiota; class Verrucomicrobiia; order Opitutales; family UBA9783; genus UBA3222. The sequence continues at coordinate 47,068 of CAMHMO010000007.1, forward strand.
GTCAAGACGCCCCTACGCTTCCGGAAGTTACCGTTCGTCGCGTTCGCGGTCAACGGAAACCGACGAGACACGTTTGACAAGCGTCGGCGAATCTCTTGCAAGCGGAAAAAAAGGAAGCGATGCGGGAGCAACGGCATCTTCGTCTTCGAAGTCCGGGCAGTCGGCGTTGAATTCTTTTCAGGGTTTCGGTTTCGGCGGTACTCAAACGGTCTACAAAGACCGCGTCGTTGAGAAAGTCGTCAGCAGCGAAGAGGCGGAAGAAGCATTAAAAATCGTTCAAGCGGCAAAAGAAAAAGGGTTGAATGCGGAAGCGTTGGCGGAAAAAATCAAAAACTTTGAGCAAGACAATACGCAGATCGGATCCGATGCCGATGCGGAAAAAATTCACGCGTTGGAACATGAATTGCAGGTCGAAAGAACGCAGAATGCAAACTTGCGCCAACAGGTGCAACAGGCGGCAAACGCAAATGCACAACCGCAGGGCATCAATGCCGTAATTCCTCCTCCTCCTCCGCCGCCGCCGGGGGTTATTGCGCAGGGTGGCAACGGCGTTCCGTTACCTCCGGGAGTTCCTCCGCCTCCGGGAGTTCCGGGTATTCCGGCGGCTCCGGGAGTTCCGGGTATTCCGGCGGCTCCGGAGTTGCCCGTGGATGAACACGGCATTCCTTTACCGCCGCCGTTGCCGGAGGCACCGACGGTGTCGGTCGGCGTTCCTCAGACTCCGAAAGGAAAGAGCGCAATGAACCTGTTGGATGATCTGGTTCATGACGTAGATAAGAAAGAGCGGAAAGAGCGGATGAAGCTTAGACAGGAAGAAATGGAGGAGCAACGGGCTGAGGAGGATTTCGTTGGAACCGCGAATGCGTTTTTCAAAAAAATCGACGAAGCCGGGAGCAGTAAACAGACCAATCTGTTAATCAATGTTGCAAAGACTGATTATTCCCGCAAGCAGATCGGGAGAGTGCTGAGGATTAACCGCAGAAAAAAAGGAACGTATGCTTTTTATGAAGGTCTGATCCGAGCACTGTCGAACTTCGCAAACAAAGATTTTGCAGATGTCGCGAATCTGAATCCGGCAGATGAGAAAGATGAGAAAGCATACAATCTCAAAATTGCAAAACGCTACGGTTGCACAACCTTGCTGAAAGACGCCTGTCCGGAAATTCTGAGGGCGGTCGCTTACTTTGAACGAAACGATAAGGATGTGTTGCTCGCCGCATGGAAAGAATGCATGAAGGCGGAAAGATTACCCGAGTTTCTCCCGGACGCATATAAATATAAGGCGGGAGATTATTATGCGTTGTGTGCCGATTGTTTCAAAAAATACGACGTCAGTTTATCCTATGCAACGGACGCCGTTATAAGCAGGCTTGCGAGAAAGATGCTTGACGAGGAATGTGTCAGCAAAAACAAAGGCGATGCCAAATTCCGTCGGGAACAATTTCAGAACGCGGTCGAGGCTGCCGTATCGTTTCTGGAAAAAGACGATCCGAGCGTTGATAAGGAGCGGATTGCAAAGCGGATTGTAGGCAAATATCTCGAAGACATCGAAGAAATTGACCTGAATGAGGTAAAAAACGAAAAAACGTTCTTCGAATACGCAGACTATTGGGAAATGGCGGACGCGTTGAAGGTATTGAAAGACAAAGGTGTCCCGGACAATAATGTCGCGTTCGATGCGGATAACGGCGTTCAGGGGAAGGGAAGCGCTTTGGATCGTGCCCTTCTGGCGATTGTGAAGGATTCGAAGGCAAAACAGTGGTACGATGACGCAACGATAGAAAAAATGCTTCGGGAAAGCAGGAATGAGTTTGTTCTGGAGAACGATAAAAAAGTCATGGATCCGCCGACGAAGCGGCAATTGTTGGATTTGCTTCGCGAATTCAACATGGCTTTTCTGTTTTCGTGTTTCAATGATAAGTATCTGACAGGCGAAATAAAAAGGATTGCCGGTCAACAGGCAGTTCTTCGAACCCGGCTCAAGGCAATGCTCAAAACCATTCAGGTTTCTTCGTTGATAAAGGTCGAAGACGAGTTAAAGCAGGAATGGGACAAATGGATAGAGCACAGCGGAGGCAAGAATGTTCTTTTCAAAAAAGGAAAAGGCATTTTCAAGGAAATGGATGATCAGTTTAAGTCGTTGTTGTCCGATCTCAAAAAAGACCGCGAAACGGGACTGGCGAAATACGAGGAACAGCAGACTTATCCAATTATTTCGAAGATTCGAAAAGCAGCCATGACGGGCTCCGGAGAACTGTTAAAGCTTGCGATTACCGGCGAAGAGGAAACGGAACTTATGCTCAACAACAAGAGGTTCATGGGTAAAGTTCTGCAGACCGCACTGTTGTTCTCGAAGAGTAAAAGATGGTGGCTGAAGGGTCAATGGGTCGGAAGGTTTTTGAAAGACCTACCTTTGAAAACAGCGGGAGTAACCTATCTGGCACTGGAAGATTCTTCGTTCAATAAACTGGAATCCCTGAACGACTGTTCGACGCTCGAGATCTTAAATTTCGTGAAGGTGAATTTTTACGAAAATGCGCTCAACGGTTTGAAACTGCGTAACGCGAAGCTGTATTTCATGGATGTAAAGAACACCGATACGCTCTATACGCATGAAGGTATTCTGAAACGTCTGGCGGACGCGAATGTTGAGATGTTTTTCAAAAAGTGCCCGTGGGCCGTGAACGGTGTAAAGCAGCCCGTCGCAGCCGATCCGGCTCAGGGAGGTCTTCCGGGTCTTCACCACGTCGGCGGCGGTGGCAATAACAATGTCGCCGGGGTTGTTCCGGGAGGAAATCCCTTCGGTGTGAACTTAAAGAAAGGGTCGCAGAATAATGGGAACGCCGTTGCAGGGGGCTTCCAATTACCGGCTCTCAAGAAAAAAGGCGAAATAAATGCAGGTGAGAAAGTAATACTGAAAGGACGCGGTGAGGTACAGGATCATGCCGTGGATATGATCAATCAGATACGAAATCGAATGAAAGCACTTCCTGAGGATGCAAATCTCGGTGATGAGTTCTTTGCGAACTGGAAAGCAATCTGGGAAAGCGATGATGTCGAAACGATCGAGGCGGATCTTCCGGGTGCCATGTTTGAGTCGAGAGTAAATGTCGAAGAATTCTTCAATACGGCTGTTGCGATTGCGAACCAAGCAGGCAAGCCTCTGGTCCTTATCGGAAGATTTGAAACGGCATACCGTTGGGATTCTGAAAACAAAGGCAGAGTGGCTCGTGCGTTGCTGAAACTGAAAAGTCCTCTTAAAATCGCTTCCACGTCCCAGTATGGTACCGATGTGGTCATGTTGAACGAGCTTTTGACTACAATGGCGGATCTGAAGAAAGACGGCATGCAGTTGAAATCCGTCGAGTTGGATCGTATTGTGAGTGCAGGCACTCCGGCTGAAAATCAAAAGTTGTTGACGTGTTTGGGAGATCTTGGTGTGGAAACAGTCATCTTCTCGCATCTGGATGATGCGGCGATGGAAGTAAGGCAGGAAGTAACAAATGCTCAGGGGAAGAAAGGATACAAGATGGTCTTGGAAAAATTCAACGCCTGGAAGGATTCATTTGATTTTGCCGGTGAAAACAGCGATGCATGGAAGCATTTGTTCAAGAAGATCAAAGTCGTGGATCTTCGAAATAATGACGATATATCCGTCGAGCGTTTAAATGACCTGAAGGCACGTCTTGAGGAGATCAAGAATGAAAGGGTTGCCGTTGCCGGGAACGCCGACGAAGCTCCCGGTGCTCAGCAACCCGAAAAGATCGCATTGCAGTCCGTTCTTTTGCCGGACAATGCGGATGCGGGATTGGCAACGGAAATCAAGAATCTCGTGGATGAATTAAAGGGAAATTAAAAGTCCACACAAGGGAATGCATTGTAGGCGCGGGTTTTCATGACCCGCGCTTTTGCTTTTCGGGGGATATACTCCAAATGGAAAAAATAAAGCGACTATATTTCTCCCGTCAAATTCAAATCATCACCGATCTCACACTTTTAAAGATACGGCATGTGAACGAAGGCATGCCGTCGGAACACCTGTGCCACTCGGTTGCATTTTCCGCTTTTTCACACCGTTTTTTTGATTTTCAACGATTTTCCTTGTGTTTTTTTAAATTACTCCCACAATTCTTTCCTTTAACTCACGGCTTTCGGAAAATCATAACCGTCGAAAGAAAATTTCGAAGTAAGCTTCAAAACGCTCTATTTCCCGATACAAAACTTCGAAAAGACCTTATCCAAAACCTGCTCGTAATCAACGCGCCCGACAATCGCTTCCAGGGATCTCAGAGCTTCCTTTAAATCCGCCGCCAGGCAATCGTCGGAATTTCGTTGTTCCAAAAGCATCGAAGCATGTTTCAACGATTGATACGCCTGACGCAACGCTTCCGCATGCCGTTCGTGCACCAAAAAACCGACGTTGGAAACGTCTTTGTAACGTTCGTCCAGAAATGCTTTTAACCGTTGCCGCAGAATCGGCAAACAGGCTTCATCTTTAATGGAAAGTGCCAAGACGGGCGAAAGAAATCCGTCAGAGGGTGTTGCTTTTCCCTCAAAATCCGACGATGTTGTTTGCTTTAAATTAGATAATGTCGCCGTTTCTCTTGTCTCAACATCCGAACACTCCGTCGCTTTTCCCTCCGTAACTGCCGAAGTCCCTTCCTCTTCTGCCTTTAACATTCGGAGCACGTCATCGATCTTCGGAAATTGCTCCGCCACCGACGGATGTACCCCCCAATCGGCTTTATTCAGCAAAACAAGCACCTTTTCGGGCGGCACTTTTGCTTTCAACGCCTCCAAATCGTCCTTCCACGGTTGAGAACCGTCGATGACCCACAGGATCAAATCCGCCTTTTGAAGCTGTTCCCACGTTTGTTCAATCCCCAGGCGTTCGATGTCGTTGTCGGTATCGCGCAAACCCGCCGTATCCACCAAACGCAGGGCGTAGGGTTCGAACGAGAGGGTTTCGGCAATAAAATCGCGCGTCGTCCCAGGAACGAAACTGACAATCGCGCGTTCAAATCCAAGCAATCGGTTAAAAAGCGTACTTTTCCCGGCATTCGGCAAACCGACAATCACCGTACAAATACCGTCTTTCAGCGACACATAGGCTTCGTGCGCGCACAAGAGACGTTCAATGGTCTGCATGAGAGCAGATTGTTGCTCCAAAAAACGCTTGCGATTTTCCTCCGGCAAATCTTCTTCCGGAAAATCCAGATACGCCTCAATTACGGAAATTTGATCGGTTAACTGTTGAATAAAAGCGTCGATTTCACGGCTGAAAGACCCCGATAACTGCTTTTGCGCCAGATTTAAAGCTTTTTCCGATTGCGCGTGAATGACATCCGCGACCGCTTCGGCGCGGCAGAGATCGATTTTGTGATTAAGAAACGCGCGGCGCGTAAATTCCCCGGGTTCTGCCTGCCGACAGCCGCGTTCAAACGCATCTTTCAATAATTGACGTACAATCAGCGGATTGCCGTGACAGGAAACTTCCAGCATTGGTTCTCCCGTATAAGAGGAACTTTTTTCGAAAAACGTCCAAATAACCTCATCCAAGGGTTCGCCCGACACCAAACGATAAAACCCGTGATACGCTCGACGCGGATCAAAGGTTTCTTTCCCGAAAATCTCCCGTGCCAGTCGCTCGCAGTCCGAACCGCTGAAACGCACCACGGCAATCCCCGAAACGCCGTAAGGTGTTGAGAGTGCCGCAATGGTATCCACGTTATTATCAAATTCTGAAAACGACGTATTCGCAAGCACTCATCCGCTGTGAATAATCTGTGGATAAGTCGGAAATAACGTATATTAAAACTGTTGATAACTCGGAAAGGCAGATTTTTATTCACCGCCGTCCTCACTTATTCACATTACATTCACAACATGTTTTTCACAACCGTCGCTGTTTTGAACAAGGATTGGCGGTTGGAAATCAAGTTATTCACACGTATAAGAAGACGGTTAATTTTTAAAATTAAAGAAATTATTCTTATAAAAAAGCTCTACGGTTTCATCGAAAAATGCTAGAAGGAGAACAATGGATGAACCTCCGATCGTTCGCGAATGTTTAAAGGAACTTTTCGAACAGTGCGGTGAAGATCCGCAACGGGAAGGGTTGCAAAAAACACCGATGCGTTTTTTAAAAGCTTTCGAAGAGTTGACGCAGGGTTATCGTCAAACGTTGCAGGACGTAATGAACGATGCGTTGTTCGAATGTGACAACAATGCGCCCGTTGTTGTTGAAAATATACCCTTTTATTCCCTGTGCGAGCACCATCTTTTGCCGTTTTTCGGACACTGTACGATCGCCTATAGTCCAAACGGAAAGGTGCTAGGGGTATCAAAGCTCTATCGCATCGTCAATCTGTTTGCCCGTCGGTTACAGTTGCAGGAGCGTTTAACGCAGCAGATTGGTGAAAGCATTCGTGAAGTGACGGGTGCGCGCGGGATTTTTGTGGAAATGATTGGCGAACATTTGTGCGTCGCCATGCGCGGCGTTCAACGGTACAACTCAAAAATGCGTACCTTTTACCGCTTCGGAGAGCCGATTGAGGATTTTCCGCGACCGTCGGCATCGGATGCGTCGGATTTCGGATACCTTTGTACAAAAGCCGAAGCGGTTTCGGGGAATGTCGGCGGTTGCAACGAAAAGCACGATGCGTCTTCACTAGGGCTCTTAACGGTTACCACAAAGGAGTTTCCGTTAAAGATCGGCTGTTATTCGGAGGAACAAACGCGAACGACGCCTGTGACCTTGAGCCTCGAACTGAAACTGCCTGATGATTACGGAACCGCGGATGATTTAAGTTGCACGGTCGATTATGACACGCTGATACAGCATCTGGAAAAAACCGTCCTACAACAACAGTTTCAACTTTTGGAGTACGCCGCTCGGAAAATTTACGAAGCGATCCGAAGTTTTCTGCAAGCGTATTGCAAGCAGGCGAAAGTGCGCGTGACATTGACGAAAACGCTGTCGCACGCGCTGTTACGGGACAGTCGCTTTACGTACGGGGATTTTTAAGAAGTGATGTTCACAAAGCTTTGGAACCCTCTTTGCGAACGCCTGCGGTTTTGGAAAGAACAGTGGAAATTTTTGGATAAAAAACCGCTTCCGTGGGATCGCGTGACACCGTGCGTCATGCTGGTATTGAGCCTTATCGGGATTGCTTTTATGTACGCCGTTCAGCAGGACGGCGGCGGTCACAAGTGGAAAGCGCAGGTGATGTGGCTGTGTTTGGGCGGCATCATATATTATGTGACCGCCAAAATTCCCTACCATTGGTTTTCCGTCCGCGCGCACCTTTTTTATGCGGGTTCCGTCGTTTTGCTGTTGTTATTGTGGACGCCGTTGGGACGTCGCATCGGCGGCAGTCGGCGCTGGCTGAATTTGGGCATCACCTTTCAACCGTCGGATGTTTGCAAACTCACGACCTTGCTGTTGATCGCCGCAACGTTGATGCGCAGTCGGCTGAGGACATGGCGCGAAGCTTTACCGACGGTGCTTTTTGTGTTGTTTGTCGGTGCGTGTTCGTTCTTTCTTATTTTCCTGCAGCCGGATTTGGGTTCCGCCATGGTGATTCCGGTGCTTGTTTTCGGTCTGTTGTTCGTTTCCCGATTGACGTTGAAGTTTTTCTTCGGATTGGTTTTGCTTTTCATGATTGCTTTAACGCTCATTGTTTGCGACACGCGCGGTTATTATTGCCAACTAAAACAACAGCTTTCTGTTTTTAAGCCTTTTCTGCCGTTGAAAGATTACCAACGAAACCGTATTTTGGCGTTTGCCGTACCGACGGCAATCGATCCCGATGGCATCAAAGTCGGTTGGCATCGGAAACAGTCGCTGATCGCCGTCGGATCGGGCGGTTTATTCGGCAAAGGCTGGAAGCACAACACACAGGCGCGTTTGGGATTTTTGCCGAAAGCGGCGTCGTTGGATGATTTTATTTTTTCCGTTCTGGCGGAAGAAACGGGTCTGTGCGGCTCCTGTTTTGTGCTTGCGCTCTATGCGCTTCTCGTTTTCGCTGATCTTGTGGTCGCTCAGAAGGCGCGCGATCGCTTGGGGTGTTATTTGTGCGTTGGTGTCGGATTATTGACGATGAGCCACATGTGGATCAACGTCGGAATGACGCTCGGGCTGATGCCGATTACCGGTTTGCCGGCGCCGTTTCTCAGTTACGGTGGTTCGTTCCTGCTGACCTGCTGTTTCGCGCAGGGATTGGTTCAGAGCGTGTATCGGTTTCGTCGGATGGACGGTTGGGCAAACGGGTGATTTTTTTATACAAAACGGGTGCCTTTGTGAAAATTTTGCCGAAAATTGCGGGACGGTTGTTAAAAATCAATAAAATGCGGCAACGACGTGTATCGAACGGATGAGTGAAATAAGCGGTGCGGTTACGGACGAAAGGTCTTCGCGAAGGACTCGGGAAAAGGGAGAAATAAATGGCATATTTAAAATCGAAAAAGCAAAGCGACGGCATTCCGTGCGTCGAAAAGAAGAAAAAAGCGGCGGTTGAAATCAAACGCGAGACCTTAAAGGATGCCGCGAAGGAGCGTTCGAAGGAAAACGAGGGCATTCTGCAACGCATTTTGAACTTTTTCAAACGCGATAAGCGCTATTCGGAAATCATTATCGACGGTGTTCTTCCGCATAAGCGTGTTGCGTTGTTGGTTGACGGTCTGTTGGAACATTTCCAAATGGATACGCTCGACAACCAGGATTTGCACGGCGCGATTTTTAAGGGCAAAATTCAAAATCTGGAAGCGGGCTTGAAAGCGGCGTTTGTGGATATCGGACAGGAAAAGAATGCGTTTTTGCATTACTGGGATGTGTTGCCGCTGTTGAACGGCGAAGGCTTTAACGAAAACAACAACGATGAAAGCATCGAAGTCATTAACCGCGACGATCGTTCGGACGATCGCGAACGTATTTTGACGGCGGACGTACCCTCCAAAATTCCCGTCGGTACCGACATTCTGGTGCAGGTAACCAAGAGCCAAATCGGTTCCAAGGGGCCGCGCGTGACGACGAACATCACGTTGCCGGGGCGTTATGTCGTTTTGACGCCGCATTCGCGTCAGTGCGGCATTTCGCGAAAAATCGACCGCAAACGCGACCGCGACCGTTTGAGAAAACTGCTGGATAAACTGACATTGCCGGAAGGCATGGGCGTTATTTTTCGCACGTCGTGCGCCGATGCTTCCGTCAAACAAATCACGCGCGATTTGCAGTTTCTCCTCGACGCCTGGCAGACGGTGCAACAAAAAGCCGCCGTCGCGCAACATCCGTGCATGGTGTATCACGAACCGAATTTGCTGGAACGGACGGTGCGCGATTTCCTGACGGATGATGTGGATCGGGTGTTGATTGACAGTGAGGCGGATTATGAATTTTTGAGGAAAAAACTGGAACGCCTGGCACCGAATTTGCGAAAGAAAATCGTTCTGTACAAGGAATCGATTCCGATTTTCGAACGTTACGGCATCGAGCCGCAGTTGGATCAAATGTTTTCGCAGCGCGTGCCGTTACCATCCGGTGGCGAAATCGTCATTCAGGAAACGGAAGCCTTAACGTCGGTCGACGTGAACACTTCTTCGCACAAGATGAACGAAGCCGACCAATCGCAATTCATCTTCCAGGCAAACCTTGAAGCGGCGCGCGAAGTCGCCAGACAAGTGAGACTGCGCAATATCGGCGGGATTATCATCGTGGATTTCGTCGATATGCGTCAGCCGAAAAGCCGCCGTCTGTTGCACGAATTTTTGGAGAAGGAATTCGAGAGCGATACCGCGCGCGTTCAGGTGTTTCCAGTAACACAGTTGGGGCTTATTCAGATTTCCCGCCAGCGTCACAAGGAAAGTCTGCGCAGTCAGCTGTATTCCTGTTGTCCCTATTGCGGCGGCGAAGGACGATTGCAGTCGTCATGGAATTTGGCGCTTCAAATCCAACGCGAGCTGTTTCGACAGTGCCGCACAACGAACGGCGGAGACTTTACCGTTATCCTGAATCCTTACCTGAAAAGCTATCTTTTGGCGAATTGTCTGTCTGAATTCAGCGCCCTGGAGACACAACTGGCGGCTAAGGTGAATTTTGCGGCGGATCCCAACGTTCACGTGGAGAATTTCAAGGTCGTAAGGAACGGGTAAGGTAAGTCCCGACAAATTCGCAAGTGCCGATAGTTTAAACAACGCGACGGGTTTTGTCGCCGTGAAAATACGGGTGGCAATAAAAGGCGGTTCCGTCGGGTTTTTTTTTGAGAATTCCTGCCGCTTCCGACTGCGTTTTGATCGCGATCCGACAAGGATTTTCCCTCACAAAGGCAACCGATACGCTCCGTATGGTCGCATCTCTTTCAAAAGAAGATGCAACCGACATTTCAGAGATGTGTTTTTTTCTCTAGGGAACGGTGGTAAATCGAACGTAGTATTTTCCTGTCCCTAATCCCGAGCTCGGATCTTTTTCCTCCACTATGTTTATGTCACCGCTTAGGATGAAACGCTCAACAGCATCCTTATTCGGCTCTTCTCCTTTCTTTAAGGCTTTCGCCGTTTTCGGATCCGAAGCCGAAAGCGGAAGTGTTATTGCTGTTTTTTCATCGGGTTGAATGTGATCCGACACAACACCGGTGAACGAAACGTATTTTATCTTCCGTCCATTGTCTTTCCATTTTTGAACGCGATCCGAATATGTAAATGCCGAACTTGCCATACCGCCTTTCGGAGCGGTCGGATTTGCACCAAACATAGCTGCTTTTGCACCGATACCGCCTTTTGGAACACCGCCGCCAACCGGAGCCATTGGTTTTGCGGTTGCGGCTACCTTGGTTTTCTTGGCATGTGTGCGCGATGACACGGAGCCGGAACGGGGTCTCCCGACACCCGAAACGCCATTCGGTTGTCCTGCGGAGTTATTTTGGTTTTGTTTCGCGGTCGTCGTCCTGATGAGGAAAGAATTCAGGAAAGGACTGGAAGAACCAGAAAATGGATCTGCAACTGCGTCTTCTATGATCGTTCCATCGAGTTCCACTCTGCAAAACCTTCTCCGGGTTCCGTATATCCTTATCATCTCCATAAGTCCACGTATGTACGACTCTTGGTTCTGCAAAAATACACAACAATCCTTCAAAGTCGACGCAAGAGGATCCCGAGCTTTTCCCAAATCGTCTATATCTTTCTCAAGTTTCGTTTTTTGAGATTTCTCGCTCGGCGACAAAGCTCCTTCGTCTATTTCTTTCACGTTCAAATCGAAAAGTGATTTTTTGTACTCACCGATTGTTTTTTCCATAGGTTTCAGCTTTTCAGCGATTTCAAAACCGGATTTCAGAGTACGGATCAATTCTATAATCATCTCTTCCGTCGGTTCACCGTCTCGTCTCCTTTTTTGATGTCGAATCGTTACACCAGGTTTCAACTTCAGTTTGGCAAGAAGCTGCATTATTTTCGGTTTTTTATTGAAATCCGGCGGCAGATAAGGTCTCAAAACATCATAGAACCGAATCTCGTTCGAAACTATCGTATCATACCCTTCGGAGAATTTCAGAGCCTCGGTTGCCGTACACCCGGAACAAGCCTTTCCGGTGAATTTTTTCCCGTAACTGAAAGCCACTTGATAGGCATTCGCCAATTCTGTTGCGGAGACTTTTCCGACTTTTCTGTAATTTCTAAAAAGAGGTCCATCGGCAATTCCGGGGAAAACCAAATCGAAACTTGCAGTTCCTATATTGTCCTTTTTATTACCTATATCGTCCTTTACATTAAAGAAATAATAATTTTCATTATCCGCATCCAAGTGTAACGATGCTGCGAGCACCAGCGGCGACAAATAATAGAACGGCACAGGATACCGCTTCTCATCCTTGGGAAGAGCCATCCACTCAATTCCCTGACCGGGCAAAAATATCGGCAGTTTTTTTAGCTGTCGTTGAAAATCTGAAACCGTACTGTGCGCTTTTCTCCATTGCTCCTCTTCCTCTTTTGCTTTTTCTCGGATTCCCTTTGTTTTTTCACGTATCAACAGCTCCTGCTGTTCTTTTTTATATTCTTCGATCGTTTTGGCTTCCGAAAAGTAACCAAAATTGTATGCAGCCGTGTATTTGGAATTTTTCTTTTTCCCGAAAAACGCATCCGAAACTTCATTGGCCCATTCGATTGTCACCACACTTGAGATTTCCATAAAGGTTCCTATGTTGTTTTGAAACATGTCAAGCGTGATCTCCTTTTGAGTTAAGAAAGCCGCCGGATCTTCTCCGAGAGCGATTTCTTTCTTTTCCAGGAATTCCGGCCACCGTTCATCCGTTTCTTCCTCCATCCATTCCACAAGCAACGGTTTAGCGCCCTTTGTTTTATCATGGTAAAAGTCGCGGAGAGGCTCTCGAATCTTCATCCACTTGGCGAATGAGGTATAGGAACCACCGAACTGAACGGTTACTTTGCCTTTTCCCGCCATCAACAATTGACCGACGACTTCCAATAAGCCATCCGATAATTTTTCTAAAATTGAGGTTCCCTCATATGCGGTCAAGATAAAATGCCGCTTTTTGGTTTTCAGATCATCCGACTGACATATTCGCCTCAGCAACGTTGGGCCATTGGTGAAAATCGGTAATTCCACAACCGTACAATTTCCGACGGCCGCCCAATAATGCTCGAAGCTATCCAGGGGTAAGGAGGCGTTGGGAGTGGCGGCTTTCCGCAGTAAATGAATTTCTTCCAAATTCGGAATAACGGCTATTGCGCCAAGAAGCTGTTCTTCGTTTGTAAGCATATTCTTTTGGGGATCGAGTGGTGTGAGCACAGATCCTTTAACTGAATTGTTGGGGTGGAAAAACGATTTTTTATCCGCGTAAGAACCCCAGGGTGCGGTTATTTTTAACGTTTTCAAATGATCCATGGATCGACACAGTCTTAAAAACCGTTCGAAAGCAGTGAAACGGGCATCTTTCCCGACGGATTTGATTTCCAATGAATGGATCTTATGAACATATTGCGATAAAACTTCGTATAATTTATCCGATTCCAGCGATTCGAGTGACGGAACCGAAACCGTGTAGGATTCGTTGCTTTCCTTATCAAATTTTGTGCTTTTACCAGCGTCATACGTACTTTTCTTTTGACGGTAAGACTTTCTCATTTTTTCCATCGAGTCGATAAGGTTCATGAACCTTTTGGCGAGCAAGTAGGCTTTTTTAAGCGCATCCTCATTATCATCCCGAAGTAAACCAAAAATTTGTGCTCTCCTTTTATCAAGCGGATTGGTCGGATCAAGGGAACCGAAGTGTCCAAAAACTTCTTTTGCCTTCTTTTCAACATCATCGTACTTCGGCAAATCGAGATGTTCAATCGTCTCTTTTTTCCCTCCTTCTTTTTCAACCTCTTTTTGTTTCTTCGGCAGGGAGCATACGCAGTGCTGAAGACCCAACAAGTGATATTTTTTGTTTGTAAAATACCGTCTCCAAAACGCATCCCGCTGTTTGGCAACCTTCTCATATTTCTTATCGCCATCGGTTTTTCCCGGAGTTTTGTCCAGTTCGGTTCCGTTCCACAGATCTATCATATTTTTTTCCAACGCATCGTCCATCTGCTTAAAGTTCGGATCTAATTCTTGGAGCTCTTCTACAATTTTTAGATCGTAATCCGATGCGGCGGAACATTTAAAGGAAGGCATACCACTGCTTTTCGTGTTTCTTTTGGAAGGTAATTCATACTCGGTAGCGAGAACCAGCACCGGAGGCGGCGGAGGCGGCGGAGGCGGAACAGCCAAATCGCCGGTTTTCTTTTCCGCTATAATCTTTCCAAAATCCAAAGGATCCATTTCATTGCACAAGTCAAACCATCCCTGCAGAATGTCCCGTTTGCCTTTGAGCAAACATGCGTCATCAAAAGCGTCTTTCCATTCTTTTTCCGCTTTATCCCTCATCTCCCCAAAGACAACCGCGGGATCCGATGCTCTTTCGGGTACCGTAATCTCTGCAACCATTTCCCTGTAACCCTTCCTTTCGTCTTCGCATGCCGTTCGCAATGCGGGATCTATCGACGGCGGTTCCATTTTTTCCTTCAAATACCGCGCCCCACTGTCCTTAACGGATCGTTGAAGCGCTTCAAATACCTCTTCCCTGCTCAATGGTTGGAGCGCATTCTCATCGTCTTTCGGTAAATTTTCAATGTTACTTACGATCTTTTCTGCAATATTCTTCAACACTCCGTAGGAGTGCACGGTGTTGAACTCAGGAAATTGTTCAGAAAACGTTTTGATATAACCTTTCTCATCCGCCAAACTTGCTTTGTTCATCGTCAGAAGGTCCGATCTGATGGCTCCTTCATCCTTTGCGTCCTTCTCTGTATTTTCAGCGGTTTCCTTCGGTAAATACGAAATGTTTTTTACCGTTTTGTCGTCAAAAAGTTTCTTGATAACATTTATTTCTTCTTTTCCGACCGGAACACTCGATTTTGGAGTCGAAACGGGTGTTTTTGTTGTCGCAACTCCGCCGCCTTTTGTCGGATTGGCGGATACGGAATACTCCTGTTTGGATATTTGAAAATCGACGGGATTGTTTTCTATCCGTTTCATATACTTTCCGGGAACCTTCTTTTTATCGCCAGACGGATCAAAATCGAACGCGTCACTCTCCGCAAAAGCACCGTCTTCATCCGAACTCAATCGTTTCAGCTCTTGGCGTCTCTCGGCGAGCAACAGACGTTCTTCCCGTTTTCTCAACTCCTCTTCTTTCGACGAATCCGCACCGCCTTTTTCGATCGTGACAACATCACCCGACGATCCGAAGGCGACCGACGGTTCGGAGGCATTGTTCTTGTTTGTCGTTGCAACGGGTTTTTCTTTATTGCCGCCGTCAAAAACCGCAGGGCGTTTTGGTGTGTTATTCACCTGAACGACATCCGCTTTCGGTTTTTCGGGTTCCACGTCCGTCGGTTCCTCGGCTTGCACGACCTGTTGCACCGTTTCGACAACCGCCGTCTCCGATGCGACGCCTTGCGCTGCCGCCTGTTGCATTTGCTGAATTGTCGAACGTTCTTCCCTTAACGCCGCCTGTTGTTTGGCGAGCGTTGCCTCCAGTGCTTTCAGCTCCTGCTCCTTTTTCTCCAGTTCTTCCGATCGCTGTTGAACTTCAAAATCCAGCTTCTTCTGCTCTTCCCGCATTTCCGCTCTTTGCGGATCTTTCGAAAATTCCGAAGAATCCGTATGAAGCTGAACGGCCGCTGTGGAAATCCCGCCCAACATAACCCCGCCGGCAACTTTTCCCGCCGTGCTCAAATTTACAAGACTGCTTAACTTTGGCATATTTATTCCTTTCGTTTTTTCTTTCTCATTTATGAACGCCTGCTTATGAACGCCTGCTTATGAACGCCTGCTTATGAACGCCTGCTTATGAACGCCTG
>CAMHMO010000008.1 GCA_946186275.1 uncultured Verrucomicrobiota bacterium
GCCTGCTTATGAACGCCTGCTTATGAACGCCTGCTTATGAACGCCTGCTTATGAAGATTTTGATGTTTCGACACTTTTGTCAAGACTTTTTTATCGAAATCACACAAATCCGCGGAGTACGCATTCACATTTGCATATATCGTCCGTTTCGTCCGTTTTCAAAAAAAATCAAACAAAAAATGAAGATTTTGAAGTACGGAAGGGGAGAAACGTGAAAAAGCACTCGAAAAATAATGCATTTCCGACATGGACAAAAAGGGGTTTTTCTCTTACAAGTTTGTTGGGAAGTTTCACCGAAAATGAACGCTTCGGGAACGAATAAATCTTTTTTATACGCCGTCAAGATGCGCGCTTCGAAGGACGATGCCCATCTTTCGGGTGCGGAACGGTTGGTTGAAAAAGAGCAAATTCTTCCAATATCCCAATCGCTGATCCGACGTGCCTTGAACCATGCCAACGGCAATACGGATGCGGTTCATTTGAAGGTTGAAGCGATTGAATGTTCGGAGGTTTTAAAGGTACCGTCGTTATCGGTGACCGAGGCAGATGCGTCAAATCCCGCCGAAGCGTTTTCGGTTTTGGGACGCTTGCTCAAAGAAAACGGTATTGATGATGCCGAGTCGTGCCTTTCATTGTTGAAAAATGCGTCGCCGATGCGCGGAGCAATGCTGGTGAATATTCGAACGTTGCAACGTTGCGAACCCGATCCCGAGCGCGGAGTGCGTGCCACGTACATGGACGGGGAGCGTGTTTGTTTCGGAACGGAGAAGAATCACTTTCGCGAAGCGTTGATTTTGGCAACAAAAGTTTCTTCGGCACCGCATATTGTCGGCGAACTGTGTGTTTCGGACGATTGCAATTATACGACAGGATATTTTGCGTCGAAAAAAAGCGGCTATGTACGTATCCCGAATTTAAAAACACTCGGCGATCCGCACGGCGGGCGGATTTTTCTGTACGACGGCACCGATGAAAAGGATTTGGCGGAAACGCTTCATTACCTGGAACATCAAGCGGTTATCGTTACAAATTTACCGATGGATGTTTCTTTACTGGTCTTTGACGTTCGTCAGCGCTTGAAAGCATTAAAAGAAAAACATCTGTATCGAACGGAAACCGTTATCGAAGCGGTTGAAGGCGATCGTGTGCGTATCGACGGCAAATGGTATGTTTCTTTCACATCGAACGATTACCTGGGTTTTTCGCAACATCCTGACGTTAAAGCCGCCGCCGTGCGTGCTTTGGCGCAATACGGTATCGGGAGCGGCGGTTCGCGGCTGATGTGCGGTACGCTCGAACTTCATCAACGGCTGGAACGGTTTATTGCGGAATTTACGGGACACGAGTCGGCAATGGTGTTCAACAGCGGTTTTTCGGCGAACGTTTCAATTTTGCCGGCACTCTTCGGTGAAGGGGACGTGATTTTTTCCGATGCCCTCAATCACGCTTCATTGATCGACGGTTGCCGTCTGTGCAAAGCGCAAACCGTCGTCTACCGCCACAACGACATGTCGGATTTGGAGGAGAAACTGCGTTCGACGTCCTTCAACCGTGCCGCCATCGTTTCCGATGCGGTGTTCAGCATGGACGGCGACATCGCCGACGGCACGATTTTGTCAGAACTTGCGGAAAAGTATCATGTCTTGCTCTATATCGACGAAGCGCACGCAACGGGTGTTTTGGGGGAACACGGGCGTGGATTGAAGGAGCATTTGCATCTCCGTACGCCGTCGTATCTTTGCATGGGATCGTTGAGCAAGGCGATCGGTTGTGAAGGCGGTTTTGTAGCGGGAAGTATGGAAATAATCGATTTTTTGCGCAATACCGCCCGCGGGTATATTTTTTCGACGTCCCTGCCGGCACCATCGGTTGCGGCGGCAATCAAAAGCTTTCAACTGTTGCAACAATCTCCGAAGTATATGGAAGCATTGCGGGGGAACCTTGCTTTTTGGAACACTCTTTGCCGGCAATACAACCTCCCGATGACCGCCGAAACGCCGATTGTTTCATGTGAAGTCGGCTCGGAGGAAAGAGCAATTCTGCTTTCGGAACGTTTATTCGAAAAAGGCTTTTTCGTGAAAGCCGTTCGTTACCCGACGGTTCCGAAAAGTGCCGCGCGGTTAAGAATTACGATTACGGCGTTGCATACGCATGAACATTTGGAGCGGTTCGCACAGACGTTGGCGGAGTGGTTGAAGGGAACAAAGGCGGCAGGTTGACGTTCCATCGTCTGCCGCCGACAACGTTCCCTCCTCATGAGGGGCATTTATTCACATCTTCTTTAAACTCTAAAAAACATCTCTTCTTCCTTTAACACGAACTATTCTTTCCTTCCCTTTTACACACCTTATCCTCATAACTCCGAGCACGTCATCTCCACTCCTCCCCTCAAAACCCCAAAAATCCCCAAAAAACCTCTTGACACCCTTTAAAAAACCCTCACGCCGATTTTATCGGCCAAAAAAACGGCGGTGAAAATTTGTGAACTTATGAAAAATCATATTAAAAACTACATAAAAATAATGGGGCTGGCGGCGGTTCCGTTCGGAACCGCGCAGGCGGAGGACTACGAAATCAGGGTGACGCAGGAAGAAAAGCCTGACGCTATGCATTTCAAGATTGCGATTGGAGAGGCAGGTAAGGAGCCGCATGTAGCGGATATTGTCTGGCCGAACGACAAAGAGTATCCGAATCCGATATTGCAACCCAATGGGTTTTTTCGGAGATATTTACGCAGAGACCAATCTGATATACGTTATCCCTTCGGTGACTGGATGAAGAGTGGTTTATTAAATGTGGGGTACTGGTTGAAATTTTACGCGCCTCGTCTGCCTGTTGCAAACTTAGAGCATCACCTTAAAGAATTGGGGAAATCATTTGGATTGGAATTATCTCCTTCATCCCGTAAGGAATCACTCATAAGATCTGCAGATCTTCTTGAAAAGGTAAGTTTTGATGGTCGTATGGCATATGATGAATGCAATTTTAAGAAAGGCGTGCGCTATTCTCTCAAAGATATCATGAATTTATATCCCGACGAAGGGTTTAAATTTCAATCCCTGCTTGGAGGACATGAAACCTGGTATGGCGTCTCCTATACTTTACCGTTTAAACGTGGTCTTCGTTATGACAGGCGTGATATTTGTTTTCTTCTAATAAGGCAATCCGAGAAAGAATATTCACTCTTTGTGGCAGGTTTCCGTTTGAGAGGCACGGTTCGCGTGTTTTCTGATATTCCGACGCTATGTAGGTTCTCTGATTCGATCATCGCAATATGTGATCATGGGATGAGTGCCCCTTTAGTGAAATCCTGTCTCCGGGGTTTTCGCCTCGATTGTCTCGATTCTACTGTTTATATAACGAATCATGCGAATCGATGGTTGCGGGAGGATCTCATGCTGGTTGAGGCGAATCGATGTGTGGATGGTGATTTTCAGAAGTATCATAGACATGAGTGGGAATATTTCCTGTGGTTGCCGAAAGCAATCGCCAAAATGATTCGTGCCAGCTCTAGGGATAATAATGGATATGTATCGTTAGATAGTGTGGTTAGTTTGATACGCAACGCTCGGATTAAACGAACGTTGAGGAGTGCTAAATGGGACATGGAAAGGGAAAGACGTGCACACCTCGGGAGCGGAAGGTTTGGCTCTGGTGATGGAGAGTTCAAATTTTTAGTTCCTACTCAGGATCTCAGCGACGTATTCACATCGGAATACTAGTCTAACACCCACGTTCTAATACACTTCGATGCACGCCCTCAAAGCGTGCATCGTTGCTTTTTTGTTTCGATTGTAATTTCTTCTCTTTCGTTCCCGATAAATTCCCTTTTCTTTAAACGTCCGTCGTGCTACAAACAGTGCAGGCAAGGGAAATTTTCATGATCCACCCGACGGCATTGATTGACACTTCCGTTGAAGTACCGGACGATTGCGTCATCGGTGCGTTCAGTGTGATCGAACGCGGCGTTCGTTTGGGGCGACGGGTGTGCATCGGAGAGCACGCTGTGATCAAATCGGGCACCGTGCTCGGGGATGATGTTGAGGTGCATGCGGGCGTTGTTTTGGGGGACGATCCGCAAATCGTCGGGCAGAGGTTTGATTTCGAAAGCGGTGTCGTCATCGGCGAGCGAACGGTGTTGCGCGAAGGCGTGACCGTGCATCGGGCGTCGCAACCGCATCAACAGACGCGCGTCGGTCAGGATTGCCTGCTGATGGCGTATTCGCACGTCGGGCATGATACGGTTGTCGGAAATCACTGTATTTTGACGAATTTGGCACTTTTGGCGGGATGCGTGACCGTTGAGGATTATGCCTTTCTCAGCGGCAGTTCCATGGTTCATCAATTCGTGCACATCGGCGAAAGCGCCTTCGTTTCCGGAAATGCGGAGATTACGATGCACATCCCGCCGTTTGTGACGGTGTTGGGACGAAACGTTGTGTCGAATTTAAATCTTGTCGGATTGCAACGGCGCGGGTTTCCGTCCGCGGAGATTTCCGACATAAAGCAGCAATATCGTGCCGTGTACGGCGGGGATTCGTTGTCGTTTAAAAACAAGGCTCAATCGGCATTGGAGAAAGGTGAATTCAAAACCGGGCGCGGGCGACAATTTTTGGAGTTTTTTTCAAATCAAACGCACGACCGCGGTTTTGTGTATCCGAAAAAAAGGTAGGGAAGCTTTCAATATCGATTATCTGACGGTTGTAAGGTTGGGAGAGGTAACATATAGGCACGGAAAGTTGTCCGATGTCGTCGTTGTATTCTTAAATCGAAGCGTGTTGTTTGTGCGTGTGATTTGTTCGCTTTTGTCGTAGGATAAGGCGTTGACTCCAATGGTTTCCGTTGAAGGTTCATACGGTTTGTCAGGTTTTTGTAAATATGGAGACGGATTTTGACGTGATTGTGTGCGGCGGAGGGCATGCCGGGTGCGAAGCGGCGGCGATGGCGGCGAAGCGCGGCGTGTCGGTATTGTTGTTAACGTACAATTTGGATACCGTTGCCCAAATGAGCTGCAACCCCTCCGTCGGCGGGTTGGCGAAGGGACACATGGTGCGCGAAATCGACGCACTCGGCGGATTGATGGCGATCAATGCGGATGCAACGGCGATCCAGTTTCGGGTTCTCAATCGTTCGAAGGGCAGTGCCGTGCAGGCGCCGCGCGCGCAGTGCGACAAGAAGTGCTACCAGTTTTCCATGAAATACCGCCTGGAACGGCAACCGAACCTGCGATTATTCCAGGACGAAGTAACGGGTTTGTTGACGAAAGACGGGCGGGTTTGCGGTGTCAAAACTCGGCTCGTCGGTGAAATTTCCTCCAAAGCGGTCATTTTAACGACCGGCACGTTTTTGGGCGGAACGCTTCATGTGGGTTCAACCTGTTTCCAAGGCGGTCGCATGGGCGATCACGCAAGTGCCGCGCTGTTGGAACAGTTGCAAACCTTAAATTTTCGCCTCGGTTGGCTCAAAACGGGAACGCCGGCGAGGATTTTGGGAAAGACAATCAATTTTTCCGTCTGCGAAGAACAAAAAAGCGACGAAGAGCCGTGTTTGTTCGGGTTTTACGATACAAGAACTGAGGAAGATTGTGCTTCGGAATCTTTAAATACGCCGTTTGTGTGGCAGCCGAAGATGCGAGCACATTCGTGTTTTGTCACTTACACGACACTCGAAACGCATGAAATTATTCTCAAAAACCTGAAACGTTCGGCGCTCTATTGCGGAAACATCCGCGGAACGGGACCGCGCTACTGTCCGAGCATCGAGGACAAATGCGTACGTTTTGCGGAGCGCGAACGCCATCGGTTGTTCCTGGAGCCGGAGGGTTGCGGTACGGACGAATGGTACATCAACGGGCTTTCGACGAGTTTGCCGATTGACGTGCAGGCGGCAATGCTGAAAACCATCCCAGGTTTGGAAAATGCGGTGATGTTGCGCCCGGCGTATGCGGTGGAATATGCGTTCTCCGATCCGACCGATTTGCACCCTTCTCTTGAGAGCAGGCACTTAAAAAGCTTATTTTTGGCGGGGCAAATCAACGGCACGTCCGGCTACGAAGAGGCGGCGGGGCAGGGATTGGTTGCGGGTATCAATGCCGCCGCGAGTATTTTGGACGAGGAGCCGTGTGTTCTGTCGCGCCACGAAAGCTACATCGGCGTGTTGATTGATGATTTGGTAACCAAAGGTACGCAGGAGCCGTACCGAATGTTCACGGGGCGCGCCGAACATCGACTTTTGCTCAATCATCACGGTGCGGAACTGCGCCTTTTGGAAAAGTCGGAACGTTACCGTACCCTGAGCGACGGACGTTTGGGAAAGATACGCGCCAAAAAAGAAGCCGTCGAGTCTTGGGTGCACACGCTGGAAGCAACATCGATGCCTGGCGGTTTGACGTTCGGCGATCATTTGCGTCGCGAGCAAAGCGAGGAAAATTATCGTTGCCCCGAATTATCGCGGGCGTTTTCGGCATTGAACGAAGCCGTAAAGGAGGAAGTGCTTTATCGTATCCGTTACCGCGGTTATCTGGAACGCGAACGGCAACAGGTCGAAAAAACGCGTTACCTGGAAGCAATTACCGTACCGAAGGATTTCGATTGGGACGCGGTGCACGGACTGCGCAACGAAAGCCGTCAAAAACTCGCCTCGGTGCGCCCGATCAATCTCGCGCAGGCATCCCGCATCAGCGGCGTCAATCCGTCGGATATTCAGATCTTGATGGTGGCGTTGAAAAAATGGCGGTGCAGGAATGACGTGGAGAGAGCTGGGGATGCGTCAAAGTGTTCCGAAACGGATTGAATGCGAAATATCTGCGCTGAAATTTTTTAAGAGAATAACGCAGGCGGTTTTTTAGAAAGAGAAAAGATCCGATTGATGAATAACGTTTATCGGTTCATCCAACTTAAAATCTTTTGGTTTCGGTTTAATTTCTTTTCCGTCGATTGAATAGACCTCCAAAACAGACCGTTTAATATCGCCTTTCGTTTCTTTTATGCAGATTTTTGCTTCGATTTCCGTGCCTTCTTTAAAGTTAAATTTTCCTTCTGATGTGTTGCTTTGGAATGCCTCGTCCTGCATCTCACAAGAGAATGCCTGTTCTTCACACGGGAACTTGAACGACCATTGTTTCTGCGAGTTGCTGTCTACAACGGGACTGATAAGTATCAGTTTTTTATATGCACGAGTTGCTGGTTTTTCCGGCTGGCAATCAATGTAATCGGAGATATTGCTTTTGTTGATATGAAATTCATGCTCATCTTTAAAACCGAGACCTTTGAAATTTTCATCTTTTCGAGCATTTTCGTAAAAAGCGTTTTTTTACTTTATGACTTTTTCGGGAGAAGCATTTGTGAAAATGCAATCGTTAAAAATAGTGCGTATCTCTTTTGCAGGCGCTCCAAGGATCGCCGTTGCGACATCGGCTATAAGCTCAGGGTACCGTTTTTGTTCGATATACGGTTCCGCTTTTTTGGACGTCAGTTTTTCTAAAAGTTGTATTCCATTGTTAATCAAGCTGGTCAATTCGGATACAATACACACTATTTCCGCTATTTCTTTTAAACCACCCTCAGAGAACTCTACGGATTGCAATTCCACTCTGCATTCCTTACCGAAAAGATTTTTTGCTGTGAAATTTGCCGCAGTTTCGACGGCTTTAAGCGAAGAAATGAGTGTGTTGCGGTGCAACCGCATTCCGTAGTGCGTATCAAAATGAAACAGGATGTTCCCTGCGGAGGTTATTTGCGAATTCATGTATAATTCTTTATCAAGAATGATGATATCGGAAAAACAGAAAAATAAAGAAAAATTTTCTGTACAAAAGACGGTTTTTGTAAATACGGTAAAAACGCACGTCTTTCCTTTACAAACACGCAACACTTTTCCAAACTTTGAAGCAAATGCAGAATGGTTCCGATGCACTTTCCAATAAGAAACCAAACGATGCTTTTCCCGAGCCCTGGCGGCAATCGAGCGGAAAGGCGTTAATTCCGTTTGTCGTTTTTGTGATCTTTTACTTCGGGTTTGCGTTGGTCACGAGAGATTTTTACAAAGTGCCGATGACGGTGGCGTTTTTGGTTTCGTCCGCGGCGGCGTTGTGTCTGAACCGAAAGGAGAAGTTAAGCCGAAAGATCGAACTGTTCGCCTTCGGAATGGGGCATCGGGATATCATGATCATGTGCCTGGTGTTTGTGTTGGCGGGGGCGTTCACGGCAACCGCAAAAGCCGTCGGGGGCGTGGAAGCGGCGGTGGCGGTCGCGCGGGCGTTTATTCCGTCGCAATTTATGCTGTCGGGACTGTTTGTTGTGTCGTGTCTGATTTCCCTGGCGATGGGAACGTCGTGCGGAACGATTGCGGCGATGATACCGATTGCCGTTTCGTTGTCGCAAAATTTGGGTCTGGATGCGCATTTTGCGGCGGGAGCCGTCGTCGGTGGAGCGATGTTCGGCGATAATTTGTCGCTGATTTCGGATACCACCATTGCCGCAACGCGGACACAGGGCGTGGAAATGCGCGACAAAATGCTGTGTAATTTGAGAATTGTCGCCCTGCCGGCACTCGGTTGTGTGTGTTTATACGCCCTGCCAATGTTTTCAACCGTTGCCGGAGCCGTTGCCGATGTTCCCGCATTGACGGTTGAGCGATGGATTAAAGTACTGCCGTACGTTTTCCTTTTTACGCTCGGTTTGTTCGGGCAAAACGTTATGGGGTTGCTGTTTGTCGGGACGATTTTAAATTTGCTTATCGGGTGCGCGTACGGGAATTTTTCGCTTTTGGATGCTTTTGCGTTGATTGGTGACGGGACGACGGGAATGGCACCGACGATCATTATTTCGCTGTTGGCGGGCGGCATGTTGGCGTTGGTGCGCTATAACGGCGGGATTGAGTTTGTCATTCGGGCAACGGGGCGGTGGATTAAGAGCCGCCGTACCTGCGAGTTGGGCATTTGTTTCCTGACGGGATTGATGAATTTATTCACCGCTAACAATACGATTGCGATTATTACCTCCGGTCAGCTGGCAAAGGAACTGGGGCATCGTTACGGCGTCAACCCGAAACGCATTGCAAGTCTGTTGGATACAACCTCGTGCATCGTCCAGGGGCTTATCCCCTACGGTGCTCAAATTCTCATTGCAACGGGCTTATCGACCGCCGTGCAACTGAGTGCGTTTGATATCGTACGCGGCTCGTTTTATCCGTATTTGATGGCGGTTGGGGTGTTGGTGTCGGTGATGAGGAAGGAACGGGAGAAGACGGAAGGAGTATGAACGTGAAACGCAGGGGCAACCATCTGACTGTCGAAGGTATTCCGTGTATAGCGGGGCGGGAGTAATTTTTTTACCCTAAATTCTCCCCATGCCCGCCTACGCCATCTACAACACGCCCCGCAAAGACCTAAACCTCCTTCATTGGGGACATTTTGATGCTCCCGATGCGTATTTTGCGCTTAAAATCGGCTGGCAAACGATGGCGTTTATTTCGGAATTGGAATACGACCGTTGCCAGGCGGTCGGGACGTTTGACAATGTTTTTCTGTGGTCGGATATTCGAAAAGAGTTAAAGAAGCGGTTTCGAAGCGGTTCCTTTTGGCAAAATTTCTTTCAATTTCTGAAAGATACCTACGCGATCGATCGTTTTGTTGTGCCTGATGATTTCCCGGCGGCGATTTATGCGGAAATTTCGAAACAAGTACCCGTCGTGTTCGACGCTTCCTTCTTCGAACAACAGCGGGCGATTAAAACGAAGGCTGAAATTGCGGAAATTCGCAAGGCGTGTACCTTAACGGCGGATGTGTTGAAAGAGGCTATTCGTATTCTTCACGAAAGTGCCGTTGAGGAAGGCGTTTTATACTTTGAGGACGAAATTTTAACATCCGAACGATTGCGGGCGATGATGGAAGTGTATTGTCTGGAACGCGGCGGTGTTGCCGACGGAACCATCGTTGCCTGCGGGAAGGATAGTGCATATCCGCATTGTGTCGGCAGCGGTCCGTTGCGCGTCGGCGAGTTGATTGTCATCGATGTTTTCCCGTACCTGAAAACGTCGCATTTTTACGGGGACATGACGCGCACGGTTGTTAAGGGGCACGCAACGTCGGAACAAAGGAGAGTTTATCAAACGGTGTTCGATTGCCAAACGGCGCTTTTGGAACAGTTGCGTCCCGGCGTTTTGACGTCGGATTTGCAAACATTTACGTTGCGTTTCTTTGAAGAGCGTGGGTATGGGTTGAAGCGTACCGAAAGCGGTTACGAAGGTTTTACGCACAGCGTCGGGCACGGCATCGGTCTGGATATTCACGAATATCCGTCCGTCGGTTCGCAACCGATTGCATTGAAACCCGGTATGGTGATTACCGTTGAACCGGGTTTATATTTCCAAACCGTCGGTGGCGTTCGCATCGAGGATGACGTGTTAATTACGAACGACGGTTGCGAGATTTTGACGGCATGCGAAAAAACATTGGGAATCCCGTAAGTACGGCGCAATTTTTGTTTTTTCCGTCGATAAGTCATTAAAGATCAAACAAAAATCATCCGCCTCCGGAAAGTTTCGCCGATGCCGAAAACGGACTTCCGTTAATGTTGTATTCGCCTGATACATCACCCGAAGGTTAAGCGTTGCGTGTTCCGCCCGTGAAGCATAGTCTTTTCTCAAAGGAAGGGAGTTTTTTTACATGACCAAAACAAACATGCGAAAGTTTTTCGATCGGTGGGGTGTCGTTTGCGCGCTGGCGACGAGCGTGATCGTCACATGTATGTTGCGTTGCGCGAATGCAACGGCATTGCCGTGGACGAAAACGTTTGTCGAAGTTTGCGAATTGATCGGGAAAGTTTTCATGAACGGACTGAAAATGCTGGTGGTGCCGTTGATTGCTTCCTCCTTGATTTGCGGTATGGCGGGCTTCGGTTCGCAATCCGAATGCAAACGCCTCGGGTTGAAAACATTTTTGTTTTACACTTTAAACTGTGCGGCGGCGGTGCTTATCGGATTGGGCATGGTCAACACGTTCCGACCGGGTTTGATGAATACGGAGCTGGCTGGAAAAATTCTCGGGCAGGCGAACGTTTTGCCGGAACACTTTGTCGGCATTAACGCCGGCGGCACCGCGAAATTATCGGATTTTTTTCTGCGCATCATCCCGACCAATGTCATGTCCGCGGCGGCCGACAATACGCAAATTTTGGGTCTTATTACGTTCAGCCTGCTGTTCGGCTTCTTCATCGGTCGGTTGCCGGATACCCTGCGCGATATTCAACTGCGTTTTTGGGAAGGGTTGCAACACATTATTCGTGACATTACTCGCATTGTGATTGCATTTTCACCGTTGGGCGTTTTCGGGCTTGTGACACCGATTTTGCTCAACGCCGGATTGGATGTTTTGCGACCGTTGCTCTATTTTGTGCTGACGGTATTGACGGGCTTTGCGATCCATACCTTTGGTTTCCTCTGGCTGTTGTTGCGCTTTGTCGGGAAAATACGACCGTGGGCGCACTATAAAGCGATGTTCCCGGTATCGTTGATGGCGTTTTCGACGTCTTCTTCCGCCGCCGCCCTGCCGCTGGCACTGGACAAAATCGAAACCGTTTCAAAAGTGTCTCCGAAAACGGCACGTTTTACGTTGCCGCTCGGGAATACGATCAACATGGCCGGAACGGCACTGTACGAGTGCGTGGTCGTGTTGTTCCTGGCGCAGCTTTATCATGTGACACAGGGCATTACGTTCGGTTTTTGGAATCAGCTCACGGTTGTGCTGATGGCGTTACTGACTTCGGTGGGGGTTGCCGGCATTCCCGCTTCCGCACTGGTCGCGATCACGATGATCGTCGGTTCGGTCGGATTGCCGATTGAATCCGTCGGTATCATTTGGGTGGCGGAACGGTTGTTGGATATGTTTCGGACGGCGGTGAACGTTTTCGGCGACACCTGCGGAACGGTGATCATTGCGCGGAGCGAAGGAGAAGCGACGGCGTATGAAAGGGCGGAATGAGGAACACTGTTGGCGAAAAGTACGATACAACAGAGACGAAGGAATTTGCAAATCCTTGGTTCTTGATGATGTTCGTCGCGGTGATCCTTGCCGAAGCTGAATTTCTTGGAATTACTGATCTCACGGGTCTCAACCATGCTGCAACCGGTGATCACACATGCGGAAACGAGGCACTGTTATGGTTCATCCCGGCTGTTATAATTGTATTTTGTGGTCCGGTTACAACAGGCGTGTTGTATATCGCAACATATTTCATCTTTCGTTCGATCATACCCGACAGGCAACGATTACTGTTGCTCCATTATGCGGCAGTGTTCTTTTATTACGTGATAATGTGGCTCTGTTTTCATTATAACGTTTTTCTTATCATGATTATCAATCCTGCCTGTTTGCTTTATGTTTGGATCCTCCCTTGGATTATATCCGTTTGTTTTTCTTTTTTCTTTGTTTCTTTTTTAAAAAAAGACAGTATATGCTCGAACATCAATCGAGTATTTGCGAAAATTGTCCGATTTGCGTGGTTCTTTACCCCGATCTCCCTGCCTGTTGCAGTCTTTGTTAAATACATGTTATGAGGTTTGGATAGGTGATAAATTCGATTTTTTGTAAAAAAACGGTTTTATAAATCAGTGCAATATCAATCTCATACCTGCGATCCCGGCTTTCCCGAATAGTTGTTTCGCCGGCTTGAATTTTGAACATCCTTGCTCTCACGGGATCTGTTGTAAAATATCAGCGGTGTCGGTTTTTTGACGGGCGGTACAGCTCTCGGTGCCCGGGACGGTACTTGTGCCGCGCCTTTATCGTTTCGTGGTATCTGTTTGATTGAGCTGTGTTTTGATTGCCGTTACGGTGATTGCGATTACGATAATTGTCGGATTGGTCGGTTTGTCGATTGAATTCGTCGGTATGATTTGGATGGCGGAACACTTGCCGGATATGTTTCGGACGGCGGTCAACGTTTTTAACGACATCTGCGGAACGGTGATTATCGCGCGCACCGAAGGCGAAGCGACGGCGTATGAAGGGGTGAAATAAATTTTTGTGGCGATGAGATATATTGCCGTTTCTCTCTTAAATCAATCCTCGCGATGGCTTCTTCGTCATGTTCGGGTATTATATAATCAGTGGAATTTTCGAATCGTCTTGCGGAACTAATTGCCTCCTTCTTGGCTCATCTGGATCTCGAATGCGGTTTGTCCGAACACACGCGGGTGTCCTACCGTTACGATATCCTGCAGTTTGTGCAACTGACGAAGGTTCAAAAATTCGAAGCGGTAACGGAACGGGACACGGAGGCGTGGCAAAATGCGCTTTTATCGCTAAAACCGACGTCGCGCGCACGAAAACTGGTATCGTTGCGTCGTTTTTTTGAGTTTTTAATCAAAAAAAACCTCCTTTCCCGCAATCCGTTGGAACATGCGGTCGTCCCGAAATTAAGCCGCACCTTGCCGCACACTTTAACCTTAAACGACATTCAAAACCTGCAGGGAAGCACGGTGTTGTCGACGCCGAACGGTCTGCGCGATCGCGCGATGATTTCCCTCATGTACGGTTGCGGTCTGCGCGTTTCGGAGGTTTGCAATTTATCCTTGCAGGCAATTTTCCTCAACGAAGGTTTTTTGAAAATTTTCGGCAAAGGCAGCAAGGAACGTTTGGTACCTTTGGGTTCCGTGGCGCAGGCGCATTTGGAAGCCTGGCTGGTGCACGGACGTCCGAAATTTGCCAAAAAAAACAGTAAATCCTTCGTATTTCTCAGCCAACGCGGAGGTGCGATTTCGCGCAAAACCTTCTGGGTGCATTTGAAACGTTACGCGCACGATATCGGTTTGGGAACGCCCGTCAAACCTCACCTTCTTCGGCACACGTTCGCAACGCATTTGCTGTGCAACGGAGCGGATTTGCGCAGTATCCAGGCGATGTTGGGGCACAGCGATATCTCGACAACGCAAATTTACACTCACCTCAACCCGTCGCAGTTGCAGGAAACGTACAATCGCTGTCATATCCGCGCCAAATGACGGATATCGGAACGCCCTTTTTTACAAAAATGCCAAAAGTACGTTGACAAGCGGCGTGTAACGCCTACGATGATAGTGAGTTAGCGGAATTTAATAATGGCGAACATCAAGTCTTCGAAAAAGTCGATTCGCAAAATCGCAAAGTTGACGATGCGGAACAAGGCGGAAAAGAGCCGCATTAAGACGGCTTCCAAGAAGTTGGAGGCGTTGAAGGAAAGCGGCGACGCGGAAGCGATTAAAGCGGCGGCGAAGGTCTTAATGTCCGTTGTGGATAAAGCCGGCAAGCACGGCGTTTGGCACGAGAATAAAGTCAATCGTATCAAAGGGCGTTTGACGCCGTTGATTTTCGGCGCGGGTTTAAAGAAGTCGGAAGGTGCGGCAAAGACGGCGGAAGGGGGTTCGCCGGTAGTGGATCATGCCGAAACGACGGAGGCGGTTGAAGAGAAGGAAGTTCTGGAAGCAGAGGTGAAGAAGTCGGTTGCAAAGACGACCGTCAAGGAGAAAACAGTTGCAAAGAAACCTGCCGCCAAAAAGGCTTCAACCAAAAAGGCAGTGGCGACGAAGGCAAAGAAAAGTTCTTCAAAGAAGGCGGAATAAGAGAGATAATTTCTTCCAATCCATTCGGAGGCTCCTTAACGGGAGCCTCTTTTGGTTCTTGTGGACTTGTTTTTCGGAGCCTTTAAATTTGTGTAAATCAGATGGTTTTGTCGTTAAAAGAGCAACGGCGCTGTGTTTTTGTCGCCGTTTCATTGCCGGCACGCGATTGAAGTAACGTCCTGTTTCCTTTAAAGGTTCCGTTGGTTGCGGTATGTTGGCGACATCCGATCAATTTCCACGTCTTTTTAAACACATTTCGGTATGTTTCTTATAAAGCGCAATACGCGCAGGTATTGAAAGAATTTCTTTGTCATTTCCTTAAAAGAATGGTTCTTTGAAGGTATGTTTCGGAATGGTTTCGGAAGAGGAGCGTTGGCGGTAATGATGCTGTTGCAATTGTCGGTTGCACAAGCGGCGGAGGAAAGTGCATCTTTGCCGTTGTCGTTCGAACCGAAGGCATCGTTCGAAGCGCGACCGTTCGGTATTGCCGCCTGCGTCAACGACGAACCGATTGCCTGCGATGAGGTTCAAAGAGCGGCGGTTGAGTTGAAGGTTGCGTTTCAGGAAGCATTAAATCTGTTGATCGAACAAAAACTGCTTGAAGCGGATTTTAAGAAAAAAGGCGGAAAAATTTCCGATATGCACGTGGAGGCACAGGTAGAGACAATGGCGAAAGAGCATTTTAACGGCAATCGCGAGTTAATGCGGCAAGTGTTGCGGCAACAGGGGCAATCGCTGTACGGTTTGAAGCAGGAACTGCGAAAGTCTATGGTGACAAACGCGTTGCAGTCGGGGCAGATGCCGTCGCGATTTACAGTCAGCCCGAAGGATATTACGGCGTATTACGAAGCTCATGCGGCGGATTTTCGCGAAGAGGCGCGCTATTGTTTGAAACAGAGCGGTTTTAAGGCGAACGAAGCCGTCGACGTACCGCGGGAAATCGGTATCGCAGTGCCGAACGCAACCGAAACGTTGACGAAGGAAGCATATTTGGAGCGACTTTTAGCCGAAAAAACGCCCTTGTCGGATATTCAAAAAAAGCTGGATACGTTCCATACGGAGGCGATTTGGTACCGGGCGTCGGAGTTGGATCCGAAGCTGGTGCGGGTGTTGGAGCAACTTTCGGACGGTTCGCAAACGGCATACCTGCATATCGGCGATGTTTGGGTAACGTCGGTGCTGGTCGAAAAAAAAAGGGGGCACTTAAAACCGTTGGCGGACGTTCAGGGTACAATCGAAGAACGTTTGTTGGTCGGAAGTGCTCAAGAACGGCACCGAGCGTACCTGCAACGGTTGCGCGAACGGGCTTCGATTGTGATTTTCTAGAGGCTACTCATTGAGTTAACCTTCGAGGTCAAGAAAACCGACCTTAGTAAGTGGCGCTCGGATCGATTGTTTGTTCTAAAAAACTCAGACGCCCGCAAGTTTCAAACAACGCATCGTGCGGGGTTGCCGATCGCAACGGATGCTTTTATTCGGTTACCCTTTTACAGCTTAATCGTGCTACTGAACTGCATGATACTGGAAACAATACCGAGTGCCAAAATACCGACGAGGAAGAAGGCGAAGCCCAACGCGCCCGAGGTAATCGCCTTTGTCAATCGCCCGAGGCGCGTATCCAATTCCGCGTTGTGCAATTTGTAGACTTCCTTGAAGCTGTCTTTTAAATTGCCCGTGCTTTCGCCCACCATCAAAACATCCAGCGCGAGGTCGGTAAAAAGCGGCGTTTTTTCGGTTTTAAACGCATTGGTCAGCGCCACACCGTCGTTAATTTTTTTGCGCGCTTCCTGGAATTGATTACGCAGAAAACTGTTGCGGATGGCGCGCTCCGTCAGGCGCATGGATTCGGTTAAATTCACGCCGCTGCCAAGCAATGTCGCCAGGAGATTGGAAACGCGGCAAATTTCCGTGTACTGCAAAATGCCGCCGAAAACGGGCAGTTTTAACGCAATGCCGTCGGTTTTGACGCGCGTCGCTTCGGATTTTCGAGCGGTACGCAGAAAAATTACCCCCGCAATCGCCGCAACAATCGCAATCGGCATGCCGTACAGCATCACGTTCGAACAACCGATGAGAATTCTTGCCGGAAGCGTTAAATGCCCGCCCATCGCCGTGAGCATGCCCTCGATGCGCGGCAGGAGGAAAAACAGGAAAAAGATCACCAAACACACTGCGGCAATCGTCACAAACAGCGGGTACATCATGCCGCCGATGACCTTCTTTTTGAGCTGTTCGCGTTCCGTCAGCAGACGAATGACATCGGCGAGAACGGGCGCGATGTTGCCGGTGCTTTCCGCCGCTTCCAACGGATAGACGATGTCGCCGCCGAAGATGTTCGGATACATTTTAAGTGCTGTTCCGAGGCTTTTGCCTTCGCTCAAATCACGCCAGAGAACAATCGCCAGGTCGCGCAGTTTCGGATCCTGCAACCGCGTTTGCAGAATGCGCAAGGTATCGCCGATCGCCAATCCGGCGCCGTGCAACTGCAACAGACGCTTTAAAAACGGCAATGCGAGTTTGGAATCAAAACTTTTAATACGACCCGCCGCACCGTTCACATCCGACGACGATTTTTTGGAAATCGAAGCACACATAAAAATAACAAGATACTACTCCTAATATACGCTGTTTGCGGCGGGAAGACAATGTTTCTTTCAAAGGTCACCGTTTAAGCGACGTAACATCCATCTTTTAAAAATTCCCGTTGACCAACGAAACGAAGGCTGTTTGTGCCTGACGGTTCCGGACTGTTAAAACATGCTTTAGCGAAAAAATACACGACCGAACAAAATTCGTCCGATCGGCAACGGGATGCTCCTGCATGTTTCAAATATGCGATCCAACCCGCTATCTTTATGCTTCGGATATTCACATTTTTAATGTGATTTGCGTGACTAAGATGACTTGCGGGATGATCGAGACCTTTGAAGCACAATCGTACTTGTCAACCATGATACAACGGACGCCGTTTGCAAGAAACAAGAATTCCTCAAATAAAACGATACATTACGCGAACACTTTCGCGCAACACACTCTACGCCGCCGCATCCACGCCTTCGACGCCCGTGCTGGCTTCCGACAGATCGATGGCGGCAAAATGAACCAGTGCGCTCCAGCTCGTCAGACCGCGCTTTACCTGCTCCCAACCGTTTTGCAACAGCGTATGCATGCCTTCCGCCACGGCAATTTTCTTAATTTCCATCGCGGATTTATTCTTCAACATCGCCTCGCGAACGGGTTCCGTAACGCTCAAAAGTTCAAAAATTCCGACACGTCCCTTGTAACCGGTGTGACGGCAGGCATCGCAACCGACCGGCTCCTTAATCAAATTCGCGTACTGCATTTCCGATGCCGGAATACCCAGTTGCCGCATCTGCGATTCAAGCTTCTTCGGATCGATTTCCGCCGTCTTGCAACAGTGAGGGCACAAACGGCGCACCAAACGTTGTGCCAAAATTAACTCCACCGACGCGGTAATGAGAAAAGGCTCGATGCCCATATCAACCAAACGCGTCAAACCGCCCGCGGCATCATTGGTATGCAGTGAACTCAGCACCAAGTGTCCCGTCAGCGAGGCGCGAATGGCAATGTCGGCGGTTTCCTTATCACGGATTTCACCGACCATGATGACGTCCGGATCCTGACGCAGGATACAACGCAACGCACTGGCAAAATCAAAACCGATTTCGCTGTGTACCTGCGATTGGTTAATGCCTTCGATTTCGTATTCCACCGGGTCTTCAACGGTGATGATACGGCGATCGGGCGTGCGAATGCGACGCACAAAGGAACTCAGCGACGTGGATTTACCGGCTCCCGTCGGTCCTGTCACCAAAATGATACCGTAGGGCTTGTGGATGTTTTGATCGATGACCGCAACATCGCGTTCCAACATCCCGAGTTCCTCAATCGTCACGGGGCGATTGCTGTTGGTCAACAGACGTAAACTGACGCTTTCGCCGTACATCACGGGCAACGTGGACACACGAATATCCAGTTCAATCGGACCGGACGAAAAATGAATACGACCGTCCTGCGGGCGACGTTTTTCGGAAATGTTCAATCGCGCCATGATTTTGAGACGCGAAATAACCGCCGCCTGGACTTTCACTAAATTATCGGGAACCCGCACGGGTACCAACTGCCCGTCGATACGGTAGCGAATTTGAAGCGAGTTTTTCTGCGGCTCAAAGTGAATATCGGTGGCACGCTCCGTTACCGCCTTGACAATAATTTCATTGACGAAACGGATAATGGCCGCGTTTTCGTCCTCCTCGACCACTTCCTTCGTTTCCTGCGCCTCCTCCGCCAATTTCGAATCGAGACTGTCGGAACCGACGCCGAAATTGCGAACAATCGCATCGGTCACCTCCTGCGGGTAGGTCAGATACCAAACGGTCTTTTTGCCGCACGCCATTTCGATCCAGCGAACGGCTTCCGCGCTCGGCGGCCAGACGGTTACCAAATGCAACGCACTTGCATTGCCGCCGTCCGACTGTATCGGAAGACACTGATAGGTATGGATGAGACGCAACGGAAGCACCTTTGTCGCGTTTTCCAGAACTTTAAACGTCTCGACAAACGGAATGCCGAATTCCTGCGAAATTTTCTCGGCGACGGATTTCAGCGGGCGATTGGTCAGCTTTGAAAGCTGTTGCATGCGTTCATGCAACGGCGCACGAAGAAGTTCCGCCTGTTGATTTTCATCCAGGTCGGCAAATGCATTGGGAACGGAAGCGGTACGTTGTGATAAACTCATCGGTCAAAATTGTTAAACGGTTTAATAAAAAGTCATCGTGACAGCAGATTTGCGGAAAAATGCTGCTTTCCGCGTAACAACCGATTCCACCTGAGTGGTGCATGCATCACGAAAGTACATTGTTGCAAATCCATCGGTTAAAATTGTTCAATAAAAAAATCATTACGGCAGGACAGGCTGAGGAACCTACCGCACCCGTCTGCACGATATTCGACACACCGTCGACGGTATTCAAAACGGCGAATGCACCATAAATGAAAGCGATGCACCGCCGGAACTTCATCAGTCAAAATCAAAGAAAAGATCATCATCGTAATATGACGAACCGTAATCGTCATAGCCGCCGTAGGAACCTCCGGAACCGCGTGACGTATCCTTCTTCCTCTCCTGCTGACGAATTTCCATCACGTCGCCGGTAACGGTATTCTTAACCGTTAAGATCTTCTTCTGTTTGTCGCCTTCGCCTTCCGTGCGATGGCTGACATAGACAAACGGTACTTTGTCGCTCGCACGATCGGAACGAATCCAACAACGCTTTTTGGTGGAAATCACCTCAACGCTGAACTCGGTGTACGTCGGGTATTCGGTTACGCTTTGAAGATTGAGCTCATCCGCTTTCTTGGAAGCCCAATCGTCGTCGCTTTTCTTCTCTTTTTCTTCGGTTTTCTTTGCAACCGCACCGAACGGCAGGAAGGGATTGCGTGCCAAAAGAGATGCCGTCCATTGCGCCCTTACATCGCCTCCCGCGGCATCGGTTGAACTTGCCGCATCCGCTTTCTTGTTGTCCGGACCCGTCGGTGTAAGTGCGGGATCGGAAGCGGAGTTGCCCGAAGGTTTTTGTTCGTTGTCGGCGGAAGCCGCCGAGCGGTTATCCGCCGTTGTTGTCTCACTCGCCGCTGCCGAGGCAACGCCGCCGTTGTCGTTTTGAACCGCCGCACGGAGCGAGGGCGCAACCCCCGTTCCCGTACCGTCCCGCATAAGAACGGACAACAACAAAAGAACAACAACCTTTTTCATAACAACTTATAAACTTATGCGGGACACAGACCTTTTTTACCTGCGACGATGCGCACGAACCCGCGGCTTCTTAACTTCCGATTTTACGGTCTCCGCTCTGCGAACGGTCGAATTCCGTCGGTTCCGAAGCGCCTGCCGAGCTTGATTCTCACGCGAAGCCGACGTCGGAGAAACGTTTCGAGCGGCAGAAGCCTTTCTCGCATGAGCCCTTCTCAACTTCGAAGCACTTTCTTCCCGCGCCTGACGCTCCGCACGTTCGGCACGCGCCTGCATTCGCTTTTCCTTGCGAATTTGACGCGCCTCTTCGGCTTCGGCTTTGCGCTCCGCCTTCAACTCTTTGATGCGCTGTTTCCGCTTGTCGTCTTCGTCCATCTCGGGCTTGTCGGAGAAACGTCCCGTCTCTTCGTAGGCGTTGATCTCATCGCGCGTTTTGGACGTCAGATTTTCCTTGTACAATTCCGTATCCGCACGAACGGCATCGTTGTTCTGCAACAGAACCGGACGGATGAAAACGATCATCTCCGTTGTTTCCTCGGATTTTCCTTTGCCTGTGAACAGCTCGCCGATACCCGGAATGTCGCCTAACAAGAACGTCTTGCGTTTGGTGCGGGTCGTTTCTTTCTTCTTAAGACCGCCGAGAACAATCATTTCGCCGGATTTCGCCGAAACGAACGATTTGAGCTGACGTTTGTTGATGTACGGAATCGTCACGCGATTGTTCGAAGAGCCGACCGCCATGGAATTTGCCGTAAAGTTGTCGATCTTTTGATCGATTTCCAGCTGAACCGTACCGTCGGTTCCGATCCACGGCTTGATAGTTAACACGATACCGGCATCCACCTGATCGACCGTGCTGTTCGAAACATCCGCATCGGTAGATCCGGAACCGGCTTTCGTCTGCAACGCTTTGATGTACGGACGCGTTTCAACCACGCTCAACGTCGCTTCGCGCGCATGCGTCGTCAGCAACGTCGGCGACGAAACAATCTTAATGTTTTGTTTCGTCTTTGCGGCATTCAAGATACCGTCAATGGTCACCCGCGAATGCTTACCCCAATCAACAAAACCGCTGAGGATAGGCGACGTAACGCCCGGAATTGATGCTGCACCCGGAGCAAGCTGATTGGTGAAACCCGTATAATTCTTCGATTCTTTCCCCTCTGCATTCCAGGTCGGTTTCGTGATAACGCCGTCACCGTGCTTAAACCCGAAGCTTTCCAGACCGCTTGCCTGACCGTCCGTCAAACGAACTTCCGCAATCACGACCTCGAGACGAATTTGCGGCAACACGACATCCAGCTGATTGAGAAGGTTCTGGATTTGACGAATGTCGGACGGGGTTCCGTACGCCACAATCGCATTGAGACGCTCGTCGCATTCGATGCTGAGTTTCTCGCTGAAAGCCGCCGTCGAAGCACCGGCTTGCGTGCCGCTGTTGGTCTCTTTTTGTTGCGACATCAACTTCTTGATTAACTCGGTAATTTCCTTGGAAGAGCCGTGTTGAATGCGGAACACATGATGTTGAACCAGCGGATCGACCGTTGCGTCCAGCTTCTCGACAAATTCGCGGATCATCGGTTCGTTGCCTTTCGGTGTCACGACGATGAACGAATTCGTATTCTTATCCGAGGCGAACGACGTGTTCCCCAACAGGTAGTACTTTAAAGCACCCTTTTGCAGATCCTCGAAACTCGCTTTCAGGCTTTCGACGCTCGCGTTTTTCGGCTGGAACCACAAAATGGCATCCTGTACGTCGCCGACGCGGTCGATGCGACTGAAAATATTGTCCAACTGCTGCAAATTCGCCAGCGAATCGGTGACAAATAACGCATTGGCTTTATCCAAAGCGACCACGGAGGACGTCAACGGGGTTACCCACGGCATGACCGTACGGGCACCTTCACGCGCCGTCAAATTCTCCAAACGGAACATGCAACAACAAACCTCCTGGCTGCTCGCCATCGTCGACAAAGCTTCGCGGTCGACAATGCGCGGCGCACTGCTTTTCGCCTGATTGATCGGGATCGCCTTCAATGTATCGTCTCCCATCGGAACCACGGCGACCTTATTGGCGGCCAGCGCGCTCATCAACGTCGCAATCGCCTTTTCGCGCGACAGCGGCTTCTGAATATCCAGATTGACGGTGCTCTTCGGCAACCCCTCCCCCTGGATGATGATGCGATCCGTCCATTTGCCCAGCAGCGACAGAACCTGCGCGATCGATTCGTCCACCAACGAGAGCGAATCGATGAAGGTTTCGTCGGCACGCGTACGTGCGGCATTCGCCGAACGCCGCGCGGTGCCGCGCCCCGCGCTCGCAGAACTTGCCGGTCGTGCAACCGCACCGATATCTGCCGGATTGGAAACTGCGGGATTGTCGTCGCCCGGCGCCGCGATTGCCGGCGATATCGCCGCAAAAACGCCGCCGAACAACAAACATGCCCGCAACCTGTTGTTATTCATGTTGTTATTCATGTTGTTATTCATGTTGTTATTCATGTTGTTATTCATGTTGTTATTCATGAAAAAATCACCCTTCCAGAGGCTTTTGTCGCCATCGGAACATTTTTGTCGTCCGAAAAAACACCTTTCTTCTTTATTACTCATGCGAAACCTTTTTCAACTGCAACGCATTAAACGAACATTCCGCCTCCAATTTTTGCGGATCGAAGGCGTTGGCACGTAATTTTATCTTCTCAAGCGACAGATACGGCTTCCTTCCGTAGACGCCTTTCTCGAACGCAATCAAATCCTCCATCGTGATATTTTCGCAGTGCAACTGCAACGTGTGCGCATCAAACATATCCTCTCGACGCGTGCTTGGCGAATCCATCGAATAGCTCGCTTTGTAGGGACGAATAAGCGTTTCGACCTCGCCCGAGAAAGCCGCCCCCGACAAACTTTTGGCGGGATCAATCGAAGAAAGCACTTTCTCCAGATTCCCGTGAACGGTTTCCTTGTTCTTGAGCCAAAAAAGCTGCTTTTCGGTTTTTTTGGAAACCGCCTGCCAGTCTTCCAGCAAGCTTGTCCCCTGTTGAACACAGCTTGAAATCCAGAAGAACGCAACCACGCTCAGAAGCATGAAAATCAAAAACTTCTCGCGCCCGTTGCGCTTCGATAAACAATTTAAAAGTTTCATTATTGCTCCAATGTTTTGAATGCACTCGGCTTCTGTTCCTTAAAATCGCACGTCAGCTGAAACTTCGTGCCCTGGTCGGACGCGTGAACGTTGGCGACCTTCACGGATTCGAAATAACCGCTGTTGCGCAGAACCTTGGTATAATTTTCCACCAGCATCGCGCTCTCCGAAACCGCTTCCACCGTTGCATTATGTAAATTGTCGATGGTCGCGCTCGTAAAATAAATTTTATCGGGACGAAAAGAATTCAACAGCCCCAGCAATTCAAACGGACGCATCTCCTGCTCAACGATTGCCCGCATTTTCTGCGCCAAAAACTCCTCACCCTCGATATGCTTCGCGATTTCCGCCTGGCGCTTGCATTCGCGCTGCTTTTGTCCCAACACGAAACCTCCGACCCACAGGGCAACCTGACAAACAAACGTTACCATAAGCGCCGCAAACGCCCACTTCATGCCTTTGTCGGCTCGGCGCGCCGTCTTTTGCTGCTTTTTCAGCTTCAAAACCAGCGCCTTGTCGCGAACATCCGCCTGCCAAA
Organism: uncultured Verrucomicrobiota bacterium; assembly: GCA_946186275.1. Lineage (GTDB taxonomy): Bacteria > Verrucomicrobiota > Verrucomicrobiia > Opitutales > UBA9783 > UBA3222. The sequence goes on from CAMHMO010000008.1 coordinate 24,052, forward strand.
GAACTTTTTCGGGAATTGTCACGGTCTTTTGCGCGCTTCCGCCCTGCTCCGCCAGTGTGCAAACGCAATCGCCGTCGCCGTTCAACACGGCAGACTGCAACATCCAGCGATGCTCCGGGGTGCCGGCCGCCTGATTGAATTTCGGTGCCGACAGGGCTGCTTCGGACTCGGATAAACAGGATGCCGGTTTTTGATTGACAAGCGTCGAAGAAAGCGAACCGCAGGTCAATATGCAGGTTTCATCCGGCTGTGCAACAAACACGCCGATCGCGGCACACGGCAAAATATGCACATTGTCGGTCGCTTCGCCGATAAAGCCCTCGATGCGCTCCCGCAGACCCGAAAAATACAGCCACTGCGTTTTTTCGGCGTTTAACGGCAAATATCCCCACGCCAACTGTTCGATCGGAAACGGAAAATTCGCGGTTACCTCGTTGGAAATTGCATCGAAAATCTTCTTCCCGTCCTGTTTTTTGCCGACTTCGATCGTCTTGAAGATAAAACCTTCGTCGGGAACCAAAACAACGCCGTTCCCCAAAAAAACCTCCGCCGATGTACCGTCAGCCATTCCTTTAATACGTGTTCTCCCTTAATTCTACCACAGACAATACCGATGCCGCAACTCCCTTCTTACCTTTGGAACTGCTTTTCCCTTCACAAACTTTGAACCGTGCCTGCAATGCAAAAGAGATACCCCCATCCTTCAGAGACAACCTTACTGTCAAAAGCGTCGGCTTCGTTGTCAAGATTTTTTCGGCACCGCCCTTCTTTTTTTTGTCTTCGGAACCTTCGCCGCCCCCGCCAAGTTGCCCGTGTCCGAGTGCTTCAATCTCCTGCAAGTTTTTATAGCGATGTTTTTCTTTGGCATTTTTTTGGTCAACGCCCAAATGTTGCAGAACGGCATCCGCATCCAGCGAAACGCGCTTCCCGACCACCGACAATACATCCCGCGAAGCGGCATTGATATTGATCGGCCAATCGGAATACAGCGACGTGCACGCCGCAAGCCGTTTCAGCTGTTTGTTTGGCTTCCCTTCCTTGTCGAAAAACAGCGCGCGGAATTTGTTGATTTCCTTCAACTGCAGATAATCATTGAGCCCTTTCGGAAACGTCGGCTTGCCGGCATCGGCTTTTTTCTTTTCGCCTTCACCATCGCTTTTCTCATCCGAAGCATCTTCGTCTTCCTTTTTCTCTTCTTTATCCTTCTTTGATTTCTCTTTCCCGTCGTCGGAAGTCGCCGCTGCCAAAGGATTTTTGTCAATCAGCGTACACACGACGGGTTTCTCTTTAAGCCATTTTGTGTATTCCTGCGCCAAAGCTTTCGCTTCCCACATGTCGCCGAACAATCGAAACAGATCGATTAGTTGCTTTTCATCCGAATGATTGAGCGGAATTTTGCCCGATTCGTCGATAATCGTCACCTCCGCCTTTACGGTACTCGGCAACCGCATGCGTTGCACCGAAGCGGCTTTTTGCGGATCGTCATTGTTCGCCAGCATCTGTTCCAGCTGGCAACGAACCACCTCCAATGCGTTGTACGCCTCATGGCGCAGGTCGGGTTTGCCTTCCAGCTGCAACTTCAACTGCATTTCTTGGCTGAGATTTTTCAAAAACGAGGTAACGATGACCGATAAAATCATCAATATCCCGAGTACCATGACGAGAATGGAGCCCGAAAGACGGTTCTTGCGAAGGATTTTCATCGGCGTCCTTTCTTTTTGGATTTCTTACCGTCGGAGGGTTTAGAATCCTTCTTTTTCTCTTTTCCTTCTTCCGAATCGTCCTTTTTATCGTCTTTTTTCTTATCGCTTTCCTTTTTATCCGTCGACGGTTTGCCGGAAGCTTCCGCCATTTCGGTTACATAGATGTTATTGAGATACAAACAGCGTGTTTCCGAAAAATCGTCTTTGCGGAACGTGAGCCGAACAACATCGGGGCGCACCCAGGTTTTTTTGTCCTTTTTTTTGGAATTATTCATGAGACGCCGTTCGTAATCGTCGAGATTTTGAACAAACTGCCACTTGCCCAATTGCGGATCGAAAAAGCCGAATTCCGTTTTAATGACATACGGGCTGACCAATAAGCGTTGCATCTTGGTTTTCCCAGTCGCTTCAACGCCTTCCGTCAGGCGCTTGGTGGCAATTTCCGGCTCTTCGCGAACGAGAAACAGACCCGAGGAATTCACCAAAAACGCTTCGCAACACGGTTGCGACGATGTCCCCTGCGTGAACGGCATCGGGTTGTTTTTCATGGCACCGATGGTTTTGACATTCTCCTTCGGCAATTTGACGGTCGTCAAAAAAGTCGTTGCGGCACCCTCTTTGTCGACAATAACCGAAAACGTATCCGCTTCCTGCTGAAGAAAGCGCATGCACTGACTGACATGGTCGCAAAAATGTTCGTAAGGCGTCGGTTCCGTTCGCCATGCCTGCATGAAAAACACCAGCATGGACATGGCGGATATAAGCACGACGCTCCCGATGCCGAGCGCCACCACCACCTCGACCAGCGTAAAACCCCGTTGTTTATGACCGTTCATGCCATCGCGACCGTCCATGTTACGAACCCTTTTCCGGCATGACCGCCGCTTTCTCTTCGTTTGTCATCCAATCGGGACGATGCACGAAGAAAACCTCGTTTTTGCGATCTTTGTTATCCCGAATCTGAACGGCAACTCGATACAAACTCATCACCTTGCAAAACGCCGCCTTTCCGCTCCAACCGATTTCGGTTTTGTTGTCGGGCAGGCAAAACGTGTGAGCTTGCTCAACCTCTTCGCGCTTCAACTGCATCAGTTGCGTGCGAATGAGTTGGAGGCAAAATGCTTCGTCGTTGTTGCCCTTGGGTAATTTTGTTTTGCACAGCAGACCGTTGGTAAAACTCTGCGTCAATCCCGTGATGCTGACGGCAAACAACGCCAGTGCGATGATGACTTCAATCAACGTAAAACCCCGTTGCTTTTTGTCCGTACGCGCCAAACCTCGCTGCTCCCGTTTCATAACTTACCACCGCGACGTTTCGCAGGCACCGGTGAGCGGATCCAATTTGTATTGTTCCCGCCCGTCTCCGAGATCCATATCCAGAAAGGTGCTTGCAAAAAAGCCGTGCGCATTCACCGAAACTACGCCGTTGCCTTTCCCGGCGGTATCGGGGCGAAAGGTTCCGTTCTCGGTCAACGTCCCCGGATAAACATGATACCACGTCGCGAACCGCTCCTGTTGTTGTTTCGGCCACGGGAAATTGCTGACGACTTTCCCGCTTTTATCCTTCACATCCAGACCTTTTTGAGAAAAATGCACCTCTGCCGGCTTGTGATTTTTGGCGCACCAGAACCGCGCATAGCGCAACGCGTTTGTTAAAACCACCAACGGACGCTTCTCTTCCGTCGAAAAGAAATTCTTCAAATTCCCCATGTGCATAATGCCGACGGCGGAAATAATCCCCACCAGCCCGAACACGAGGAGTACTTCGACGAGCGTGAATCCGGAACGCGGATCAATCGCCGAACGCGTCGGACGACCGTCCCGATTTCCAATTTCCGATATCATCTTCATCGCCGCTCTGCCCGCCCGGTCCCATCGACCAAAGGTCATAACCGTCGGGGTTATGTTGTCCGGGACAACGGTACTGCAACGGATTTTTCCACGGATCCATCAACGACTCCTGATCCTTGATGTACGGTCCGTTCCAGCGTCCCCGCTTGCCGGACGGCGCTCTCACCAGTGCCTGTAAGCCCTCCTGGGTCGTCGGATAACGTCCCATGTCGGACATGTACATCATGAGCGGTGCCTCCATGGTCTTCGTCACCAGCATCTCGGCGACTTTCTTCTTACTGCCGCTGAAGAACTTTCCGTAGTTGGAAACCATCAGCAACATCAACATACCGAGAATGGCGATGACAACGATCAATTCCACCAGCGAAAAACCGCTTGCCTTATTGAATTTACGCACCCGAGACTTCATCATATGGCTTTATTGTAAGACGTTTGTGAAAAAAAGCAACCGCCGTTTTTGTATCGGGATTTGTTTTTCGAACAAATGCGGTATAACGGAAGAACTTTTGGCTTTCGGAAAAATGATTTAACTCACGAACGTTCCGATAGTAACGCCGAAGTTTGTGCTATTTAAACAGACCGTGCTTCGGTAATTTCGGATCGGGAACCTTTAACGGTGCGGTTCCGCCTTCTTTGAAATAACCGCCTGCGTTCGCGAAGATGTACTTTAAAATATCTTTGCTTACGGTTTCTCTGAAGACTCTGACGTGACCATCCGCAAAGACAATCAGTCCGCCTTTGGAGCCGTAAAGACCGTCTTTTGCCCATTGTCCGTTCGGCAACAGCCCGCGGGTATAACAGACGGGTGCCGTCGAGGCATTGTCGTTTGCAGGCAACGGATGCACAAGAATGTAATCAAAATCCGACTTTCTTAAATCGGAGGCGAAATAACCGTCCGAACCGAGTATGTTTTTCCTTTGAACACCGTCTTTTCGCCAGGTTGATTGATATATTCCGACATCGTTCAATGTTTCGTCTGCTTGCGCCAGTGCTTCCACGCAGGAAGTCAGATCCCGCATGCCTTCACACACGTTTGCGTGTTCGAGTACGCTACATGCCAAAAGCGACATTTTTATCTTATCCGATTCAATATGCACCCGATCCAAAACCGCTTTCCCGATCGGGAAAACAATTCCGCCGAGGATGGCAACAACCGTCAGTGCAATCAGAACCTCGATGAGCGCAAAACCAGATTTTTTAGCTTGTGTTTTGCAGAGACCATCCATGGTAACCTCAATTTTCTCCTATCTTTGTTTATTTTTTGCGTAAAGTAAATTTTTCGTAAAATACAAAAAATATTGAATAATCGGAAAAAATATCACACATTAAACTTAAACAGCGCAATATCACCCCTCCCCGAAAAAGGTAATCCTCCCCTTCCAGACGCAATTTGCCATTTTCGCGCGCCGACGAAGCCGTTCCGCCTTTTTTTCAAACAACCGCGGTAAAGCTTTCAGCGATTCAAGAAATTTCCGTAATTTTTCCTGAAAGCAGGGGTTCCCAGTATGACCTGCCCCGTGAGCCATTCACGCAACCTCGTTTTTTTGTCGGCAACATCTCTTTGAACAGGGCTCACGGGTCTGTAAATGACGGGAGCTTTCACTTCAGGCAAACAAACCGCCGCATCGGGAATGTTTCCCGCGGTTGTTGTTTGCCTGGGTAAATGTTTATAAGCCGAAAAATTTCGTTTAACGGGCGAAGGCGGGGCATCCGACCGCGACGTGTGCGACGGAGAAATTTGCGGGTTCGTATTGCATTGGCGTCGGGTCGCTTTGACCTGCTTACCGATCGCTTTGATTGGCTTACGAACCCTGCCGACATCGGGAGCGCCCGAAGGTTTCGATTCCCGGTTTGGTACCGAAATCCGTTTGCTCCTTCCGGAAAGAACGGCAACAACAAGAATCACGCCCACCCATAGGGTATGCGCAATGTCCTCAAAATCCATCGTTTATCGGTTTTTGGCCAATTCTTCACGCATGGCAGTATCGGCTTTCATATTTTCGAACTTGTAATAATCGATAACCCCCAGCTGCCCTTTGCGGAAAGCTTCCGCCAATGCCAACGGAACCGCCGCCTGCGCTTCAACCACTTTCGCCTGCATTTCTTCCACTTTGGCTTTCATTTCCTGTTCCAGGGCAACGGCACTTGCGCGACGGATTTCAGCCTGCGCCTGCGCCATGTTTTTGTTCGCTTCCGCCTGGGATACCTGCAGTTTCGCACCGACATTTTCACCGATGTCGATGTCGGCAATATCAATGGAAAGAATTTCGTAAGCCGTCCCGACGTCAAGCCCGCGATCAAGCACCGTCTTGGAGATTTGATCGGGTGTTTCCAGAACCTGTTTGTAGGTTTCCGCCGAACCGATCGTGGCGACAATCCCTTCGCCGACGCGCGCAATAATCGTATCTTCCTGAGCTCCGCCGACAAACTGATCCAAATTCGTGCGAACCGTCACGCGCGCACGGACTTTGACCTGAATGCCGTCCTTTGCAACACCGTCGATGGTCGTCTTGTCCTGAATTGCTTTCGGACAATCAATCACTTTCGGATTCACCGATGTATGTACCGCTTCAATAACGCTTTTCCCGGTCCCTTTCGTGGCCAAATCGATGGCACAGGCACGTTCAAACGTCAATTCAATGCCCGCTTTGTCCGCCGCAATCAGAGCCTGAACCGTTTTCGACACGTTGCCTTCCGCCAGATAATGCGCTTCCAGCTGATCCGTCGAAAGTTTGATGCCCGCCTTTATCGCGGCAATGCGGCAGTCGACAATCAATCCGCAGGGCACTTTTCTTAAGCGCATCGCTACCAGATTAAGAATGCTGACATGCGCGCCTGCCAGCCAGGCTCTTAACCACACCGTAAAAAACGAGAGCAGCCATCCCGCCGATACGATGATCAAAAGGGCAATAATCACGATAACCAAATCCCCGCCGCTCATGGCAACATTATATCTCTTATCCGGGAACCAAAGCAAGGATAAGGAAACGCATTCAACTTTGCATTCATACGGAGACGAACCGCCAAAATCCGCCGAACCGCGAATACAACGGTCATTCCAAATCAAACGCTCCTTTACGTCACATTAAACTTAAACAGCGCAATATCGCCTTCTTGAAAAAGGTAATCCTTGCCTTCCAGGCGCAGTTTGCCTTTTTCGCGCGCACCGACAAAGCCGCCGTCGGCAACAAAATCCTCGTACGAGATGACTTCCGCCTTGATAAAACCGCGCTGAAAGTCGGTGTGGATAATACCCGCGCACTCGGGGGCCTTCATGCCGAGTTTAAATGTCCAGGCGTGCACTTCCTGGGGCCCGGCGGTAAAGTAGGATGCCAACCCGAGCAATTTATACGCGGAACGAATGAGTGTATCGGCGCCGCTTTCCTTTAAATTCAAAGATTCCAGATACGCATGTGCGTCTTCGCGGGAGAGTTCGGACAATTCCGCTTCCAAATGTGCCGAAATCACGCAAACGGAGGCATGCGAATTGCTTTTGGCGGAGGAAACATCGGGAACGGACGCGACTTTTTCCTTTACCGCTCGAACGTACGGATTTTGAGAGGGATTGCTCAAATCGCCCTCCGAGACGTTGCAGACGTAAATCACGGGCTTGCGCGTCAACAGACCGAAGGACTTCATCCAAACGGCTTCCTCTTCGTTGACATCAAACGTATTTGCCGGCTTTCCGTCGTTAAGGTGCGCATATAAACGTTGCAACAGATGATGCGTTGCGACGGCGGTTTTATCGGCGGATTTGGCTTTTTTTGCCCATGTATCGACCTGCTTTTCCACCGATTGTACATCGGCAAGGAGCAGTTCGGTGTTAATCACTTCGATATCGCGGATCGAATCGACTTTGCCCATGGTGTGCACGATATCGTCGTCTTCGAAGCAACGCACCACCTGAATAATCGCATCCGTCTCGCGAATGTTCGCCAAAAATTGGTTCCCGAGCCCTTCGCCTTTGTAAGCATCCTTGACGATGCCGGCGATGTCCACGAATTCGATGGCGGCGGGAACGATCTTTTCGGTGCGTACCAGGCGCGCCAAAATCTCCAAACGTTCGTCGGGCACTTCCACGCAACCGACATTGGGCTCAATCGTGCAGAACGGATAATTCGCCGCCTCGGCTTTGTGCGTGCGCGTAACGGCATTAAAGAGCGTGCTTTTGCCGACGTTCGGCAGTCCGACAATCCCGACCCTCAACATACCTTCCTTTTATGACGTTCGGGCGCAAAAGAAAACGTTATTTTCGCAAAAGGAGCGGAATGTTGCCGAACGGCTCGCTTTGCGTTGCGGACGGATAAAACAAAGGCTTTTGTGTGCATATTACGGCTTTTGAAGTTCCCAAATACACGGTTCTTTGTCTTCCGTTTGTTGCAAAAGATACAAACGCCCTTCGTACAACATCGGTGTGATGTGCGTTTGTTCATCCAAATGCAGCGGTTGTTCCGAAAAGGGATAGCGTTTATCCCGATAACGCAACGTACCTTCGAAGCGGTTCGGAAGCATCGTTGCTTTCCCCAATTCCAATGTCAGTACCTGATTGAGGCGATCGTCGCGAACGGTGACGGTTTTGTGTAAAGCATCGGCATCCGACAATGTGACGCCGTCGATCGTTTCGCCGAGGTGCAGCGAAAAAAGTCGTCCGTCTTCGGTTTTTAACAGATACCGAATGTTTGAATTCTCCGCCGAAAAACCTTTGTACATAAAGCGGTAGGGAACGAAGCGAAACTCCTCCAAAACAAAGGGTTGATTTCCTTTGGTCGGCAACGGTTGCAGCCAATCGCGCGCGAACGCACCATTCGGGACGGTTATGAACAGGGTTACGGGAAGAAAAAGACAAAACCAAGATTTCATGATTTTTGTTCGTTAAAAAACCGACCGTTGCCCTGCCACGAAAATTGCGGCGATGCTTCGTCCGACCGCCACGTTTGGTGGATTTGCAGCCGGACGTTGTCCTTAAATTCCTCAAAAGCAATTCCCAGTTCTTTACAGCGAAACGGTACCAGCGACAGCGTATTGGCATGAATCGTGGTGAGCACCAAAAATCCCGATAAACTCGCGTAAAAAGCGGCTTTTGCGGTTTCGGCATCGCGAATTTCGCCGATCATGACGGCATCGGGATCCTGCCGCAACGTCCCCGTCAAAGCTTCTTCGAAGGTTAAATTATTTTTAACATCGATGTCCGTCTGTACCCAATCGTCGATTTCCGCTTCGACGGGATCCTCCAGAGATATCAGCTTTAATCCCTGTCGCGCAAACAGCCGCCCGAGCGCGTACAAAGTCGTCGTCTTTCCGCTTCCCGTTGGGCCGGAAATTAAAATCATGCCGGAACGCTGCTTCGAAATTTCCGTTTCCAGAAACGCACGCAGTCGCGGCGGAAAATGAAGCGCATCGATTTGAAACGGCAACGTTTGTTCGCTCAACAGACGCAGGGTCAGCGATTGCGCGCCGCCGTCGGTAAGGTACGAAATGCGTCCGAAAATCACTTTGCCGTTTAAATCGTACCGAAAATGTCCCTCTTGGTTTTCGAAGGTTTCGCTGAAATTTAAATTCCCGAGTACGAGAAAACTGCGCAACAGCAACAGACCGTCTTCGTAGGGCAGTTCCTTCGTATTTTGTACCATGCGCGCGCAACGAAACGATACCGAAGCCGAACGCCCCGTTAACGCAACAAAACAGTCGGACGCTTTTAACCGAATTGCCTCCTCCAACACCCGTCGTATGTGAAGATTTTCGGAAATCCCGACAACATCCTCATCCCAAAGCGACGGTTCCGTGCAAAGCGTCCAGGCACGTCCCGTTGCCCGCTCCAAATACGGCAGGCAGGAAACAAACGCAACATCTTCGACGCAAAGCACGCACCGATCGGGCGTTTCGCGAAAACGCAAACCGCAGGCGCGCAGAGCCTCAAACGTCGCTTGAGGACGGTGCGGCGGAAGTTTTTTGAGGGCACGCAGTTGTCGGTGACGCTTTATCGCATCCCGAGCATGTGCCGCTCTTGTGATCGGAGCACGAACCGCACGAAGCATGCTGCTTGTAATCCGTTTCATAAAAGCCGCTTCCCTTGAATAAAATGCCGCATCCTTCGCCGATTTTCCGCTTCAAAGCCGATTTCCCGCACGCCGGACAGATCGTTCGCGCCGGTTCGCTCATGGAATGAAAAATCTCAAACGTTTTCCCGCAGGTTTCACACACATAATCGTACGTCGGCATACGTTTCTCTCCTACGCCGATTGAGGAGGGTTGGCAAGGGAAAAGGGTGATTCGCCACTCAGCCTTTTCTTATCTTGTCTTCTTCAGGCTTCAGCCACTCTAATCTATACGAACCACCTAAAGATAAAAACCTTATCCAATGTGGATTCTATAGGCACATTCAGCAATGTGAAGATTGTTTTCCGAATGTAACCTTGGAGAGCGGAAATTCTTTTGTGCAAAAATACTCCGTCAACTTCTTTACTGCGGGTGTCAAAGTCGCGCCGTCTTTCGGACGGATAACCAATTCCCTCATTCTGCCTATAATTTCAATGTAAATAGGAACGACGCTACCATTTTTTTCGATACAATCCAAGCACAATTGATTGCTCAAGCAATCTGCAACTGTATGGCAATGCAACATATTTTTACCATCGAAATACGGACGTTTTTTAAGAACATAAGCTGTTATTTCTTGCAACGGTATAAACTTATCCCACACAATTTTCTTCCCCGTATGTTCCTCTTCCCAAAATGCCCCTGGCAAAGGTTCAACCGAAGCACAAACAGTATTGTATATTTTCTGGATGTCCATATCCCAAGTTAAGCGACTGTCTTCCGGATTCCGATGTCGCCATGTCTTCGCAAGCGTTTCATTCTGCTTTAAGACCGTGATTTTTTCGTCGCTTAAAATTTTAGGGATTAAACGCTTCAGCAAATCGCTTGCGCACTGTTGATCTTTTACAGCTAAATTTCGCCAGGTGTCGGTCAATGAAACAGGAAATTTTTTTACGGCAATAATAGGCCCTTCATCGACCTTTGGTGCCATCAGATGCATCGAACACCCCGATTCCTGCTTGTTTTCAATCAAGCTCCATTGGCGCGGGTTGGAACCGCGGAATTGAGGCAAAATACCGCCGTGCAAATTGATGCACGCTCTCGGTATTTTCAATACCTCCGGAGGTAAAATCATGGAATAATTGTTACTAATGCAAAAAGAAGGAGCATTTTTTTCAATCGACCTTATCCAATCCGTGTACAAAGAATCTGTTTTTTTCGGTTGAATAAGGAAAGGTACATGAAGCTCATTAGCTAACGCATGAAGTTCTTCCCGATATTCGGGATGATTGCCCGCATTTACGATAGCGCAAACTTTCTCTTTGCCAAGGTGCGACAATACTTGTTTTACGCCCTCAACGTTACCAAACAAGATAACCTTCACCAGCCTACGATGGTAGCGGCAAAATCCTTTTTCGACAAGGCAATTTTATTTAAAATCCGCTCCGTTCGACTTCGGTGAGAACCGCTCGGGATAACGGCAGTTGTTTATTTAAACGACGGATAAGAAATGCATGTCATCCTGCGGCGGTCGATTCTGTTCGATATGATACACGCGAGCTTCATCAAAGAACGGCGTACATAGTCCTACCTGTTTATTTATAAAAAGCCACATCCCGTACCGTCGATGGGTTTTAACGCGACGCAAACGCCCGCGCCAACTGCTCCATATCAACCGTCATCGCGTTAAATTCCAGACGCGGGATACCGAGTTGCATGCATTCGCGGCAGGTTGCGCTTTCACTATGCAGCCGTTGCCATTTTTCCGGCGTCATTTCAAAGACGTCGCCGAGATCTTCATCAACCAAACAGCACAGAACACAACGACCGTCGGCATCGATGGTTAAATTGGGTGCCATGGGACAGCGGGTTGTCGGTTTCAGGTTTCCCATGCCGACGCCCGTCAGTAAATCCCGTGCGACATTGTTCAAATACTCTCTGTCCAAAGTTCCCTGCAAAAAATCTTTTAACTTTTCCCAATCGTTAATGACCGCAAAAACGGGATGGCAGACGATGTTCAGCGTCTTTGCAAAATCATATGCCGCCTGCAGTTCGTGCAAATTGAACTGATAGACATGAAAGTAGATATAGAATTCACCAACAAAGCCGTGTTGTCGGAACGTACGAACGATGATTTCGATATTTTTCTTAATGCGATCGAAATCAAAGCGGTGAATTTTGTCGTATGACGCCTGACTGAAACCGCACATCGAAAACTTTACAAAACCGATGTTCGAAGCGTCGAAACTATCGGGCAGTTTCGGCAAAACGGCGGCGTTGGTGCTGAGCGCGACAAGACAGTTTTCTTTTTTTGAAATTTCGATGATTTTCGCAAATTCCGGATGCAACATCGGGTCGCCCCAGTTGTAAAGGTGAATTTTTGTCCCTTCTTCGACAAACCCCTGTGCTTTCAAATAACGCAAAACACGTTCGAACAACGAAATTTCGATAAACTTTGCGCGCCTGTTACATTGCGGGGGGGGGGGGTCTTGTTGCGGTTACGGAATCCCGTTTGGCAGTAATAACACTGCGCATTGCAAACGTTGCAAATGTCAAACGCCAAATGTTTTTCGGTATATTGGGAAAAAGTCGAAGACGGTGAGGCGGCGTTTGACATAAAAAACTTTCCCGAATTTTTTCGAAAAATACGGATGTTTTCAAGGAAAAAAACGCTACATCAAAAGTATATCCGAACGGCTTTGCGAGGCATTGTTTCACCGATCCGATTTTGGATTGTTTCTTTCGAGTATCTCTTCAATCCACCGTCGATGCGGACCACTCAGAACAACGGTATCCAACCGTTGAAGCGGGAACCATCGGCATCCCTCAAACGGCGGCGTTTTGAAAAATGCTTCCGAACGGTTTCCGTTCGTCGATGAGTGCGGTTGATAAACAACTTCCGTGTAAGTTGTATTCGCAACGGTACGTTTGGCGCGAAAAAGTTCCCTTAAATTCGAAAATTGCGCTCGTCGGCCGTCGTTCAATTCCGGCAATTCCCACAGGGCCTCCCCGCCACCGATGCGCGACGGTTCCAAAAGTAATTTCCCGTTTATGAAGAGCCACAGGCGGTTGACGGTTTTTTTAAAGTGCGGTGTCGGTTGAAAGCGTGGGCAGGCTCCGACGGTATGTTCGCGAAAGGCTTTACAAAGCGTTCGGATCGGACAATGTTCGCAGTCGGGTGCCGTCGGCGTGCATACAACGGCTCCCAATTCCATCATTGCTTCGTTAAAGCTTCCCGCCTGCTCTTTATCCAATAGGAATTGTGCATGCGGCGTCGCCCAAACGATCGCGGCGGATTTGGAGGGAAAATTTTCGGAATAATTAAAAACCCGCGCCAATACCCGCACGACATTGCCGTCAACAACGGCAATCGGTTCGTTCCAAGCGATGCTCGCAATCGCGGCGGCGGTGTAGGAGCCGATGCCGGGGCAATGCAACAATTCACGATACGACCGCGGCGGATTTTGGGCAAAACGTTTCGCAGTTTGATGCAAATGCCGCGTGCGCGCATAATATCCGAGACCTGACCATGCATGCAGGACGGCTTCTTTGGGTGCGGACGCAAGAACTTCAAAGTTCGGGAATACCTCCATCCAACGCTCAAAGTACGGCAGGACGGTTTTTACCTGCGTCTGTTGAAGCATGAATTCCGAGACAACGGTTTTGTACAAAGACGACTCGCGTCGCCACGGCAAATCGCGCGCGTTTTGTCGGAACCATTGCAACAACATACGGCAGAAAGAATGTTCAAAATCGGGCATTTTTCGGTTTCAGCGTAGGATGTTTGTGTGTTTTTGCCAAAATTATTTCCTATGAGCAACGTTCCCGTCAACGAATGTGTTTGCGTGTTTGGATTGATGCAAAAAGCGGTTGTTCTCTTAATGAAGTAAAACCATGGAAACGGTGCATGTGCTTTCGACAACTTCCGCAGAAGAAAGTTTTGAACAGTTGCAAAATTGCATTCGCGACGCGTCTTCGTACGGCATCGTTGTACCGCGGACGCATTTTTTGGAACAATTTTTACGATTTTATCCCGAATTTCCGCGCGAACGGCTCTATACGCCGAGTTCGCTGTTAAACGTCTGCGGTTTGAAGCCCGTTCCGCCCGAAATCGCCCTGTTGTCGGAGCATTTCAACGAATTTGACGATCCGTCGTTTGTGGAATTTGAAGAAAAAGACTTCGATGCGTGGCTGAAACAGCAATCATATGCACTTTGGAATTTCGATTTGGAGGTAAAACCATCGTTTGAACGTTGTATTCTGTTTGGATTTTCCAAAAAACAACAACAGTGCCTTGCGAGTGCTTTGAAATGTCTCGAGTTGTTCATTTTTCAACGGACATTTTCTCAAAATACATCCGCACACGAGTTGAACAATGTTTATCTTTACCCGTATCGAAGCATTGCAGACGGTTATGCATGGGTTGAGCGCATGAAGATGGAACACCCGAATGCCTGCGGTGTTTTGCTCCCGACCGCCGAGCCGTTGGTGACGTTGTTCCGAAAACCGTCGCCGAAGCGGGCTTTAGCGTGGGTAGATTGGCAGGAAGAAGGAACGATCGGAAGTTTTTTGGCGTATGCACAAACACAAACCAATCCCGAAACTTTTCAGACATATCAGAAGGATTGCGATAAAGCGTTTCGGGACTGCCTGACGGAGAATTTTCATGTTTTGCGCGAATATCTTTTGCAAAACGGAAAAGCATGGATTGAACCGTTTGTGCGTTGCGATTTTCCCGCTTCCGCCGCTGTTGGCAACCATATAACTTTGCTTCAAAACGCAAATCCGCCGTCGGAATTTGCAAATCCGTCCGCTTTGAAAAATTGTCCGTTGACGGTCACCAAGCGCGCGTTTTTTGCGTATCTGCGACGTTTTTTGCAGTATCGTTCGGGCTTTGAAGCGGATGTATTACGGTGGGACGAAGCCGTTTGGTTTCCGATAAGGGATGGTTTTATCCCGCAGGCGGTTTCAACGGGCAGCGAAACGGATGCAAACGTTTCGGCGTGGATGACGGAAGTCGTTTCCCGCGGCGGTTCGTTGCATTTGGGTGTGCCGTTACGGGATCGAAACGGCGAACCGCTGCAACCGCTTTTGGAGAACACGACCGCGTCCGAAGACATTGAAACGGACGATGTATCATCTGATGAGGTTGATTTGCAGAAAGCATCGATAGAGACAAGGGTTGGCAGTCATTTCGCACAAACGATTGAAACCGATACGGACGGTCGTACGTACATAACGGTCAGCAATGCGTTGTCGGTTGCGGTGAGTAGTACGTACGAGCAACGTTCAAAAGCGAACATCCTGCGTTTTTCGGAATACGTTCGGGATGAAAAAACGGTTCCTCCCACCGTTCAAACAAACCCGCAGGCAAAGGATACTTTGCGCATACCGACGGAGCTGATCCGTTTTTCCTGTAAAAACTGGGAACGTTTTTATCTTTGTCCGCGGAAAACGTGGCTGGAGAAAATTTTAAGAACCATCTCCGTTCCGTTGTACCCGACGGTATCAAAGGCTCTCTTTTTGGGTGAAAGCATTCACGATAATTTGATTTTTTCTCACCAACCGCGAGATTGGAACACATGGCGGGCGTCTATACAACAACGTTCCGATGCTCGTTGGCAACGCCTTTGCCAATGTAACGGCTCAGATAATATGTCCCTTCTGCGGCAACGGCATCAACGGGCATTGGAGTACAGTTTTACGATGGCGGAAGCGTGCGGGGAATTTTTGCACGACGATTGGCGGCTTTATTCCGAATATGTCCTGCCGAAAGAGAGTTCATATACGGGGCGCATTGATCTGTTGGCGGTGCATGAGGAACAGCGAAAAATCACCGTCATTGATTACAAATCGGGGCTAAACGAAACTTTGACGCCAAGAGCGCTGAAAAGCGGTCACGGCTGGCAGCTGTTGCTGTACGGGCAGGCGATGCAAACGCTATATCCGATGTACGAGGTTGAATTGCGGATGATACTGCGAACGGGAGAGGCGAAAAGTCTGCGTTTGGATGAAGTCAATGATGCTGTTTCGCAAATGAACGCATGGATTGAGGAATTTCGCCAATCGGGTCTGTACGAAGACCTGCCGGATGAAAATCCCGAAACGCTCCCGTTGGCGTTTTGCGGAGAAACGTGCAGATATTGACGTACTATTCCTGTGGCAGTGCTTTTAAAATCTTCCGAAACGCTTCCGTCGGAAAACCGGATACATTCGATTGCGAACCTTCCAAATGCACAAAGGTTTGCGTCAACGGATGACGAATAGTGTAGGAACCGGCGCTTTTTAAAGGCTTCACTTCATCCAAATAACGGTCGATGAAAGTGTCGTTAATCGGGTCAAAGGTAACTTTTGTTTCGACGATCGTCGAATAACAAAAATTTGCCGATTTACACATAATCTCCAATCCCGTGACCGCCGAATGCGTCTTCCCCGACAGCAGTTGCAACGTACGTTTGGCATCGGCAAGATCCTTCGGTTTATTGAAGACAATTGAGCCAAAGATCGCTACCGTATCGGCGCCGATCACCCACGCGTCTGGAAATTGTTCCGCAACAAAAGACGCTTTCAGATGTGCATTGGTTTGCGGTACCCAAAGGGGCGGATTATTGCCGGGCTCGTGTACTTCGTCAACATCGGGCGAAATGCACCGAAATTCGGGTATGATTTCTGAAAGAAGTCGTTTCCGCTCGGGAGAGGAGGAGGCTAAAATCCAGGTGCGTTGCATAAAAAATCCTTTGTTGTTTTTTAAGTTCGGCATTCTCTCTTTAAAGAAAAGAACGCCGCCATCTCCTATCATTTATCTATTCGGATTGCAACATTAAACGTTTTTTATGCGCGCGGATTTTCGGAAATGAACGTTCACACAGGATTGAAAACTGCGGATTGCGCGAACTGTTTTGCATACGCCGCTCCTTTGAACGGCACCCGAGGCTTCCGCGTGTATTTTTGCTTCCAAAACTGCGTACTTTGCTCTTACGAACCGCATCCGCAATTGCCGTTTGAGTGTCCGCCGTCAGACGCGCTTTCGTTGCAACAACAACCGCAGGAGGTGGCGCTTCCGTTGCTTATATCGGAACCCGTCGGTTGATTTAACGCTTTCAGAAACGCATGCCATGCCAGGGTCGCGCATTTGATGCGCATGGGAAACTTTCGCACCCCGAGCAAGGCTTCCAGTTCGCCCAAATTTTCGGGTTGTTCCGCCGTCGCGTCGTTAAGCCATTTTAAAATCTTTTGCGCGTCCTTTTCGGCATCCGCGGTTGTTTGACCTTCCAATCGCAACGTCATCAACGACGCGGAAGCTTTGCAAATCGCGCACCCCTGACCCGTGAAGGAAATTTCCTTTATTTTGCCATCCTCAATCCGCAGATACACGGTTATTTCGTCGCCGCAGAGCGGATTGTGTCCGTCGGATTGATGCGTCGGATGCGGCAGGGCGTGAAAATTATGCGGTTGCTCGTTGTGTGCCAGCAACGTTTCTCTGTAAATTTCAAGCGAGTTCATTTCTTAAAAACATTAACGGCGTATTCCAAAGCTTCCGCGAGACGATCGACATCCTCGCACGTGTTATACATGCCGAACGAAGCGCGTACCACGCCGCTCGGACAGTTGAGGCGTCTCATCAGCGGCTGACAGCAGTGATAGCCGGCGCGCAAAGCGATATTTTTATCGCACACAAGCCCGGCAACGTCATGCGAATGCAACCCGTCGACCAAAAATGACACCACCGCGGTACGTTGCGGAGGATTCCCGACCAAATGCACGAACGGAAGTGATGACAGGGTTTTTTCGGCGTATTCAACCACCGCATCTTCCTGCGCCAGCAAATCGCTCCAATCAAATTGTCGTATGTAATCCAGCGCGGCTCCGAACCCGATAATATCCGCAACGGGCGGTGTCCCGGCTTCAAAACGAAACGGCACTTCGGCGGGCGTAAAAGAGTCAACGGTAACCGTCTCCATCATGGTACCTCCGCCGTGATGCGGAGGCAGTTCTTCCAACAAAGCGCGTTTGCCGTAAAAAAATCCCGCACCTCCCGGACCGTATGCCTTGTGAGACGAACCGACCAGAAAATCACAGTCCAAATCCTTTACGTTGATCGGAACATGCGCCAACGCCTGCGCCGCATCAACGACCACCAAGGTTCCGTTCACATGCGCGCGATCGACGATTTCCTTAATCGGCGGAACCAGACCCAACACGTTCGATAAATGCGAAACGGATAACAGCTTTGTCTTTTTGGTTAAAAGCGTATCCAGCTTTTTCAGATCCAAACAGCCGTTTTCGTCCAGCGTCCAGCCCTTGATGCGGATGCCGCGTTTCTTTTGTTGCATTTGCCACGGAATTTGATTGGCGTGATGCTCCAACTCGGAAACAATCACCTCATCGCCCGGTTGAAAATAACGCTGCCCGATGATTTCCGCCAATGCATTCAATCCTTCCGTCGCACCGCATGTGAAAACAATCTCTTCTGGACAGGATGCACCGATGAAAGTTGCCAAACGATCGCGTACGCCTTCATACACTTCCGTCGCACGCTGTCCCCATTCGTAATAACTGCGATGGACGTTGGTGTTATAGTGCGTGTAGAAATCAACCAGCGCATCAATAACGCACTGCGGCTTCTGTGTCGTCGCCGAACTGTCCAGCCAAACGATCGAACGCCCCTCGGCGTCGCACTGATTTAATGCCGGAAAATCTTTTCGAACAACATCCGGTTCGAAACGCCTCCCTGTTTGTCGAACGTCACACATAATCCATTCCCTTTACTGGCTGCCCGACAAGGATTCGAACCTCGACTGAATGGACCAAAACCACGTGTGCTACCGTTACACTATCGGGCAAACACCTATGTTCAGGTTGACGAAACGCGCGTTCGTTCGTCAAGCGTGTTTTGCGCAATCGGACGTCCGAAACGGCAAAAAACTTGAAAAAACGAATTTTTACGCTTCATACTGAGAGCGAGATGAAGAATTTTTTCTGGGCGCTGGCGTTTGTAACGACTCTCATCGGTTTTATCCCGCAGATTATCAAAGCGTATCGGACAAAATCCATGAAGGACGTTTCGATGTTTATGCTTGTCAACTGCTGGGTTTGTGCGTTCGCATGGCTGGTCTACGGTTTTTGTATTTCCGATTCGGGATTGATTTTGAGTGAAATTTTTTGCCTTATCGTCACGACGGTTTCCATCATGCAAAAGATGGCGTATGATCGTTGACGAAAGCCGTTATCGTTCCGTTCTGTGTCTAGACGGGGAACTGCCGCTTGAATTTTTAAACCAAACGCGTCTGCCGCTGATTGCCGCCGACGGTGCGGCAAACACGCTCACCGCGAATGGTTTGCAACCGTCGGTGATCGTCGGCGATTGCGACAGCGTACGGACGGAATTGTTGGAACAATATCCGCACGTTTGCGACCGTTCGCAGGATACGACGGATTTCGAAAAAGCGTTTGCGTGCCTGAAAAAAGAAAATTTACTGCCGACGATTGTGGTCGGTATGAGCGGCGGTTGTTTGGACAGAATTTTGTCGAACGTTTTTATCTTCTCTCAAACCGATGCACTTTTCCTGTCGGATACACTGATTGGTTTTGTGCTGACGGGAAAGCAAACCTTCGATTGGGAAGTTGATACCAAAGTTTCCTTGTTCGGTTGTCCGCACGCAATCGTGACATCAAAAGGTTTAAAGTGGGAACTGAACCGCACGGAATTATCCTTCGGCGGTTTTCAATCGTGCTCCAATCGCGTTCAAACGTCGCCGTTGACGTTGGAGGTCGAAGGAAAAATTTTGGTATTTGTGTACCGTTGTGAAATTAAAGATGCGGGGAGTTTGTAAAAAGACGGTAATGCCTTTGCGGATACGACGGCTTTTGTGTTTCGGGAAGCAAAACGTTTGATTGCATTCATTTGGCGATCGATGGTTCTTCGGCAGATGAACGCCGTTTTTGTTGAACCGTCGTTGCATGGAAAACTTTCCTCCGCTTTTCCGATTGCGATTTTCGCCTCTCCAACCCACCATGGTTGTACGGTGGGACATCGTTGGAACTTTCTGTTGGCGTGGCGTTATTTGTTTCCGAAGAAACGCTTCGGAACGTTTTTTACCTGGATGTCGGTTGTGGGGATTGCGGCGGGCGTGGCGTTATTGATGATTGTGTTGAGCATCATGAACGGCTTCGATACACACATCGCAGAGAAGCTTATTCAAATCAACGGCGCAATTAAAATCATCGCAAGGCGTCCGGTTGCAAAGGACGAAGTTTTTTTGGAAAACATTCGTCGGTTGCCGCACGTAAAGGCGATTACGCCGTATGTTGCGGGTATTTCCATGATGCAGGTCGGCGAGCGCGTCGCATTGCCGAAATGCCTCGGGCTGGATGCCGAGACGGCGGGTTCGGTTTTGCCGCTGGAACGGTTTCTTGCAAAGGGTTCCCTTGACGGTTTAAAGGACGGTGCATGGGTGAGCGAGTCGTTGGCGCACGAATGCGGTCTGGACGTCGGCGATACGTTCGAACTTTATTCTCCGCTGGCGTTGGAAGCCATGAAAAAGGAAGAGCTCCTTTTGCCGCGGGAAGTAACGGTTGCGGGGTTGTTTAAAACCGGCTGGGCGGAAGCGGATCGTTCGACGGTACTGTTGCCGTTGGAGCTGTCGCAGGAATTATACGCTCTTTCGGATAACGTACACGGTTTCAGCGTCGAAGCAGACAGAAAGCATTTGGGCGAAGTTTGTCGTGCAATTAACAATCTCCTCCCGCCGGGGTTGGTTGCCTACACCTGGAATACGCTCAACGCGGACTTTTTGTATATTTTGAAACTCGAAAAAGCCATGTGTTTTTTTGTCTTATTGTTCGTGGTGGCGGTGGCGGCATTTTCCATGAGCAGCGGTCTGATGTCCGCCGTGGTACGGAAACGGCGCGAATTATCCTTACTGCGTACCTGGGGCGCAACGAGAACGGATCTTTCGCTGGTATTTGGTCTGCAAAGCCTGCTTTTGGGATTTTTGGGGCTGTTGGCGGGGTTTGTCGCTGCCGCCGTTATTTTGCACGAACGCAACGCCATTGTACGTGGTTTGACGGGTTGGCTGTTGCCGAAGGACGCGTTGTGGAATTTTTACGATGTCGAAACTCTGCCCGCCGTTTGGAGCCGACAGGATATGCTGTGGATTGCGCTCCTGACGCTGACGATGACGCTGTTGGCAAGTTTGTTGCCGATCGGACGCATGTATAAACTGCCGTTGGTGCAGAATTTGCGGCGGGGGTAAAGAGATCTGGGAAGGCGCCATTTTAAGCAAACGCGGGCTTGAAGATATACACTTTCGGATATAGTTTGAGGGAAAGTGGAACCTCAAGACACCGAAGTTGCAACGGAAATCGGCGATCAAACCGTTGCAAAACCGTTGTTGGCGGTTGAAAATTTATCCAAAAGCTTCGGGATACAGCCGCTGTGGCGGAATGTTTCTTTTACGTTGCACGAAGGCGAAAGTTTATCGATTTGCGGTGCTTCGGGATCGGGAAAATCGACGCTTTTGCTGGCGATCGGCGGCTTGGAAACGGTTCAGAGCGGAACGGTGATGTTCGACGGGCATCCCGTTATCGGCGGGCGGCAGGCGCATGTCAAAGGCATCGGATACGTATTCCAGCATTATCATCTTGTCGAGGAATTGACGGTTCGTGAAAATCTGCTGTTGCCGTTTTCGATACGCTTCGGAAGCAGACAAATGCCCGATATTTGGGATGAAGTTTTGGATTTATTGGGCTTAAAGGAACTTTTGGATCGTTTGCCGACGGTATTGTCGGGCGGAGAACAACAGCGTGCGGCGCTGGCACGGGCGGTATTGGCAAAACCGAAACTCCTGCTTGCGGATGAACCGACCGGCAGTTTGGACGAAGCGACTGGAGCGCGCGTAATGAAATTGCTTTTGCAAGTCTGTCGATGCTTTCGTATGAGTCTGATTTTGGTCACGCATTCGCCGATGTTTGCGGAACAAACGGATCGCCGCATGGTGCTCAAAAACGGTTTTTTAAGCGAACAAACACCGTAAAGCGGAATTGTTATTTCGAAAATACGTACGCAGTATGTTAAAAAAACTTCCGAGATCGATGTTTTCCGAAAATACTTGTTTCGGTAAAATGTATGATGTGCGGATGTTTTGCGGTTTTCGCAAAAATTGCGTTTTTTCGGCGCTGTATCGGATTTAAATGGAATTGAAAACAAAAGTGAATATGAGCGAACGCGTTACCTGCGGCGTCATTGGCGTCGGTCACCTGGGAATACACCATGCGCGGTTGTATTCGGAGCTTGAAAATGCGGAACTGGTCGGCGTTTTCGATACGGACACACTGCGCGCAAGAGTGATTGCCGACCAATACGGATGCGAAGCGTTCCCGTCCGCAGCGGCATTGGCAAAAAAATGCCGCGCCCTGAGTGTCGTAACCCCGACGACGATGCATGCGGCAACGGCGATTCCTCTCTTGGAAGCCGGCTGTCACCTGTTGGTCGAGAAGCCGCTTTGTACGAATTTGGCGGAAGCGGAGACGATGATTGCGGCGGCGGAAGCGCATCATTGCATCCTGCAGGTCGGACACGTGGAGCATTTTAACCCCGTGAACGGTTATTTGGAAAAGCACGTGCGCGCACCGAAGTACATTACCGCCGATCGCCTGTCGCCGTTCCCGAACCGAGGAACCGATGTCGGCGTTACGTTGGATCTGATGATCCACGATTTGGGGGTTGTGTTGCAACTGGTGAAATCGCCCGTCCGTTCGATCGAAGCCATCGGCATCGGCGTTCTGTCGCAAACGGAGGATATTGCCAATGCGCGCCTTCACTTCGAAAACGGTTGCGTCGCCGATTTTAATACCTCGCGCGTGAGTACCAAAAAAGAGCGTACGTTACGGATTTTTCAGCCGGGCGGTTATTTGTCGATGGATTTTACGGCGCAAAGCGGGCATCGGGTTTGGAAGGAAGCCGGTTGTATCCGACAAGAGGTCATTCCGTTGCAAAAGACGGAACCTCTGAAAGCGGAATTAAAATCCTTCATTGATTGCGTCCTGCATGCGCATGCACCGAAAGTGGACGGTTATGTGGCGCGTTCGGCACTGTCGGTGGCGTTGGAGATTACACGGCAAATTCAAAGCAAGGGTTTGGTGTCGTAAAAAAAGGTTCGCGTCGCATTTAAATCGGTTGCGTTATCGGTTTTATCAAACGAAATGCGACGTTATTACGATTGTTGCCTGCCTCAACCCCAAATTGTTTTGCGCCATATCCGCCGTGTATTACTTTAAAATCAAATGGCGGATGTGTTGGTGATTGCCGGAGAACCTTCGGGGGATTTGCACGCGTCCGTGTTGGTTCGCGAGTTGAAGGCGAGGCACCCGAACCTCTCCGTTTGTGCCGTCGGGGGAGTGAATTTGCAACAAGCCGGCGCGCATTTGCTGTTCGACATGATGCCGTTGTCCGTCGTCGGATTGGCGGAAACCCTGAAACACTACGGGACGTTTGTACGATTGCTTCAATGGTTGGTGCGTTGGGTGCGCGTTTATCAACCGAAGGTTATTTGTTTGGTTGATTTCCCGGGCTTTAATTTACGCCTGGCGCGGGCGTTGTATCGGGCGGAATTGAGTAAAAAGGCGGGCGGTTCGACCTCCGTGTACGGTTACATTGCGCCGCAGATTTGGGCGTGGAAGGCGCAGCGTCGGTTCAAAATCGCGCGTTGGTTTGATGCGTTAGGCGTGATTTTCCCGTTCGAGGTCGATTGTTTCGCCGATACAAACCTGCAAGTTTCTTTTGTCGGACATCCGCTGTTGCAACAACCGAATCCGTTCCGTTACAACCCGAACGGTTCGCTGTTGTTGTTGCCCGGGAGCCGCCTCGGTGCCGTAACGCGCATTTTCCCGCTTTTAAAAGAGGCTTTCGGGTATTTAAAGAAAAATCGTCCGTCTTTGCGAGCGGTTGTTCCGTTTCCGAACGACAATGTCGGTTCTTATGTTAAAAATAATTTGTCGCCCGACATGAAAACCTGCCCGCTGTCGGAACTTGATACGGGCGTTTGCGGTGCGCTGATGTCCTCGGGGACGGCTTCGTTGCAGGTCGCGCTTGCCGGCATTCCGGGTGTAGTTGTCTACCGTGCGCATCCGATCACGTTTTTCTTCGGGAAACGTCTTGTGCGCGTTCCGTACCTGACGATGGCAAATTTACTGCTTAAAGAGGAATTTTATCCGGAAATTTTGCAGGATACGCCTTCGCAAGCCGTTGTTATTGCACAACGAATGGAAGCGTTCCTGCATGATCCGAAAGACGCGTGCGTTCGCTTTGGAAACGGAGCGCAACGGCTTAAAGAGATGCTCTCAACGCCTCCGAAACATTCGGCGGTCGAGGATGTGGAGCGGTTGTTGTTTGGGATTGGGAACGGTTAAAAGTGAGCGGTATTTATGGTTCTTTCTCAAAAAGTTCCAGAATGCGCTCCAACGTTTTTGTCGTGCTCCAATTTGACAACGGCGGAATAAAACAAATACGTGCGTTACAGGCTTCCAATATGCGACGTTCGTTCGGATTTAAAGTTTCGAGCGAATAATGACCGCTTTTAACGTACACATCGGGCTGAATTAGTTCCAACTCGCGCGCACAATTGGTGCCATCGAATAAGATGAGACCATCCACGCATTGCAGAGCATTCAGTAAATACAAGCGCGCTTCCTGAGGATAAATCGGTCGCGTATTGCCTTTCAACGCACGAACGCTTGCGTCCGAATTGACGCCGACCCACAGAACATCGCCTTCTTTTTTGGCGGCTTCCAACGCGTACACATGTCCGGCATGCAACAGGTCGAAGCAACCGTTGGTAAAAACCAGGGTTTGATTGTTTTGGCGCAGTTGCTCGCGACAAACGCGGATATCCGAAAGAATAATTTGTTTGAGGATTGAAAGCACGCTTTAAATATGAAGTTTGTTTTGGGAAAGGCGATGTTTTTTACCCGATCCGTTGCATATGTATAGAACGAAAAAATCTGGAAACGTAAAAGATTTTAAAGTGTACGATGCATGGAAAAATTCTTTTCGGGAGCCTCAATCTTCGCGTATTTAATTATCCTGTTGAACGCACGGTTGCGTATTCGAAGCAGAATAAATCGGAAAATTCGTATCCTTCACATATTGAACATTAACGATGGGCGTATTTTTCAACCCGACAAAACGAAGCGTATCGTTTCGAGCATCGTAGGCGAAAACAAGCGGTGCATCCAAAAGCGTACTGATGCGTTCGCAATCAAAGCGCAAATCTTCATACAACACATGTTTAACGCGCAGCGAAAATGCCAAAGTCTCCGACGGATTTTCGAACGGCTCCGCGTTCCACCAAAGAAATGCGCATTTCTCCCGACAGGAACCAAGACTAAAACGATACCGAACCAGTTCATCGACAACGGCATTACCGAATAACATGCGCAAAAAATTTTCGCTTGTGAGTACCGAGATAAATTTTTCCAACTGCTCTTTTACATTCGGATCTTCAAACGAAAAAAACGCTTTCGTTTGACATTTCACATCCTCTGTCGATGTAGCGTTTGCCCCGAAAAAGCTGAGGTACAGATTACACGGTTGCTGTGTATCCCAAAGATAACGTAATTGTTTTTCGCTCCGAAGCTTCCGATATTCCGCCTGGATGTTTTCCGTCTTTTGCTTCAAACGTGCCAGCAATTCGGAGGCATTGTAAGGCTCCGCATGCACGAACGGGACAACAATGGGCACAAAAAGCAGAAAAACCAACGGTTTTACGCGTGTATGTTTGACTTTCATATATTCCATGAAGAAGAAAGTCCTGCAAAAAATTCAAGAAAAAAGCAAAATCGGCAAAAAATACCGACCGAAAGTGCCAAAAATTCTCCAATTCTCGGATGTGCGGTTGAGCTGTCAAAACAACGCGTGCCAGCGATTACTTCCCTTCCGTCGCAATCCGATACGCTTCCTCATACTGCCGACAGGCGCGTTTCGTAAGTTCCGTTTCCAATTCCATCAGCGCATGCATATCTTTGGATTTCACAAGCGGATTGTAGGTCTTCGAAATCCAATCGTATGTCAGTTCTTGGAAATCCTGCATCACCGACAGGGCGCGTTCGGCAACATCGGTGCGACCTTCGTTTTGTGCTTCGAAAATCGCTTTCCGGGCGCGTGTCAGTTCCGTGTAGGGATGCATGAACAGAACTTTGGATAAAAATCGAATCGCCCCAAATGCCGTTCCCGTCCAATCGGTTCGGTAGATAAACATATTTTCGGCATCATACGGGTTCATATCGGGTGCTGATTGAAACTTCTTTTTGGACGCGGTGTAAAAATCCTTGCGCACGGGTGTGCGATGCAGTGCGTGGTAAATCGGTTGATGTGAACGCAGGAGGTTTGTTTCGTCGGATGTTGCTTCGGCTGACGGATTCGTTTTCGAACGAAGCTTAAATCCCATGCGATCCTGCCCCTCTTCCGAATGAATATACTCGATAAAGCGTTGTGCGACTTCGCGGTTGGGGGCACCGCGAAGCAACCCGATCGGATCCGGCGACCAACAGGCACCGTTCTTCGGCACGATGAATCGAACGCGATCCCTTCCGCCGCGCGCCAACGTTTCGGCGCGTTGATGATAACCGTAAAAGTGAACGACAACACCCGCGGTGCAGTTCCCTTGGTTCACGTCCCAAACGGTCGCAATCGAATTGTCCGTAAAGTAGCGTGCGTTTGCCATGATTTTCTGAATGAGTTGCAACCCGCGCGTCCACCCGATGCCGAGCGCTTTTCGCAGTTCCTCTTTTGAAAGTTTGGCGATCGATTTGTCGGGAAATTTTTCGTCGCATGCCTGTTGCATTTGTTGCTGCAATAACATCTCGAAACATTTGACGACAACACTGCTTTGTACGGGATCCACCATAGCGATTTGGTGATAAAAATCGGGTTTTGCCAAATCATCCCACCGTTGCGGAGCTTCGATATTTAAATCCCGCAAACGATCGGTGTTGTACATGATGCCGAACGTCGACAAAACCGCCGGCATCCATTTTCCGTCGGGGTCGTAAAGACTGTCTCCCGCCAGTTGTTTCGGGATAACGTTCTCGTTAAACCATTCGGGGTGTCGTTGCGACAAATCACACGGCACAAGAAGGCCGGCGGTTGCCATTTTCTTGAATTCCGTCACCCCGCCGCCGAAAAAAAGATCCATGCCGCAACCGACATTGGAAGCAAGAAACGCCTCGCGCGCCTCTTTCCCAAGGGCGCTTTTCGGATGCTCCTGATTGTAATTCGATTTCACCTCGTGCGTCCACGGTCGGTGCAGATCCTGCGTCCAGTGATTTTTGAAAGCGTTTTCGTAGGAAGTATTCAACAAACGAATGACATTTCCCGTACTGCCGGGCGCGCGCCAATCGACGTTCACGGTACGTCCCGTTTGTTTTTGATACCACTCGCGAAAACCGACTTCCAGCTCCAGGCGTATGGCTTCGTTGTGGGGGGTAACGATGACAACGGTATCATCCGTTTGCTCCGTCAGACGAACGCCCGGGCGTCGCAACAGAAACGGCAATACAATCACCGCAACGATGGCGAGCAGGATGAGGATAATTTTGCGTTTCATTACGGTTGGAGGACGATGACGTCATCCACTTTAACGTTTGCAAACAATCCCTGTCGCAACGCATGGTCAAGGTGCTTCGGATTGAGTTCGGAAATTTTCAGCGTTATGCCGTTTTTGACGAAATCATAGCGCGCCACTTCGCCGTAGTAGATCATTTCGCCGATGACGCCGTCGGTGGAATTTTCCGTCATACCGTACGGTTTCAGTTTAATCGCTTCGGGACGAATGGAAAGCGTGACTTTTTCGCCGACCCGGGGCAACGGGCGGTCAAAATGCCACACACCGCGGTAGGTGCCCAGTTTCGTTTGCACAAGAACCTCGGGAGCCAGTTTGGTTTCCGTCACAGGCGAAGCATCGGCGAAATCGTCCAACGAAAAATCTTCCTCGTCGACGGTTTTCAAGTTCAACGCTACGCCGTTCCCGTCAAGCGAAACCAGCGTACTTCCCTGACGCAGATAAGGCGCCGCATCGGCATCGGGTTTGCGATACGGCAACACCGTTCCGGAGATAAAGTTGGTTTCGCCCAAAAAATGCGCGACGAAGCGATTTTGGGGATGCTTATAAACCTCAATCGGCGTTCCGATTTGCTCGATGTGACCCTTGGAAAAAATCGCCATGCGGTCGGCAATGGATAACGCTTCCGTCTGGTCGTGCGTCACGTAGACGGTGGTCAATTTAAACTCTTTGCAAATGCGACGAATTTCTGTGCGCATTTCGATACGCAGTTTCGCGTCCAGGTTGGATAAAGGTTCATCCAGAAGTAAGCATTTCGGATGGATTGCAAGTGCACGCGCCAACGCCACCCGTTGTTGTTGTCCGCCCGATAATTCGTTCGGCTTGCGGTCGGCGTACGCGTCCATCTGAACCGAATGCAGAACTTCTTCGACCTTTGCTTTGATCTCATTTGCCGGCAACTTCTTTTGCTGCAACCCGAAGGCAACATTCTGCGCCACCGTCATGTGAGGCCACAGCGCATAGTTTTGGAACACCATTCCGGTTCCGCGTTTGTGCGGCGGGCGCGACGAAACCTCTTTGTCACCAAAAAAAATGCACCCTTCGTCGGGTGCATGAAAGCCGGCCAGCAGTCTCAGTAACGTCGTTTTACCGCATCCGCTCGGTCCCAGGAGAAAGAACAACTCACCGCTTTTGACGGAAAAACTGATATCATCCAACGCCGTTGCATTTCCGAAGCGCTTTGTGAGATGTTCGACACGAATGTCGATCATATTCCTCTTTTCTCGTACCTGAAGAACGGGGTGCCGTCAAATATTTTTTGAAAAATCGAGTGTGTATAAAGAAAAAATTGCTGGGAAAAAGCAGAGAAAAATCGGAGATTTCATCGGATGTTTTTTTGACGAAATCGCATGTATGTATTCTGAATGGCGCGTGTTGAAATTTTTCGGAGCGCGGGAAAAATTTCAGGAGTACCCTATATTGTCTCATGCGTCCGTGACCGATTCCGACAATCCCGCGTATGAAGTTTTTTTGAAATGTACATTACAAACCTGTGGGATTTTTATGTGTTGTTGTTAGTTTTCGATTTTTTCCGTACGGAGTATATTGAGACGACAATGCAGAGGACAAAAAGGATCGTTTTCGGCAGAAAAATACTCGTATTTTCAAAGTTAAAACAACGGTTCTGCAGTGCAACGTTGACGGTTGCGGTGTGAATGTGCTTCGTATCTTTCTTTATTTCGTCTGTCCTTGGTCTCCCGCCATCTGCCCACGCCTTACTACCTCCTCCCGGGGACCAACCTCCGACTCCGACGCCTATAGCTACAGCCCCGACTT
>CAMHMO010000009.1 GCA_946186275.1 uncultured Verrucomicrobiota bacterium
GCTTTTATTGGACAACAAGTTGGGAAGGTTGTCAAGAGGAAGAGCGAAGATTTTTCGGCGGGTTTGAAGAATTTGACGGGGAAGAGGACGGGGGCGTTCAAAGGGGGGGGGCAGGGATTTCCGCTTATCGCAACTTCAATGTCATCAATCCAAAAAGCGCGCACAGGAGCGACACAATCCAAAAGCGTATAACAATCTTCGGTTCGGCGATGCCCGAGAGTTCGAAATGATGATGGATGGGGCTCATTTTGAAGCAGCGTTTGTGAAACGTTTTATACGAAAAGACCTGCAAAATAACCGATAATGTTTCAACGACAAATACCAACCCGACGAGGACAAGTGTGAACGCCTGGTGCGTCATGAGCGCGACGCAACCGATCCAGCCGCCGATTGCAAGCGATCCAGTATCGCCCATAAAAATTTCCGCCGGATAAGCATTGAACCACAGAAAGGCGGTGCATGCGCCGACAATTGATAGACACAGGATGCTTAATTCCTCAACGCCGTTCAAATAGGGCAGATTTAAGTAACGCGCCAGGTGTATATGACCCGTAACGTAGGCAAAAACCGTGTAGGTGAGCAAAACCGGCAGGGTACAACCGACCGCAAGTCCATCCAACCCGTCCGTCAAATTAAGCGCATTACTCGTTCCCGCAATGACCAAAAACCAGAAAATTGCCAAAACGACGAACGGTATGTTTGTCCACAGCGGATGTTTAAAAAACGGAACATATAATTGCCGAATATGCTCCTCAATGCCCGTTGCATGAAGCAATACCCATACAACGCAAACCGTTGCGATAGTTTGCGCCGCCAGTTTCCGCCGACCCGATAAGCCGCGCGTGTTCTGTTGTTTTAATTTGAGACCGTCGTCGATTGCACCGACTAAACCGAGGAACAATCCCGTTAAAAGCGCGCAACAACCGTAGATATTAGGTTTCAGCCACAGCAGGCAGGAAATACACACGCCCGACAGAATTGCCAATCCGCCCATTGTGGGGATTTGTTTTTTCTGTTCGTGCAGAACCGCCAAGTCTTTGATGACGGAAGCATCACGCACGACGTCTTTTATCTTCATGCGTCGCAGAGTAGCGAAGATTTTCGGACCGATAAAAATGCCCCACAGCAGTGCGGTCACGAGTGCCATGCTTCCGCGGAACGTGACGTAGCGAAACAATCGCAACGGACCGAAAAAGTGTTCCAGCTGATGCAAATAATACAGCACGCCTCTATTGTAAGCGTTTATCGTTTTTGGCGAAAGTAAAAATCCTGCCGGTGAAGAGGCGTAAGAGATATATTAAAGTGAAAAATAAAAACCTGCTGCCGACGCTTCGAAATTTCCAAAACAACCGTGCAGTACGCAACGAAGCCCAAAATAACTGGTGGCTAGAGTTGGAATCGAACCAACGACACAAGGCTTTTCAGGCCTCTGCTCTACCGACTGAGCTATCCAGCCACGCGCCTCTATGGAAAAAGAGAAATTACATTCGGTCAACATTTTTCGGGTTTTCACGACGACGAAGTTTTCAATTACCGCGAAATCTCTTTTGAGTTCTTTGCGGTTGCGTGCGTTTATCGGCGTTTCAAAATAAATGCATGCCGACTTTGTTTATTCTGGCGGGAGCAACGGCATCCGGAAAAACCGAGCTGGCGTTGAATTTTGCGCAGAAAAAAAACTGCGAAATCCTTTCCTGCGACGCATCGGCGTTTTACCGCGGAATGGATATCGGAACCGCCAAACCGACGCCGGAAGAACGACGAACGGTGCGTCATTGGGGCGTTGATATCGCGGAACCGAACGAACCGTTTTCGATTAAGGACTTTGTTTCTTACGCGCAAAAGTGCGTTTCGGATATTACGGCGCGCGGCAAAAATGTTCTGGCGGTCGGCGGTTCGGGATTGTATTTGAAAAGTTTTTTGTCGCCCGTGACCGATGATGTGCATCCGAGTGAAGCCGTGCGGGAAGAAATTGCGGCGTTGGAAGCAAACGGCGGCATCGAAGCCCTTCGGGAACGATTGTTGAAATTCGATCCGCAGGCATCAAAGTATGTAGAGTTTAAAAATCCGCGTAACGTACGAAAAGCGTTGGAACGTTGTTTAACGACAGGCTTACCGCTTGTGGAAGTATTAAAAAACTTTCAACAACAGCCGATGCCTTACGCTTCATTGACGAAAGTTACCATTTGCCTTTGTCGACCGTTGGAAATCCTTAAACTGCGCATTCGTCTGCGGGTACATAAAATGTTGCAAAACGGTCTTATTGACGAAGTGCGACGATTGAAGGAAGAAGGAAAATTATTGCCGGATACGCCCGCTTCCACGGCGATCGGGTACCGCGAAACATTAAAATTTCTGCAACAACCGACATCTTTGGAAGATCTCGAACGGGAAATCGTGAACGATACATACGGATTGGCGAAAAAACAACTGACCTGGTTTCGTCATCAAATGGCGTTTGACGGGTATTGGTATGGGTGAACAGAGTTGGATGCTGACAAGGGACGTATTCTAAAATCTCTCCAAGTTTATCTAAAGTGAAGTTTTTGCGAGAAAATTTCGCAAAAACCTTGACCGATGCAGTCTCGTTTTACACTGTAGGGTACAGGGATAAGAGATGACTTTGGAACGTACATTGGTGATCATAAAACCCGACGGGATGCAAAAGAACCTGACGGGTGTTATTTTAAAACGCTTTACGGAAGCGGGCATGCGACCGATTGCTTCTAAAATGATGCAGTTAACGGAAGTGATTTTGCGTGACCATTACGATTTTCTCGTCGACAAACCGTTTTTCCCGGACATTTTGTCCTACATGCAACAGTGCCCTGTTATGCTGTGGGTGTTGGAAGGCGAAAATGCGATTGCCAAAGTGCGCGAGTTGCTCGGACCGACGGATTCCAAGTTGGCACCGAAAGGAACCATTCGCGGCGATTTCGGAGTGGACAAATCCACGAATGTCGTTCATGCATCCGACAGTCCCGTTTCGGCTCAGAAGGAAATTGCGCGCTTCTTCAGAAAAGAAGAGATTTTCGGGTAGTTTTCTGCGGTTTATCTTGACTTCGGAAGGGTTGCTTGGTTTTTCTTGGAGGTTTCGGGAAGGGCTTTTGTGACGGTGTATGTTGTTCCCGTCAGCGAGCATCGTTTGAGTGCTGGTGTGTTCTACGTAGGCATTATTCTGTTTATTCAAAAAATTTAAACGCCGTAAAAGGATATTTCGCCTTTTTGCATCAAATCTAACATCTGCAATCTTCAGAACACACTAAGCATACAATTCGATGTTACACGTGAGGTTTTTCAATATAGATCAAATCCTTTAGTTGTTATCCTTTATAACGCAAACCAACTTTGTACATCTGCCTGTAATTTTAGCACCTGCCAACCGCGTGGTGCCAATTGGCGCCCTTGCGGTGTTCGTTGTAAATACCCTTCCTGGATGAGGAACGGTTCGTGTACTTCAGATAAAGTATCCGCTTCTTCACCCACTGCAATTGACAATGTGTGCAGCCCTGTCGGTTTCCCCTGAAATTGATGTGCCAATACAAATAAAATGCGTTTATCCAATTCGTCCAAACCGTTTTCATCAATATCCAACACCGCCAACGCCCGGCGTGCCACCTCGCGAGAAACAACCTTTTCGTTTTTTTGTTGCGCAAAATCACGGGTAAAAGCGATTAAATTATTCGCAATACGCGGCGTTCCGCGAGAACGCGAAGCAATTTCCAATGCACCGCCTTTGTCCATTTCGATGTTAACCAGTGCCGCCGAACGAAGCACAATCGACCGCAGATCCTCCTTTGTATAGTAATGCAGACGGGTTTGAAGAGTAAAACGCGACCGTAGCGGCGCCGAAAGCAGTCCGCTGCGTGTAGTAGCACCAAGTAAGGTAAATTTCGGCAAGTTTAAACGCACACTGCGGGCGTTCGGTCCCTGATCGATCATGACATCGATACAAAAATCCTCCATTGCCGAGAACAAATACTCCTCAACGGTTTTCGGTAACCGATGCATTTCATCGATGAACAGAATGTCATTTTCCGATAAATTCGTCAGCAAGCCTGCCAAATCCGCGGCTTTTTCAATGACGGGTCCGGAGGTTACATGCACCTGCACGCCCATTTCGTGTCCCAAAATGTGTGCCAGCGTTGTTTTCCCCAGCCCCGGCGGTCCGCTTAGTAAAATATGATTGAGCGCATCGCCCCGCTTACGTGCCGCACCAACCATGATTTGGAGACGTTCGACGGTTTTCGGTTGACCGGTAAAATCGGAAAACCGCGGTGGTCGAAGCCTATTTTCATCCATTCCGTTATGTTGGTTCAGCACAACATGCGGTGCACTCATAGACTTTCAACGGAGATTGTATCACAAAATTTGAAAAGAATCACTTACGCAATCACGCCTCAAAAACACACCGACTAAGCGCGAACACCATGCTCTATTCTGTACCAGATCTTCGCAAACCGCAACCTTTATCTACTCGCCTTTAAACTGCGCCGCCAACTGCGTCAGTGTCTTTTTGGCATCGCCGTAAATCATACGAACGTTGTCTTTCAAAAACAATTCGTTCTCCAGCCCCGAAAAACCTTTCCCCTGTCCGCGTTTGAGCACCAGTACGGTTTTCGCTTTGAAAACTTCCAATATCGGCATGCCGTACAACGGCGAATTTTTGTTTTCGACCGCCGCAGGATTGACCACATCGTTGGCTCCGACCACAATCGTAACATCCGTCTCGGGAAAACGCGCATTTGCAGCTTCCAATTCCGTCAATTGATCGTAATCCACATCCGCTTCCGCGAGAAGGACATTCATATGTCCCGGCATACGCCCTGCCACCGGATGGATGGCATAAAATACTTCTGCGCCGTTCTCCGTCAATTTTTGCACCAACTCTTTTACCGCATGCTGTGCCTGCGCCACTGCCAACCCGTACCCCGGAACAATCGCCACCGTTCGCGCTGCTTCCAACGGGAAATAAGCATCTTCCGCCGACATTGTCTTCGGCTCGCCGAAAGACTTCGACTGTGCTTTTGTTCCCGACGCCTTAAAACCGCCCAATAATACTTTTCCGATCGAGCGATTCATGGCTTTGCACATGATGAGCGTTAAGATGAGACCGCTCGTTCCGACCAAACATCCTGCAACGATAAGAACTTTGTTGAGCGAAATCAGCCCCGCCGCACACGCCGCAACGCCCGACAGACTGTTCAACAACGCAATTACCACCGGCATGTCACCGCCACCGATGTGAAGCGTGAACAATACTCCGGCAACCAGACTGAGAATGACGATTGCCGAAAGGGAACTAAGGTCAACAAAACTTTCGGATGTAACCCAACCGTATAACCACCAGTATAGCCAACAGCCTAACCCGCAACAAACGTACATCTGAAACGGAAATACGATGGAACCGCCCGGCAATTTTCGACTTAATTTTCCGTACGCAACCAAACTTCCCGTGAAGGTAATCCCGCCGATAACGATAGCCGAGACGATGGCAACTTTAGTAAAAACTGAGTTCGAGCCAACCCCATTGTCGGAAGTATCCATAAGCTTCAGACCCTCGACCATTCCGACCAATAAACTCGCCAATCCGCCGAAACCGTTAAATAACGCTACTAACTCCGGCATCGCCGTCATTTTAACGTAAGCCGCCGTCCAAATGCCGATTAACGATCCAAATGTAACTACACTGACCAATACCCATGTGTTTTTCGGCGGAAATATCCACAAAGTCGTTGCCACCGCCAAGAGCATCCCGGCACCCGACAAAACATTGCCTTTTCTCGCGGTCGCCGCCTTCCCCATCAATTTGAGACCGTATATCAGCAAAACAGCCGCCAGAACGAAGAGAGCGTCCATAACTACTTTTTAAACATTTTCAGCATGCGGTCGGTGACGCAATAACCGCCGACCACATTGATGACAGCGAAAAAAATTGCTACGTAACATAAAACCTCTGTCACTGCATCCGTTGCATACGACAACGTCGCCAAAGCTCCTACTAACGTAATCCCCGAAATCGCATTGGTTCCCGACATCAGCGGCGTATGCAGTTGTGACGGAATTTTCCCGATCAACTCAAAGCCCAGCCAGCCCGCCAGCACCATGCAAAACGCAAGCCAACCGTAATCTACGCCTACCGTCTCCATGCTTTTATTCCGAAATCCTTTTCGGCAAAAATAAAGGAAATTTTTGCGTCACACTCACAACGACACTTTCAACGCGGCAAATCCATCGGATACGGTTCTTTTTCGCCGCTCAAAACTTCATACGGCACACCACAATCGCCCAATTTAACAATAAACTTTGCCATATGTCGCAACGTCCACTGATGACTGATAAAATTTGTCGCATTAAAAAATAATAAAACGCAATCTACCCAAACGGAACGATGTTCAATATAAAAAAGTGCCAGACGGGACTTGATCGGACGACAGATATGCAGATAAGTATCGTAAGGATCTGGATAATGAGACAACAGCTCTCCTTCCCGTGACATCAATAGAACAGCAAAATCAGACATCCCGGGAAGAACGCTAACAATATCTTTTTCCCGCGATGTAATCACCTGGTATTCCTGAACACTCTGCGGCCTCGGTCCGATCAGCAACATATCGCCTTTAATAACGTTTATCAGTTGAAAAAATTCGTCCAACTTTAACGTTCGGAGCGCATGCCCCACTTTTGTGATTCGGACATCCGAACACGATGTATAAGGGTTAACTTCATCCGAATTTACCACCATTGTTCTCAGTTTGATCATTGAGAAAAGTTTCCCATCCTTGCCTACCCTATCCGAGATATAAATCGGATTTTTTCGGTCCTGAAGAAACACAATAACGATGCAGAAAATAAGCAACGGACTTAGTAAAATCAGCAAAAACAACGCAAGGATCCGCTGTGTAAAATTCCACAACATCAGCTCAGGTGTTGCAAATGAGGACAATAAATTCAAGATTTTATCGATAAAAAGGATACTGTTGCCGGTCGGATAAAAGGACACGCAAGGTCTATTCGATTTTTTAGCCTTTAACATATTTAAGACAAGTGAACATGCAAATAGGCTTTGGAAGCCATTCTTACCCAAAATCATTCTCAATTTCCAAAAAATTCCTCTTCCAAAACCCAATTCCCTCTCATTTTCTCTTAAACACGCTATTGACGTGCGGAAAAATAGCGATTTAATGAAGAAAAGTACTTTAAATTTTATGAACAAGTCAGAACTCATTGAGGAAATTCAGAGGCGCATGGGCGAGAAAGCCACGCGGGTGCTTGCCGAAGAAGCATTATCTGCCGTCTTGGAGTCCGTCAAACACGGGATCGAAAAGGATCAAACGGTATCGCTGGTCGGCTTCGGTACGTTTTCCGTTTCCGAACGCAAGGCGCGCAACGGTGTGAACCCGCAGACGGGAAAGCCCATCAAAATTGCCGCTTCCAAAAGCGTTAAGTTTAAGCCGAGCGCGCATTTGAAGGATTTGTGCTAGACCGAAAGGTTCGAAGGCAACCGATACTTCCGCCGTTTGTTTTAGTGCTTTGGGTTTCTTATGTTTATCAACACGGTTTTATTGGATAAAGCGAGTAAGGTTATTCCGAATCCGAATATTCTTGTCAATCTGGTTTCGAAACGCGTGAAGCAGTTGCGGGACGGTTCCACTCCGTTGGTGCAATCGTTGGAGAGGTTGACGTTGGAAGACACGGCGTTGCGCGAAATCATCGAAGGGAAGATCACCTACAATTTGTAGGGGTTCACCTGTGGGCTTCGGATGTGTTCCGCTTCCGGCGAAAGGACGAAAACGTTTTTGAATCGGAGGTTATCGCATGATTTTTTCATCGGGAAAACCTTTGAGGCGGGTATCGTTCTTTCGGGTACCGAAATAAAGTCGTTGCGCGGCGGGAACTGTGTCATAGAGAAGTCCTTTGTGCACTTGGATCGTTGCGGTCATCTCGTATGGCTGAACGGTCATATCGATGCATACAAGTTCGGGACGTCGGAGAATCACGAACCGACGCGGGGGCGTTTGCTGTTGCTTCATAAGCGGGAAATCGATGAGTTGCGTGGTGCATTGGAGCGCAAAGGCGAAAGTATTTTTCCCGTAAAGCTCTATTTCAAACACGGCTTGGCGAAGCTGGAAATTGCGATTTGTAAGGCAAAAAAACAGTACGATAAGCGTCAGGATTTGAAGAAACGCGCGGAACAACGGGATGCGGAGCGTTCCGTTCGGCAGCGTTTCAAATAGTTTTGTTGGTTTCGTACACGCTCGAACAAAACGAGACACCGCAGGTTTTGCACTTTTATAGTGTAGCGCATCTTTGCGTTGCGTCCGTGTGTTCGTGTCTGATGCGTCCAAGCTTACAGGTGTATTCGAAATCGGATATGTCGTGTGTAGTTTTTGGAAGTGTGAAACGAATAACGGCGTAGGTTCCATGTATTTTCGGCAATATTTTAGGTGATCCACGTTATTCTTTTTCGCCCTGAAATTCCTCAAAACACGGGCAACATTGGGCGTTTGTGTGCCTGCACCCATACGCGCCTGCATCTCATTCGTCCGCTCGGTTTTTCATTGTCCGACCGTTATCTGAAACGCAGCGGGATGGATTACTGGCAATATCTGGATGTTCGCGAATATATCGACTTTGAGGCATTTTTGAACGCTCCCGATCGCCCAAAGCGTATTTGGCTGCTGACCACGCATGCGCAACATCCTTACACGGAGGTTTCTTTTCGGGATGAGGACGGTATTTTGTTCGGAAACGAAGGTTCGGGCTGTCCCAATTACGTACATAAGGAATTTGAAAGTTTCCGCATCACCATTCCGATGATGCATCCGAAAGTGCGATCGTTGAATTTGGCAACCGCCGTCGGTATCGTGCGTTACGAAATTCTGCGCCAATGCGGATATTGATTTTTTCGAAAAAATCGCCCGAAGTTTATGGTTTTATAAACCGGAGCACCGTACTGCGCATGGAAAGTAAAAGTTTTTCGTTTCCGAGCCTCGGAATTCGGAAAATCCGTCATCGTCGCATCGCGTTCGAATATCGACAAAAATAATCGCCGCCCTCTTGTTTTTATCCGATATTCAACGAAAATCCGGGCATCAGAACGCTTCTCCGAATAACTCGAACAGATAACGTTCCAACGTTTCTCCCAAAAACGGTCGGTTGTTTTTATCAAATTCCAGGGTGTGGCGATTGCCGTTCTTTTCCAATTCCCGCTTATCAAAAGAAACAACCTGCCATTTCTCTTTTTGCGGTTGAAGCAACGGTTCGAAGTGCACGACGGCACCGAACCACGTAAAGTCAATTCTCCAACCGTAAAATTTCTCCGACGGCAACATACCCAAAGCGGTGTTTTGTGCCATAAAATCGGGAATTTTGTTGGTCGCGACAAACAGCGTAAAGGCAATCGGTTGCGCTTTTAAAAAATGCGTAAAGTTGCTTTTGGCTCGGAAAAATTCCAACGGATCCAAAGAAAC
This sequence comes from uncultured Verrucomicrobiota bacterium, assembly GCA_946186275.1. GTDB lineage: Bacteria > Verrucomicrobiota > Verrucomicrobiia > Opitutales > UBA9783 > UBA3222. The sequence continues at coordinate 9,471 of CAMHMO010000009.1, forward strand.
CAGATTGAACGCATGCCATTGCCCGTGCGCATTGGGATCTTTGGGTTTCTCCTGCTGCATATTATACCAACGCGTAAACGTTTGTTCCGTTCCGACCGAAAAACCAACCTCGAAATGAACGTGCGCATAGTACAAACCGGGCACATTGCCGGTGCAACCCATTACGCCCAAAAGCGCACTTTGTGCCACCGATTGACCGACTTTTAAAGTCGGTTCGACGGATGCCAAATGTGCGTACAGCGTATAAAAACGCAAGTTCGGTTCAAAGTGCTCCAACACCACATAATTCCCGTACACACTGTTTTTCGGGTTCGTGTTGATATAAGCCACTTTCCCCGGCAGAGCGGCAAAAATGCGATCCTGCGGTACATAACGGCGATCGCGATACAGTGATTTTATATCTACGCCCGCGTGAAATTTTTTTCCCTGATTGCGCGTACATCCCCACAATCCTGATGCAAGCCTTCCGCTCTGCGTCGGCTGAATGTAATCCGCAAGCGGCTTGTCGTCGAAAAATGCCCGATTATCCGTCGGCCACCGCGGTAATCCCGGTGCAAATTGCGGAATATCAGATCCGTTCTTCGTCGGTTCAGATTTTGATTTTAATGATCCGACCGTTTTTTCGTTTTTTTGAACAACACACGGTCTTTTTGCGCTTTCGGAACCTGCCTTGTTACTAATAACTGTCGAAGTTGATGGCATGCATTTCTTTGCAACCGCCAAAAGAAACTGCTTTGGCGCAATCCCGAACGCCGCAAGCAACATTGACGGCACAACAAGCTTTTTGTACATATAAGACATCACTTGATTATGACACTCTCCCGGAAAAGCGTCCAATCGATTTTGCAAGCCGTTCCGTCGCTGAATGTGCTCGTCATCGGTGACGCCATGCTGGATCGTTATATCTTCGGGGATGCAGAGCGGATTTCGCCCGAAGCTCCTGTACCAGTCGTTAGGATTGAACACGAAGCATGTCGCTTGGGCGGTGCCTGTAATGTCGCGCTGAACCTCAAGAGTTTGGGTGCAAACGTTACTTTTCTCGGTTCCGTCGGAACGGATGAAGCGGGAAGTGTGTTGCAACGATTATTGCGGGAAGCGGGGATTTCTTTTTGCGGCGAAAATTTTCGTTCCGATGTCCAAACGATCGTCAAAACACGCGTGATTGCTCGCCATCAACAGCTGTGTCGGTTGGATCGGGAAAAGAAATTTTCGGAAGCGTCTGTTGCTGCCGTTATTGCGCAAGCGGAAGCGTTTTTGCAAAAAAACGCCGTTTCCGCTGTTTTGGTATCCGATTATGCCAAAGGAACGGTTACGCAGGCACTTTTGGATAAATTGGTTGAACTGAAAAAGCATTATTCTTTCTTTTTAGCCGTCGATCCGAAACCAAAAAATAAACTTTGTTACAACGGCGTCGATTTGCTGAAACCTAACCGTACCGAAGCGTTGCAGTTGGCAAATTTCAATACCGAACCGAACCAAACGTTCTCATCGGATGCCGTCGCAAGGGAAATTTTCAACCGTCACTCGGTGCGTTATCTTACCGTTACGTTGGGCGAGCAAGGTGTTGCGCTTGCTGAGAACGGCGGAAGTATTCAAACGGCACCTGCGGTTGCGAAAGAAGTTTTCGATGTTTCCGGTGCCGGCGACACCGCGCTTGCGGCCCTGGCGGTCGCTTTTTGCGCTCATCGTACTCCGTCGGAAGCCATCGCGTTCGCCAATTTATTGTCGGGGATTGTAATTCGTAAAGTCGGAACCGCCGTGACAACGCCCGAAGAAATTTTAGTGTATGCTTCCAAAACGCTCGGCTCTGTTTCTTGACCGCGACGGAACACTCATTGAGGACTTGCACTACCTGTCCGATCCGAGCAAGGTGCGTTTGTTGCCGGGCATACGCGAATGTTTGGCGACATTAAAAAAAGACGGTTGGCTGTTCTTTTTGTTCTCCAACCAAAGCGGCATTCGGCGCGGTCTCTGTACGTTCGAACAAGTGAACGCCTGCAATCAACGCATGCTGGATCTCATCGATCTCGGGCGGGATTTATTCACAAAAACCTGCCTCGCTCTCGGAACGGCGGAAGAACCCTGCGAATATCGGAAACCGTCTCCGAAATTTATCCTTGAATGCCTGGAAACGTTTCACCTCAATCCGAACCGTTGTTGGATGATCGGCGATAAGGAAACGGATGTCGAAGCGGGACAAAGGGCACACATTCGGACGATTTTGATGCAACCGCAAAGTGAAATTTTTTCGAAAAATTCGCCTCAAACCGTAGTTTGTAAAGATTTTTTCGAGGTTCTTAACCGCTTGCGGGAGGAGAAACGGTAAATTTAAGCATGCCGGGACGACAATCGCCTCGGAGGTTTATTATTGAAACATACTAAAAATACCGATGGAGGCGGGGTTTTATCGATATTTGGTGCCGACTGTATTCAAAAAGCAAAAAACGCACGAAAAAACGATAAAAATTGCTGTTGCAACCTGCTTTAGGGGTGACTTCCTTCGCAGTTCAATCTCACAGCCCGTTGCGTGTTCGAAGCCGCAAAATTGTCTTCCGTGCCCGTCACGCCAAACGCTTCTCTTTATAAACAAGTCCGAAAAGAATTGTTGCCAATACGATCATCACCGTTACGATCGACAACCCCGATCGGTACGCTTCCGACAACAAATGCGCTTCTTTGAAATTATCGATCATCCATCCGACAAGCGGTTGTCCAAGACCGCACAAAATCATACAAAGGGCATTGCAGAAAGAAACGGAACTGGCGCCGAGAGAGGAGGAATTTAAATTGGCAACCGCCACAAATCCGATCACCTGGACACCGCAACAAATCCCCAAAAGCACCATCAGACACGCCATTGTTCCGAACGACGCCTTTCCCGTAACGAGAAAAACGGTAAAAAGAACGGCTGCCGCGATACCGCCGAACATCATTGGTTTTTTACAGGAACGAACCGTGTCCGAAATCCATCCCATGATTGGGCAGGAAATCGCCCAGCTCAAATTCAAAATCGACACCAGCTGTGCCGCTTCCAGAGTGGTAAAATGACAAACATTCGTAAAATACGGAATACTCCACAGGTCAGCAAAGGTTGCGAACGGCATATATAAAGCCCCCGTTAAAATCCCGGCAACCCAGGCACCCGGCTTTTTGGCGATTTCCCACAGACGCCCGCCCAATTCCCGCCAAAGTTTTTTATCGCGCGGTGCCAAATGCGTGTCCTTCGGAACAAAAACGTACAGCAACCCCGTCACGATCAGCCCGAAAACGCACGCCGTCAGCCAAATGTTGCCGTAACCCGTATTTAAATAGGCAAAACCGTTTTGCGAACCGATGGAACCGAACATGCCCAACATCGTCGTTAACCCCGACAACATCGCCCATTTGTTCTGCGGAAACCATGTAGTGCACAAATACATTACGCCGACGAAACCGAAAGCGGATGCAAAACCCATCGCGAACCGCCCCGCTCCCAGGAAGAACAACACTCCCGTCGGAATAAGCGGCAACAGGCACGCCAACGCCAGCAACAGGCAATTTCCGACCAACAATTTTCGTCCGCCGAACGTATCAAACAACGGTCCCACAAACAACTGCATCGGGGAATAGATCATGTAATACAGGCTCATAACCGTCGACATTTGTGTCAGCGAAAGTTCGGCAACGGGCGAATTCGGCACTTGCCCGAGTAAGCTCGGGATGACGCGAACAAAAAGTTCGTATAAATAAAACAACGACCCGATGAACCAAATTCCGTATACTTTCCCACCTGTTTTTTCCATAAGTAAAATCTGATATCAGGGAAACAAATCGGAAACACCGTTGCAAATAAAAATAATACATTTTTTCGCCGAAAAATCCCTTGTTATAAACGTCTTTAATCCCTCAAAATAATTCGATATAATGAATATCCGTTTTAGTCTTCGAAGTATGAAACAAATGCTTTTTTAGTCCTTTCGATAAGCGCCGAAATATTAAAGCGCATTTTGGAAAATTCGTACCTGAGACTGTTCAATTTTCATCCGTTACGTAACCGAACAACTTAAAGCGGCGGCAACTTGTATTTTGGCAATTTCCGACAATGTTTTTCGCGAAACACCTTCCAAAACCACTTGCGCTGCGTTCTATACGGGAAAAATTCACAAAAAGAGCAGTTCGTTTTTCTCCACACCTTCCGAGATGCTTTTAAAAACACCTCTATGCACGCGTTCGCAGGTATTGATCGACTTTATCCGCCGTAATCACGCCATAATTAACGGTTCCGAGCCAACCGGACATGATAATACCGACCGAACCGGCGTGGTACAAACCGTGCACATGTTGCGGCAATTCCATGGAAACCTTTAAACCTTCGAATTTTGTTCCGAATGACGCGCCTTCCCAATGTTGCGTGTAGCGTTGAAACGTGCGCGGCGTCGCCACCTCAATCCAAGAAATTTTATCAACCGCATGCGGTACAAAACGCTCCAAAGCCGCCAAGGTGCGTTGCTTGAGCGTTTCTTTCGCCGCCTTGTAATCCTCTTCCGACAAATTTGCCCAATCCTTCCAAAGGGCGTTGGTCGAAGCGACAATCGTGTACCGCGGCGTCGGACTTTCGGGACGAATGCTCGGATAATAGACGGAAAAAGTTCGACTCTGGGTATCAAATGCTTTCAAAGATGCGCTCGAAAAACATTCTTCATCGGACGTAAAAATCAAATCTCCGATGTTCGGCAACGTTTCGCCCTCTTTAAACCCCATGTACACCTGACAGGAGCTGTTGTTTAAACGTACCGCCTTTGTCTCCGCGCGAAAGGTTTCATCGATATCGCTCGAATTTAATAAAGATAAAATCGTCGCTTTCAGATTGGCATTCGACACAATCGCTTTGCACGCGATCGCTTCGCCGTTCACCTGTAAACCGACCACCGTCGGAATACCTTCACGATTTTCGGTCAAAATTCTCTCTACCTGCGCGCGTTTTACAATCGTCACGCCGTTCTTTTGCAGTTCGGTCGTCATTTCCCGAATAAGGCAATCGGTACCGCCGCGGAACGTGTACACGCCTTTATTCATGAAGTTGGAAAACACAATCCCGTACGTAATCGCGGGATCCTCCAGTGTCGAACCGTTGGCGTAGGTAATGGGCTCCATCAACAGCCGATGCACATCGGGACGTTGCGGGAAAAATTCCTCGAACAATTCGCCCGTCGTGCGCCGATCCGCATCGTAGAAATTCATGCCGCGCAGGTGCTCAAAAAACGCTTCGACGCGTTCCGACGGAATTTTGAACACATTGACCAATTTGTTCGTAAAATCCGTACGATCAAAGGTGGTCTCAAATTGAAACTGCGGATTGACAAAGCGCACGTGCGGCAGTTGAACAATGGAATTTGCGATGGTTGCATTCCAATAGCGGCGGCAGGACTTTATCATCCCGACCGGGAACCCGTGCAGCGACACGTCAAACGTAAAACCGCCGGGACGTTTAAAATAAGCCGCCAACCCGCCCAACTGCGCGTGTTGCTCCAAAAGTACAACCGTATGCCCCTGTTTCGCCAAAACGTTCGCCGCCGTCAACCCCGACAGCCCGCTTCCGATCACACAAACATCACAGTTCTTCGGAAAGAGTGTTCCCATACGGCTTTATTGATGGAAATTTTGGGTTTAAGGGCAATAGGAAAGGAGGAATTCTCAAGAAAGGAAGGAACTTGATGAAGACACGGCACACGTATATTATGTTACAATGTTTTGAATTTCGCCTTTTCACTAACGAAGCTCTGTTCCACTACCACGACTTTAAGCTAAACAGCTTGTTGTACAGCATCGACTCATGGTTTTTTATTGCTATAAAAAAATGCCGAATATTCTTACAAAAACCTTTACTTCCAACAAAATATACGTTGGACTGAGGCTGTTGATTTCATATGGGGAACCTTAAAAAGAAGCGTATTTTAAAGATGAACAAGCATAAGCGGCGGAAAAAATCCAAAGCGACGCGGCATCGGAAACGCACCTGGTCTTTGTAGAAGATTCGTCCCGTGGTGTTCGGGAGGGAGAAAGATCCGCGCGGTGGTTTCGTCGGAAAAATTGCGCTGTTGATCTTTTTGTCGCTCTCGATCGGGATGTTCGTTGTTTATCTCAGCCGAGCGGGTGGTTCATCGTCGACTTTTCGGGATTGGTTAGCGGCATTTTACGGTTTTGCGAAACAACATCCGTGGTTTTTAGTATTATCGTTGCTGTTTTTGCCGACCTTCGGTATTCCGATTTCTCCATTACTGGTTTTGGCGGGTTCCTGTTGGAATTTGAAAATTGCTCTCAAAATTGTCTTTGTTTGCATCGGGTTTAATCTCATCTTTTCGCATTTTTTTTACAAACGATGCCTCAATCGTTTCCTGTTAAAATTAATCTTTCGCAACAAACCCATACGCCGACCGCGCCCGAACACACGCTTTAACAGCCTCCGCTGGTGCCTGCTCATCCAACTTATCCCGCATCTCCCTTACTCCGTTCAATGTTACATTTTGGCGACGTTGAAAGAAGTGCGCTTTTGCCATTATCTCGCCGTCAGTTGGCTGGTGCAATTTATCTGGGCGATCGGGTTTGTGTGCGGTGGACGCGCGATTTACACGGGGCATTTCGGTTTGACGATTTTTTGTGTTTTTTTGGTCGTCGTGTATGTCTTGTATCGTTGGTTTTGTCGGTGGCGGAAGTCGAAGAGAGACGTATTGGAAATCTGATTGTCATGCACACTGTTTTTAATCGTCGATTTCGATCCGCATGCTGACTCCCTTCATCAAAGGTGCTCTGTCGGTCGGTGAATTATCCCTCTGCTTGCGGCAGTTGGTGCGCGATGCGTTCCCGTTTGTTGCCGTGTACGGCGAGATTTCCAATCTTCGCACCGCAAAAGGCATCACCTGGTTCACATTGAAGGATGCGGTAAGTCAAATTTCCGTTGTTCTGTTTCAAGCAGATCATTCCTCGCTTCAACAGCCGCTCGAAAACGGACAATCGGTTCTCGTGGAAGGTCGCATCGACGTTTATATCGCTTCGGGACGGTATCAGTTGGTTGCTAAAAAAATTCGCAAACTCGGCGTTGGCGAACTGCAACAACAATTTGAAGTTTTAAAGGAAAAATTGCGCAACGAAGGACTTTTTTCATCCGAAAAAAAGCTCCCCTGCCCTACTCTTCCGAAATATATCGGGATTATTACCTCGCCGGAAGCGGCGGCGCTGCAGGATTTTTTGCAGATTTTACGTCGAAAAAACTGGAAAGGTTCGTTGCTGCTGGCACCGTCGCTCGTACAGGGCAACGGCGCGCCGTCGGCAATCATGAAGGCATTTCGGCGGTTGCAGCAATATCCCGAAATCGAATTGATTGTTCTCATCCGCGGCGGCGGCAGTTTTGAAGATTTGAATTGTTTCAATCACGAAGGTCTGGTGCGGTTTCTGGCGCAACGCCGAAAGCCTTTATTAACGGGCATCGGGCATGAAACGGATTATACGCTCTGCGATTTTATTGCGGACAAACGCGCCGAAACGCCGACCGCCGCCGCCGAAATTCTTGCCAATGCTTACCAAAACGCCCTCCAACAACGGCAAAACAATCTCCAACGCCTCAGGCGCGCCTTTGAATTCCGTTATCAAAACTTTCGACAGCGGTACGGTGTTGCGGAAATGTCTTTAAAACGTTTTTGTCCAAGCTGCATTATCGAACAGCAACGACAACGCTATTTGCAACTTACGAAAGATTTCGAGAATGCCTGCCGTCGACAACTGCAAACAAAACAATACGCTTTCGATAAAATCCGTTCCCGCATCAAAGCCGTTCCAGTGGCTTTTCTCATTCGTGAACATCGGGAAAAATTAAAAACCGCAATCGATCGTCTGCAACGGTGCGTTCGCCAGACATACGAATTAAGAGCGCGACATATCGATCAGCTTTCGCAACGTTTACAGACGTTTTCAGTCGAACGGCAATTGAAACGCGGTTTTCTCATCCCGCTTGCCAATGACGGTTGTACGTTAAAGAATTTCTCGCCTTCCTCAAACGGTCCGCAGTATGTACAACACCAAAGCGGAACGTATCGTGTTCAAATTGTGAAGTAAAAGTTGAAAATTTTCGCTTGTTTCGAACCGAACCGCCGAGGATTTCCATCGTTTTGACTTATAAACAGTAGCTTCGGACACAAAATTCGGGAATTTTTTACTCTGCATTGTTATTTTTTACCCCTCATTCTAAACCTTATTGACTTTTTTCACAAAAATCGCCACTTTTAAGGTATGAAAATCGAAAAAGAATTAGAACAAATTTTAAACGAACAAATTACGCACGAATTCGAAGCGGCGTATACCTATTTGGGGCTTTCGACGGCTTTGAATGATGCGGGTTTCCCAGGGTTCTCGCACTGGATGCGCAAGCAGTATGAAGAGGAAGTAACACATGCAATGAAGATTATCGATTACATTCAGGAGCGCGGAGGAAGCGTAAAGTTTGAAAGTTTCGAATGTCCGAATTTCACACTCAAATGCCCCTGTGAGGCTTTCAAGGCGGCGTACGATCATGAAATTAAAAACACAAAATACATTCATGCGGCGTATGCGCTTGCATTGAAGATGAACGATTATCCGACGCAAACCTTCCTGCAATGGTTCATCAATGAACAGGTAGAAGAGGAAGCGAATTGCCAAAATTACCTGCAACAGATTGAGCGCGCCGCTTCGAAGCAATGTTTATGCTCGATGATGGCGTTGGATCATCAGGCGGGGAAGCGGTGAGGAACGGCTTGGAAACACCAAATAGTCGATTATCTGCCCAGAAGACTGCGGTTGTTGATTTTTGCTATCGGCGGGATGGCGCGTCGCTGAGGGAGTATGGTTAAAATCCACACAGAGGCGTACGGGTGGTGGGGTTTGTTTCTTTTCAAAGGTTGTTGTCGGTATCTTCCAGCGACCTTTGGAATACCTTCCAAACCGTCGGAAGAAAGGCAGGCGAGGCGGTTCGAACGCGCGGTCGTGAGCTGTCCATCCTGGTATTTGTTGCCATATTTATATAAATCGTATCTGAAAATTAAGCTTCATAAAGAATTTCCTGTTTTCACGATATATGTATCCGAAATCATGCCGTGAAGAACTCGGGGTATCGAAACGGGTGTTTTGAAACAGATATTCCCGAAATTCATTGCGGTTGTATAAATGATAACAGAGTACGTCGCCGTCTTCTTTCACAATAATGTAGCCACCCGTGGTTTGTTCGCGTCCATCCCAAACGGAGGACGCCGTCATACCGAGCGCAACCGCCGTTAGGAAATGTTTCATTTTGTATTCGTAGGGGCGTTGTAATTGTATATTGAAACCGCAGAGATTTTTTTCGTTTATTCTCCCCGTCAATTCGCGAACGGTTTTGCCGTTACCGAGGTAATACTCCAAAACGTATTCGGACAAAATCCGCGAAAACAGGCTGTCGATGAGACACAGGTTTGCTTCAAATGTTTCGCTCTCCGTTTTAGACAAAACACAAACGTGCGCCCTGTGTATGGATTAACCTTACACGCTCTTTTACAGTTAAAATTTCCGTTTCCTCGGGTATGACTCCGTCAATTTCATAAATAAAATTGGTACATTTTCCCGCATTAAACAACGTGGAAGATTTGCCCAATCGTGATTTGATGCTGAATTTAAACGTTCCGTTTTTTTGAATTTTCTCATCGTGCAAAACAAGCGTGATGTCGCTTTTATCCCTCGAATCGGCTTTGATTTTAAAACATCCGATCGTGCGCATGAAGGCTTCGATATCCGGAACGGGGAAGGTTCCGACATTGGATTTTTGGATGATTGAAAGCAGTTTTTCGGCTTTCGTCGCGAATTCGTTTGCGAACAAGCGAAGCAAAACACGACCGCTCGTATCAACAATTTTAATAAAAATATCTTCCTTTATATAATGCCTGATTTCATTATGTTCCGTGCGCAAAATTTCAAGCAACGGATAATACAAGTCTTCTTTTTTGCGAAGTTTCTCATCGGCGGCATATAAAACACCGTCGCCCAAAAGTTTCAAAAAAACGTAAAACTCGCTCCACTCGCCTTTGTTTCCCGTTAGCATAAAATTTTCTCGATCAACTTTTCGGCGGTCGCCCGAACGGCGGGAATTGCAACGGAATTCCCGAACTGCCTGTAAGCACTCGCATCGGAGACGACGATTTTGAATGTATCGGGAAAGCCCTGCAATCGCGCCCATTCCCGCGGCGTCATACGACGAATACCCTCTCGGTTCACTTCGCCCTTGATATGCGTGACGGGTGTGAAATTTTCCAGTCGCTCATCAATGATGAGATTTCGCTCGCGTCCCATTCCGCCCGTTACAATCGCATTCGCAATGTCATTACAACTTTTAATTTCGTACCCGAAACCGTTACCTTTGTTTTGATTTTTCAGTTTATGCCGTTCGAGGCACTGCAAATACGTTGTCGACAAATAGTATTTTGCCGACACGGTGCGTTCTTCAAGAATATCTCTTATGGTTTTTGACGTATTCGTCGGCTTCGGATAAGAAAAATCACCTTCTTTCACACCAAGGTCTTTTCTGAAACCGACAATAAAAACACGCTCACGGTTTTGCGGAACGCCAAAATCTTTCGCATTCACAATTTGCGGTTCGGGAACAACGTAACCCAGATCGTTACGCAAAACATTCAATATGACGGCAATCGTTTTCCCGCGATCGTGGTTCAGTAAGCCTTTGACATTTTCCAAAAAGAAGGCTTTTGGTCGCTTGGCTTTGAGAATTCTCGCCGCATCGAAAAACAAGGTTCCGCGCGTATCGTTGAAACCACCGCGTTTTCCCGCAATCGAAAACGCCTGGCACGGGAAACCGCCGACCAAAATATCATGATCGGGAACGGCATCCGCATCGATTTTGGTAATGTCGCCCGCCGGAACATCGCCGAAATTTGCAACATACGTTTTGCGCGCCCGTTCGTCGATTTCGCAACCGAACACACACTTCCCACCCAACGATTGAAACGCCAACCGCATGCCGCCGATGCCGGCGAATAAATCGATAAACGTAAAACGCGCGTTTTGCGGCGGCGGAAACGGAATGTCGTCGGACGAGATCGCCGTTTGTGCGATAGATGAGAACTTTTTCACGTGCGAAGCCCGTCTCTGTACGTGCGATTTAGATAATTTTTGTTCTTTTCAATCGCTTTTTCAACTTCATTCACGCATGCCGCCAAACGGCGTTGAATATCTTTGCCCCAAAATCGCAACACTGTCCAACCTTGTTTTTGTAAAATTTCATTCACCGCCGCATCGCGCTTCATATTGCCTTCGATTTTTTTAATCCAAAACGCTCGGTTGGATTTGATATCTTCCTTTCGAACATCCCAATTATAGCCGTGCCAAAATTCGCTGTCGCAAAAAACGGCAATTTTATATTTCGACAAAACTACATCAGGCTTCCCTTCGAGACGACGGTCGTTTTTTCGGTACCGATAGCCGCGCTTCCAAAGTTCCGAACGCAACAAACGCTCAATTTCGCTGTCTTTGCACTTAACCGCCCGCATGTTTTTGCGACGTTGCTCCTCGGTCAGTTTGTCCATAAAAACAACCGCCCCCATTCAACGAAATCCCACAAGGAGCTTCAAGCCCCGAGAAGTCGTTCGAATGGGAAGGAAGAACTTATATGGATTGGCATCACAATTTCATTTCCCATGCCATCTCCCAAAAAGCCGTTTCGTAGCGCGAACAAGTGACGAAGATTTCTTCACACCGAAGAAGTTGTTTTTTGGAAAGCTCGCCTGTAACCGCCTCGAAGCATTCGACAAGCCGCTGATTGTTCTTTTGATACGCCTCGCTTGCGTAACCGCTGACCCATTCGCCGTAAAAAGGATGTAAGCTCGCCTGCGGATGTTCGGAAACAATGGCTTTTGCAATATATTCGTAACTGAGTGCACATGACAAAACGGATGCCAAAATTTCCGCAATGCCGCCTTCGTACGCAACGCGCAACATGTAAGACGTATAGGAGCGGTTATCCAAAGAGGGCGTTGTGTCGGCAATTTCTTTCTCGGTGATACCGAACCGTCGCATATAAGCCCGATGGATGTTCATTTCGGACGTAAAAATCTGATGAATGATGTCCGAAAGAAAACGTATGATTTCCGCGTCGTTCGATTTTGCAATTCCTACGGCAAAAACTTTCGCATACTCAATGAGGTACAAATAGTCCTGTTTGAGATAAAAACGAAATTTTTCCTTATCCAAGCTGCCATCGCCAACTCCGCGAACAAACGGATGTTCGAGGTAACCGCTCCAGATGTCGCGTACCCTTTCAAGCAAACGTCGGGTCGTTTTTGTCTCCGATGAAAGCCATGACAAGTGTTTTTCGATGGATACTTCCATGTAATTAAACTCTAAACGGCATCCGCATCTTCCGTACGTTCCACGTCAGCACCCAAATCGCGCAGTTTTTGATCCAAATTTTCGTAACCGCGATCTACGTGATAAACGCGATGAATACGAGTTTCGCCTTTGGCAACCAGCCCTGCCAGATACAATGCGGCTCCGGCACGCAGATCCGACGTCATCACATCTGCACCGGACAACGGAGAACCGCCCTGTAAAATCGCCGTACTGCCTTCCAGCGTAACATGCGCTCCCAACCGTTGCAATTCGGCAAGGTGCATAAAGCGTTGCGGATAAATGCGCTCCGTTATCAGACTCAGTCCCCGGATACAAATCCCCAATACGCATAATTGAGCCTGTAAATCCGTCGGAAATCCCGGGAACGGCAGTGTGGTGACTTCAAACGGTTTTAAACGCTCCAAACACGGAAGTACTTCGAGCGTTTGATTTACCTCATCAACGCGAACGTCCGCGCCGATGCGTTCCAATACATGCAAAAGAGCACTTAAATGTTGCGGTTGCGCGCCGAAAACCCGCACCCGACCGCGCGTGACCAAACCAGCCAATATAAAGGTTCCTGCTTCGATACGGTCGCCGATGACCGTGTAATCAAAGCCGTGCAGGCGATCCGTACCGACGATTTTCAGCGTCGGACCGCCGATACCGTCAATCGAAGCCCCCATTTGTTGCAACAGACGGCACAAATCGACAATTTCCGGTTCGCACGCCGCACTTTCGATAACGGTAACACCTGGCGTCAAAACCGCCGCCGTCAGGATGTTTGCCGTTCCCGTTACGGTACTTCCGAAACGACCGCCGAGAAAAACCGTATCACCCTTCGGTTGTTTCGCCGAAACGTGTACAACACCTGCTTCGAGCGAAACCGCGTATCCGAGCTTTTGTAAACCGTACAGGTGTAAATCGATCGGACGATTTCCGATCACGCAACCACCGGGCAACGGCACGGAAGCCTTATGTAACCGCCCGACAAGTGCTCCGAGAACGCAAACGGAAGCGCGCATTTTTCGCACCAATTCGTACGGTGCTTCGTGGGTGATAGATTTCGCCTGTAATCGCCACACGTGCGGTTCAAGGGCTTCAACTTCAACGCCAAGCGTTTGAAGCAGGCGAATAAAAGCAGAAACATCGCGCAGTTGCGGAACATTGCGCAAAATACAGACCTCATCAGTCAGCAAAGCCGCCGCCATCATTGCCATACAGGCATTTTTGGCACCGCTGACCCGTACGGTTCCGTTCAACGGAATACCGCCGCGAATACATACTTTATCCATAATTATCCATAAAGTGCCCTACCCTACCGATTTGGAAACGGAATCAATCTGCGCACCCTTTTGTGATGTACTCCTAAATAAAAACGTTTGCACTCCTTTGGCATTTACAACCGCAAAAACCCCTTCCGATAGCTTTATTATCATGCTTCGACATCACCGTGAAGGGATATTCGATTAAATTCCGACTATTCGCCACGATTTCGCGGAGGACGATTGCCGGAACGACGACGCGGGCGATGATAACCGCCGGGACGGTTCGCGCCGCGGTCGAAATGTTTTTGTTCGCCGCGTTGCCCACAACCGCAGGAAGCTTCTTCGGACGGTTTCGAACCGCTCCCGAACAGTTTTCCGAACAACCGCTTCGCCTTCTTTAAAAGCGAATGACACAGGCAGGCGGCTTCTTCCTTCCCGCTGTGGCAACCGCAGGATTTTTCACGCCGCATGTCACCGCCGTCGAAATTTTCCCGACGATTACGACCACCAAAATGCTCTCCGTTACCGTGCCGTTCATCTCGCTCCCGAGGATGTCGATTGCGATTCTCACTGCGCCCGAACGTCTCTTTCGGATAATTCAAACGCTCCGCCGTCGGTATTTCAACCGTTTTCAGCTCCTTCGGTTGCGGTGTCGTATCTTCGCGAATAGTCGCCACGGTGCCCGCACTCGGTTTGCGCTTCCAACGCTGCCGCAAATGCGACGGCTTCGGTTGGTTATTAAAGGACTGTTCTTCGGTCACTTCCTTCGTTGCCGTTTCCGATGTTTCGATATTACTGCTCATGTTGCCCGCTTCGCCGTTCACGGACGCAGGCACTTCATTCTTTTCTTCTGTCATAGTAATGAGATTGATTTCTCTGTTCTCACAAAAACTCAACAAACCACTCTTCCTGAGGGTAGATGTTTTTCCCAAAAAATGCAACGAATTTTCGCGGTTTCAAACGTTTATACGGCATGGAACCCTATGCATCCGCTTTTTTTTCAAAAAACTCCGTTAAGCCTGCTTCTTGCAGTAATAATTGATGCAAAATTTCCAAACAACCGTTCGTCAAAGCGGTCAATGCTTTAAAATTTACCTCGGCATCTCTGTAATCCGTGAACTGCTCGCAGAGCAAAGAGCCTGTATTCGGATCAAAAGATTTTTTTAAGTTCGAAATCAATTCGCCAAGGCTCTGCCGTTCCACGAACGACTTTTTCGAACCTCTGAAAACCTCATCCATAATGTACGCAAAAATCGGTTGTGACGCACTCAATTTTCCGCATCCATCCTCCTCGAAACCTTCTTTAATCTCTTCCCTGCGTTGCAATTTGGTCAAAACCTCGCACAAGCATTTTAAAGTATCTTCTGTCGGAACGATATTGGTACTCCGACTTCCGGAAATTTCATCGCAAGGCGTTTTTCGAACCGCCTCTTCAGATGAATACAACAGTATGCTTTTTATACCGCTCAAGGCTTTCGATATTTCCTTAGCTGTTTCCTCATAAGCCAAACACTTTTGCAAATATTCTAAAATGACTTTTCCGTAATCTTCCCGTGTACGATTAGGCTCTGAGAAAAGATTTTGGCTTAGTTTAGTCACGCCTTTGTTTTCTCTCGCATTTTTGCTCTCCAAGAACACACAGTGCAAAATCACGGAAAAATATATCGAAAGCCAATTTATTACCTCCGGAAAATTTTCCAACGATCCATATCCTGCTGTTGTGAAAAATTTTGCAATCCCTTCGGTAAAGGGTGTTTTTTTCTTTCCATCGCAGAAAGGGTGCACGAAGTAATTCCTAAAAGCCATTACGATCCTGACAAACTCTTCTTTTTGATGTTCGGGCGTGTCGCCGAAGCTATAGGAATATAATTTCCAGGAGGTGCCGTCCTGAGATATTCGGAAATCCAGGATACGATCGCCGATGTCACGGATGATATCGCCCCACTCTTTCTTATGAACAGGTTCCACGGCGTTTCCCAGATCATCCGTCGTATTTTTACCTTCAGTGGAAATATTTCCGTATATTTCCAACAATTGGCATCTCTTAAAAAATGTCTCAAAAATGTTCCTTTTCTCTTCAGAGGATATGTTGTTCGTCTTAGGTTCGGGAAGCACTTTCGGGCTATCCCGAAAAAAACGATCGATAATCGTTCCGTAACACTCGTACTTGGAAAGCCACTGTGTCAATTTTTTCCTAAATTCGCCGGATATTGCGCTGTATGGAATACCTACATAACAAAAATCGCCCGGATTTTCTTTTTCCGAAGGATTATAATTCCATCGACACTGTTGCTTATCACTTTCCCAAATACGATTCGCAACCGCTTTTTTGCCGAAACACAACGACAAAAAATGAGTGATTTTTCGGATTAAAGTTTCAAAAAATTCTTTGTCATGTTCAAGGGAACTTTTGATTCCGAAATAACATTTCCGATCATAAGAAAAGCAAAACGGCGAATAACGACTTTCAGTGTGTTTATCGTACAAAGCCAGGGTGAATTTCTCATTGAGATACTCAAAACCAAATTCCTCGGGAGAAGCGTCCTGTAGTTTCACGCAAAACAATCCTGCTCTCAGAAGCGCAAACCAACTTTTTTTTGTTATCTGTCTTATCTGTCGGCCATTTGTTTAAATCTTCCGATCGGTTGACAAAATCTTTCGAAACTTTTCCCCAATACTCCTCCCACATCTCTGAATACACCCATTCGGTTAAATTCTGAACTTCGAAAAATACCTCTTTCGTGAACCAACCCTCCTTATATTCGGAATATTTGATTTGGTATCTGAAAAAACCCGGATTTTTATCTGGTACCCTTGCTATCTCAAAACCCGAAAGCGTTATTTCTTTCGTACATGATGTTTCCGGCTCGAACGTGCACAGTCTTATACGTAAATTTTTTCCTTTGTAACTTTTAAATCGTTCTGACTTATCATGAACGGATACTCTATCCAAAGGTCGGATTTCATCATCGGTTGCGTCTCGGCACTCGCGAACTCCGGTTGTTGCGCAAAAGTCTGTTAATACCTTTCCCTTCTTATCCCAGATTACCGTGGACGTGTACGAATGGTACGAGTCGCCACCGTTAATTTCGATCGTATATAAAGCACCCATCACGTATTTACATTTTGCTTCAAAAATTCCGCAAGCCTCGCCTCCTCATCGGCTTTTTGCAACGCCGAAATAAACGGCAACAAATCGCCGTCCAACACCTGCTCCAAATTGTACGCCGTCATATTGATGCGATGATCCGTCACACGGTTTTGCGGAAAATTATAGGTACGAATGCGGTCGGAACGATCGCCGGAACCGATTTGCTGTTTTCGCTCGTTGGCGTATTTTTGCGCTTCTTCATCCTGTTTTTGTTTCAGCAGACGCGAACGCAACACCTGCATGGCTTTAGCGCGATTTTTCTGCTGAGAACGTTCGTCGGCACAATACACAATCATCCCCGTCGGTTTGTGCAACAGCTGAACCGCGGAATCGGTCTTATTCACGTGTTGCCCCCCCGCACCGCTCGCGCGACAAATCGAAATCTCCAGCTCCTCGGGTTTAATTTCCACATCCACTTCCTGCGCCTCCGGCAACACCGCCACCGTTGCGGATGAGGTGTGAATGCGACCGTTGGCTTCAGTCACCGGAACGCGTTGCACCCGATGACCGCCGCTTTCGTATTTCAACATTTTATAGACGTTTTCGCCGCGAATAAGAAAGATAATCTCCTTAAAGCCGCCCGTTTCGGACGGATGCCCCGAAAGCAATTCGACCGACCAACGTTGCTGTTCCGCCAATCGCATGTACATGCGGTACAAATCGCCGGCGAACAACGCCGCTTCTTCGCCCCCCGTACCGGCGCGAATTTCCAAAATCGTGTTGCGCGAATCGCTCGGATCGGGCGGTATCATCGCCACCATCAAGTCGTGTTGCGCCGTTTCCGATTGTTTCGTCAAATTTTCCTTCTCCTGCCCCGCCAACGCCAACAAGTCCGCATCGCTCTCGGAAGCCAGCAACGCCTGCAGTTCTTTTTCCTGCTTTTGCAACTTTGTGACGGTCTCGTATAACTGAATAATTTTACTTAAATACCGATGTTCCTGCGATAAATCGGACGCCAGCTTTTTGTTTTGGAACGTCTCCGAACGGCTTAATTGCGCATCAACCTCCGCCAAACGTTTTCGAACAGGTTCAATGTCGGGTATAAACGCCATGTGTCTTCAATCGATAACCGAAAGTGCTCCGATTGTTATTCTTAAAGTTTTCGGGTTAAATTAAAAGGATAAAGGGATGGAACCGCATACACCGCCTTCACACAATTCATATAAAACTCACAACGGGATTTTTCCACAGCACCACCACGGAAAAACAGCAAAGACACCCTAAAAACATCCAACGGAAACGCGATCACTGGTGGAGTTGATCGGGATCGAACCGACGACCTTATCATTGCGAACGATACGCTCTGCCAACTGAGCTACAACCCCATCCGCTCTCCACGGAAATTCAAAAGTATAAAGAAGGCAAGAAAATAAATTGGAAAACCTCTTAAACCGCGAAACACCTTGACATTTTTGCCGTATTTTTTGAAATAAAAGTATCGGGTCATAGCGCAGTCTGGCTAGCGCACTTGCATGGGGTGCAAGGGGTCGTGAGTTCGAATCTCACTGACCCGACCAGGGGGGTGCTGTTTTTATGGCTGTTAATTTTGCACCGAGTGTTGTTTCGTACATCGTAAGACCAAACTTCAAGAACAAAATTGACGGTATTGATTTGATGCAACAGCTGGCGAACGGTTCGATCAAAGTTGTGTTTTTCGATCCGCAGTATCGCGGTATTTTGGACAAGATGCATTATGGAAATGAAGGCGTTAATCGCGGACAACAACGCAGTGCGTTAGTGCAAATGCCCGAGGAGACCATTGTTCAATTCCTGGCGGAAATCGATCGCATTTTGTCGGCTTCCGGGTATTTGTTTTTGTGGATTGATAAATTTCACCTGGTGGAAGGTATCCGAAAATGGCTTGCGGGATTGGCATTACTCCCCGTTGACATGATTACATGGAACAAGATGAGAATCGGCATGGGGTACAGAACACGCCGGAAAAGCGAGTATTTGGTCGTTTTGCAAAAAAGAGACAAAGCAACAAGGTGTAATTGGAAATTACACAATATACCCGATGTCTGGGAAGAGAAGGTCGAAAAAATCACCCGCATGCCAAACCAATCGGATTACAAAAGAATTTGATACTGGCAACAACGAACGAAGGCGATTGGGTTTGCGATCCCGCCGCAGGAGGCTATTCGGTTTTGGAAGCCTGTCGCGAAACGGGTCGCAATTTCATCGGCTGCGACATCGCCTTCGGAGAATAAGGCTCATGCGCATCGAAGACCAAACGGGACGAAATACAAACAGCGGCTACGGACGCGTCTTCAACAATAACGCATTGGGATTATTGATTTCAAAAGTTCAGGCAACCGTCATTTCAAACGGGTCGGAACTCGAACGGATGATCTTGTCACAAACTAATAACATTTCCGATTTGGAGAAATTCATTTCAAGCATTGAAGCCGATGACGGTACCTGTTCGGACGGCGTTTATGTTTGTCAAAAAAAGTTCTCAAGAAGAGCAAATACGCGATTCATGGCTATGAACCCGATTTATTGGTGTTTTTAGTACAAAAGAGGAGAATTTGCAGCGTTATTGAACTGAAAGACGGCGATGCGTTTGACACCAAAAAATCCGAGGTCGAAAAAGATCATTTGGAACATTTTACGCAGAAATTCGGCACGCAAATTCCCTTCACAACGCAATACTACGTTTGCTGTTTCAATCAAAACGATAAGGAACAAATAAAAATCGGGTTTAAAAACAAGTTAAACGAAGAACATATTCTGACGGGACGGGAATTATGCGACTTGCTCAAAATCGATTACGGGAAAATCGTGAGAACACGCCAAGCGGATGCCGAAAGTAATTTGCGTTATTTTTTGGAAGAATTGATAAAAATTGAAGGAGTACGGGAAAAATTGATAAAATCGTTGCGGGTGTAATGATAAACCGTCAAAAGTTGTCTTTCACAAGTCACTTTCTTGCATTCGGAATTAGCAAAAAATCTGCAAAAGAATCACCTCTCCGTTAACTCCCTTACCTTCCTCTTCACCCTCTCCAAATCTCCGCAGGTTAAAATCGGAATAAGCATTTGAATTTCTTCAATCGTTTTATTCCACCATTGCAATTTTAACAATAACTCAATCAATTCATCATCGAAACGCTTCCGGAGCAATTTTGCGGGGTTCCCGACCGCAACGGTGTACGGCGGGATATCGCAACCGACGGTACTGTTTAAGCCGATAATTGCGCCATCGCCGATATGCACGCCCGGCAAAATCGTCGTATTTTGACCGATCCAAACATCGTTTCCGACGACGGTATCGCCTTTGTACGGCATGTCGGTCTTGGGCGGAACGGACATCTTCCAGCCTTCGAAAATATAAAACGGGAAAGTCGAAACGGCATTTATTTGATGATTTGCACCGTTCATCACGAAATTCACGCCGGCGGCGATTTGGCAAAACTTACCGATAATCAACTTATCTCCGCAAAAATCATAGTGGTGCGTAACGTGCTTTTCGAAATCCGTATCGCCGAAGTACGTAAAGTCGCCGACGACAATGTTCGGATTTTTGATCTGCGGCTTGACGTACGTAACGGTTTTGCAGTTCGGCACGGGAAATAAAACACTCGGATCGGGACGGTTATGCGTAAACACGTAGCTATTTTGAAAAAAATTTACGATGCGGGCAATAAAATTCCTGCTTTTTACCGACAATGACCTGTTCCGTTTTTTGAAATCCTGCAGTATTATAATACACAGGCATCTCTCAAACGAGACGCATATTTCGCTTATTCAACGTTCTTTAAAAATTCACGACGTCGCTCCACCTCTGTCGCGGGCACAAATTGTGCTGTTTGGTTAAGCATGGTATGCAAAACAATCGCACAATCAACCACACCTCCCGCATCAAAAACCTCCAAAAAGCGTCCCGATTGGACGCTGGTTCGCAATCATCTGCCGCTGTTAAAAAGCATTATCGGCAAAATGTCGCCGACCTTCCCGCCGACCGTCGATCGCGAAAACATGTACGCCGTCGGTCTGCTGGGATTGATTTCGGCGGGACAAACATACAATCCGAACAAAGATGCGCAATTCGGAACCTACGCCGCCATCCGCATCAAAGGCGCGCTGTTGGACGAATTGCGGCATTCGGATTATCTGCCGCGGTATCTTCGCGCCACCGTCAAAGACGTTAAAAAGATGATAACCGCTTACGAAGAAGAGTTCCAATGCCCGCCGTCCGATAAGGCGATTTGTGATTATTTTCGCCTGACGCCTCAAAAATGGAATCGAATAAAGCCGCACCTGAAACCGCGCGTGACGTTATCGCTGAATAAATCCCTTATGCCGAACGACGCAACCGCTTTGACGCTGCAGGAACAACTGGAGGACGTACAACAAAAAACCGCACGGGAATTATACGAAAAGAAGGAACTGATGGCTCTTCTCAAACTGCATGTGCAATTTTTATCGGAACCGGAGCAAAAAATTCTCGACATGCATTACAACGAAGGCGCGTTCTTGTCGGAAATTGCGCATCGGATGCGCATGGGACAGTCGAAAATTTGGCAAATGCACGCAAAGGCGATTGAGAAAATTCGCCGCCGCATCGTCAAAGCCATCGGTGAGTAGTAGCGAAGTACCACGTACTTTATAAGAAGTGCTACGGATTTTCAAAAAGTATTGCGTATCCCGGTGAAAAAACCGGGGACATACTTTGTTTTCGTCAGAGTGCTATCGATGACTTTTAAAATCCGCTTTTGCCGTTGTTTAGTTCACTTCTTCCTTCAATGAAAATAAAAATTTTGGACACCGATGATTTTTGTCCGATTTATACCGTAACGGTATGCATGAAACAAAAACCACTCTCCTGCTATCCGCATGTTTATTTCTGCATGCGCACGTACTATCCGACGAAAACACCTCGGTTGACACTCAAAACTTATCCGTTGCTCCCTCGCGAACCCGCATTTTAGCGTCCGATGTGCCGCAAAACACCGCGAAAGCGGTTCCGTTCGCGGAAAATGCGTCCGCCTTTCAAACAGAAACGGTTGCGGAAGCGGCGAAAACGATCGGAAAAAATCCGACGACAGTTGCCAATGTGCCCGCAAAGGACGATAAAGAAGATGCCTTTCGCGACGCCGACCGCCTGGAAGAGCAAACGGACGCGGTAACGGCGATGTTGCAACAACAGCTGTTTGCGCCGCACGACGGGAATTTAATTCTTCAGGCGGTTAAAAAATTACCGCAAAACGAACAAACATCGGCGTCCGTCGAAGCGATTGCTACCGCATTAAAGGTTCGTTTGGGCGATGCGTTGCGGAAAATTTGCCCGTACGATACGCATGAATTGGATACCATTACCCTGCAACTGGCGGATGTCATTCGTGCGCACGGCATTCGTCAAAAACGCCCCTTCGCTTTGTTTAATCCCGAGGATATTCGGTATCTGACGGCGGGTTTGTATCACGTCCTGCAGGAGACCGACATTCAGCGATTGATTGTTTTTTGACAAACGCCTCCGCATTGAAACAAACAGATGAAAACAAAATACCTCCAGTTTATCGATTGCCGTTGTGCGCCAAGGTGCTTTGCCGCCGTGAACATCAACCAACAAATGAAAATTTTGACAAAGACAACGGCAAATCTTTCCGACGAAACAACAACTTCGCATTGCCCGTTGTTGGTACCCGTCGCATAATGTTCTTATGAAAACTCTTCTCTTATTACCGTTTCGCGGACTACTTTGGCTCATTTTAGGACTGCTCTGTTCCTCCGTCTGGCTGTTGATTGCGGCACTCTTTACAACCTCTTACTGGTTGCCGCCGATGCTTTCGTGGCTGTGGGAGATGAAGACCGATTTCCCCTGTAAAATCGAATCGGCAAAAATTGAATGGTGGAAGGGAAAAATTTGCCTGAAAAACGTTACGCTTTACAATCCGACGTCTTTTTTAAGCTCCGACATGGCAAGCTTTTCCAAAATCGAATGCCGCTTCGATTGGCTCTCGTTGCCGAAACAAACGCTTCATATTGATGAATTGAATTTCTTTGGCACGAAACTTGCTTCCATAGAACAAAGCGAGAACCGCAACTGGGCGATGCTGAACCGTCATTTAAATACGCACGAAAAACAACCGACCAAAGGCGTTTGGGTGGAAAATCTGCGCTTTACGTTCGACGGTATGGTCGCGCATCATTCCTATCGCGGTACGCCGACGGCATCGGTGACGAAACGCACACGCTCTTTGGAATTCTCAAATCTCTGCATCAACGTTCCGCAGGACATTCGGAAAAATCTGAATAAACCGTGTACATTACAAACCGTGTACGGAGAATGCGGACGATTATTGGTGAACAATTAAAGAAAGGGAAAAAATTCATATGTGTGCCGTTAATAACCTGACTGCTGCCAATAACCTAACAACAGTTGGTATACAAAGAGGACTCGAGGAAATTTCCGATAAGATCATCAAAGATGTGAAATCGGATGTTAAGGAAGGCATAACAAATATACAAAAAGAAGCGTTATCTTTTTTCGGAAATGTTAAGAAGACAATAACAAAAAATCTCAGCGCATTGAAAGCTCTCTTTATCTCCGGGAGCATGGTCGTGGCAGTCGTTGCCGCCATCAAAGGTCTTGCGGCCGTGGGACTGGGGGCACTCGGTCCGGCAGGATGGGCAGTGATCGGCGGTGCTTTTTTAATCGGTCTCGCCATAAGTGCTTACGATGCGCATGCGAGGGGGAAAAATATTTTCAAAGGAATGATATCGGATATTTTTACCTACACGGCTCTTTGTATCCTGTCCGTAGTAAATAAAATGATCTCAGAAAATAAAAGTTTCTGTACAGCACTTGTATCTTTGAAGGATGACATACTGGGAAAATCAGAGGAACATTTGAAACAAATCAAAAAAGCAATACTAAAGGAGTTTTCAGACACTGAAGGTAAAATTAAAGGCGAATTGAATTCTGTCGTGAAAAACTTGGAGGAAAAACAAACGTTACTTCAAGGAATGGTCGGTGAAATTGAAACCGAATTAGCTAAACTAAAACAAGAGGGCAAAGATAAAGACAAAATCCAAAGTTTAGAGAATGCACTCAAAATACTCAAGAATGGGAAAGTCGAACAATTTTCGGCTCTTATTACAAAGCTGGAAACTCACGGTAAGGAAATAACGGAGACTTTCAAAAGGTTTACAAAAGACCTGGACTTCAAACAAGAGCTAAATGGAGAGATCATCAAAGCCGACGTAATGAAAGTCGTGAATAATTTTTTGCTCGAAACAAATAACATCCATGAAATTCTTGTGAATGTTATAGGAGAAGCAAACAAAGTACTGAACCTGGAGATGGATTTCCCCAAAGGTATCGAAGATATGATGAATAATGGCGCGATCAAAGCCTTAAAATACGGGACAAGCGATTTCGCAAAACAATGTTTTAAAATCGAAAAAGCGCTTTCAGGGAATGAAGATGCAGAAGAAATCCTTCGAAGTGTGTCGAAAAACATAAAGGATAAAAAATTTGAAAACTTGGAACAAAGTTTTGATCGCTTAACAAATCTTGCAAAGAAAAATAAAGCGGTAAAACAGCAGATACAAGAACTCAAACGGCTTTCTGGAGATATTAAGACGGAATATCAGGATATTTATGATGACAAAAAAACAAAAAACGCAATTCACAATTTCTTAGACGGGATCTTTAGCGTTAATAAACAGGAAGACAACGTAGCAAACAACAACAACCGGGGAGAGAACATTGAACAAAACGCTTGAGATTGTAATTGTAGCATAAACAGTTACATCAGAAAACACGAACTTTATTATGGAACTATTCGAACAACAAAACATACCTTTCTTTTTATCGGCTTTGCAAGTCATGGGCGAAACCGATAACAGCCGACCGGACGATAATATTCTTGAACAAATCGAAGAAAATCAAACCCGATGGGCATCTTTTATCGAGGAACAGAAAAAGCACTGCCAAAAATCCATGCAACTGTTCCGTTCATACGATACAAAAAATAAACTGAAATCGTTTTGGATCCGTCTGCAACTCGGGAAATATCACACGAACAAAAAGGAGTTGACGCTTTTAAACGAGTATGCGACGCAGGCAAAGGAAAGCGGAAATCTTGAGGATGCGTTCCACATGTTCAGCTTTATGGCACTGATGTGTCCGCGTAATTACGTGCTTTACCTCAAAGTCTGTGAAGTGTGTGAGCAACTCCACGGAATTGAAGCCGCGGTGCAGCTGTATGAAATGACCGCCCGTTTATTTGAGGAACCCAATGTATTGTTTTTGGCGGCGGAATGCGAGGCACGTTGCGGGCATTGGGAGCAGGCCAAAACTTACGTCGCGCAAGCTCTTAAAATCTTTGAACAGCGTCCGCCGAGCACGCCGCAGGAGATGGAATTCAAAGCAGATTTGAAGGAACTGCTGAAATTGACCGAGAAAGCCTGTGCATAGGATTTGGTTTTGAAAACATTTTTGGAATAAAGCCATGCGTTGGATTTTAACGATTGCCTTTTTGTTGCCGCCGTTTGTGACTTTCGGCGGCAAAAAATCTCCGTGGAAAGTCTTCTCCGACGAAAATGCGCGGGCGGTTTTCAAAAAAATGCTCACTCAACCGTCCGACGGGAAAAAGGTAGCGTTGGATCGCATTGAAACGGTTCAAATCGACAAGGCGCATATCAAATCGACGGAGGGCTTTGAAAAACTGACTTCTTTGAAAACCCTGTCGTTATCATATAATTTTATTCGGGATGTTTCGCCGATTGTGTCGCTCCCGAATTTACGACAATTGGATTTGAGCTACAACGACATTACCAACGGCATGGCGTTCATGAACCGCGACACGCTGGAACTGCTTGATGTGTCGCACAATAAGATTAAATATACCTTCACGTGTACGTTTCGAAATTTGCGCAATTTAAATCTGTCGTCCAATCTCATCGAACAGCTGCAAACGAGCGAGCAATCCAATCATTTGCTGGAAGCGATCGATATCTCCGATAATCCGCTGACGAGTTTATTGCCGAATTTGACCTTTCCGTCACTAAAGGTGTTTCTCGCCAATAAGACATTTTTGAAAGACCTTTCGCCGTTATTTGTCTGCAAAACCCTGGAAACATTGGAGGTGGAGCACTGCCCCAATTTAAAGTCGATCGAAAAGTTATTCCCGTACAACAAAATCACGGAAACCTACGCGTGCGTCTTCCCAAAATTAAAGAAACTGGTTATTTCCGAAGCCTTCTTAAACGAAAAATCAAAGGAAATTTTGCGTAACATTTACGACGGCGCTCTGGAACAACCGATCACGATTAACAGCAAAACCATTCAACCGAAGTGTAAGCCAGAACCGAAGAAAGCAATAAAATTCTGATACCGACCCCGTGAGATTGATTTTCGGGAACAATCGCCGAAAGATACAATCGGAACTCGCGTGTTTTCCTTCAACGTGCTTCGATGATGAGGTCGAATGAAAATCGTCGCTGCGATATGCGCTTTGGTGTTTATCCTGCTATGTAAATTTTACTGGCTTCCGCAGTCGTCTTTTGAAAAAAAACCCGTACCGTTGTTTCCCGATCCGAATAATGCATTTTGCGAATTGCGCCCGTTAACGGCTTTACAGCGGGAATTGTTGGATTTTCGTCCCGATTGCCTGCATACGGCATTTAATTTTTCCTGTTACGCGGGTACGTCTTTCCCGAAACAACAAACGCTTCGGCAAGCTGTCAAACAGCGCCTGTTTGAAACGCTCAACGAAGCACCGTCAACCCTGCCGAACGCGTCGGAGATTTTTAAGCACGACGACCCGACGCAACAGCCGTTTTTAACCGTACCGCATATCGGCAGGCATCCGACACCAATCCGCCCAAAACAACCGCAACATACGATTGGCTTTCCGAAAAATTCATATCCGGTTCACGAACCGTAATATGTTTGCATCAGGCAGATTTTGAAATTCCATGCCGAGCGAAAGACCGCGTTGAAGCATATCATACGGTTTTTGTATCCCATACGGTTTTTTGAAAGTAAAACGAAGTACTTTTAAGCCAAGTACACCAAGAATGACAAAAATTTCGTGTTCTCTTCAAGTCTGCGCCTGTCGCCGGACGGTCGCGGTATGTTCGGGAATTTTTCCCTCCCGCCGTTCACTTATCTTCGATGTTTGAAGATTTTTCAGCCTTCGGCGTCAACATAAAGCGCTCAACGGGGTCGAGCGTTAATTCCTCCGCTTTGAATTGCTTCGCCGTCACGGGTACAAAATACGTGTAAAGAATGTGCGTTTTTTCGTAAGCATAAAAACGAACAATCAGGAATTCGGGTTTTTTTTGCGCCGGTTCGGTAACATGCTCATCCGGAACCCCCTGCGGTGTGATACCAAAGCGTGTCGTTTCCCCCATTGTCCATGCGGCATTCTCAACTTCTACTCTAAAATCGTACGTACCGGGCGACTTACGCACAAAATTAAACACCCCGTCGGAAACATTTCGCACGGCATACCATGTTCCGACGCAGGACTTTGTGTTCGGCTGTTCCTTTAAAAAAAGCACACATGCCTCCGCACACGGCACCAAACGTTGCCTTTGTCGCATTGTTGACCGCTGATGATTTTGAGAAACGTACCATTTTACGCAGAAAGAAACAGCGACGGATAAGATGGTCAAACTCAATAAAACTCCCAACGTCGTAAAGCCGTCGCATCGTCTGCCGTTGCATTTCACGGATTCAGCTTTAAACCCAACCGCAGGTAAGTCGGCGTATCCCAATAAGATTCGGCATGTTCGCCTTCGAAATTCAATCGTATTTGGGATGGATCATCACAGAGGGGTTTTTTGGATTTTTTGCGCCAAAAACGTTCCGTTTTTAAATTTTTCGCGCCGGCAGTCAAAATCAGCAAAGCGGTTGCCTCGTTTGTCTCACCCTCTTGCACGGAACAACTCGTCAAAAGCGGCACATCGGCAACGTTCAACCGCCCACGCAGATCTTCGTGTAACGTTTTCAGCGCATTTAAAGGCAATTCCGAAGAAGTTTGAAGAAACAGGCAAATGCGTTGCGGTACAAAAGTGTCGAGTTTTACCTTCAGCATCGGGCATCCAAAAGTTGCTTCCAATGCCGCGTTTGCGTTGTTCCCGCTTCCGATACCCCACGCAACCGTATTGGGTTTATTGTCGAAGTGATGCGCAAAATCATTCAAACGACATGCAAAAGGCGTATTTTCCCGCGGGTACAATCCGTCACGGAGTACCTTTAATACCTGCGAAAGCAGACGATGCCCTTCCGCCAACGCCTCTTGCGCGGTTGCGTTCTCGGGTAATGATTGAAACAGCAAATCATTGTAAAACGGAAGCACCAAATCCGCCGCACTCCGCAACCGTTCCAGTTGCGCCTGTGCACGCACATTCTTCGGATGTCCTTCGAACGAGAACGGCATCAGCGGGATAACAATGGTAAAAAGACCGCTTTGCCGCGCAAGGCTGAGAGCCGCTTCGAAGGTTCCACTGCCCGTTCCGCCGCTTAAACCGACCAAGATAACAACCACATGCGCCCCTTGAAAAAACGCACTCAGATGTTCATCCCGAAGCGGAAAATGCTTTTGCACCCATTCGGCATCACCGCCCGATCCAAAACCGCGAAATAAATCTTCCCCGAAGCAGTAGGTTGAAACCGTTTTTTCCAAAGCATCCAGGCAGGAACGATCGGTATCGACCGCCAGGCAATCGTCCAAAAGAGGGGCATATTGCGCCGAAAAAAAACTTAAAGCACGGCACGCGGAACTCCCGAGAGCCAGGAATTTTATTTGTACGGAATTCGGATCCGCCGTAACCGATGTCAATCCTTCCTCCATACGCAAGGTTCTTCCCATGAAAGAACCAAGAACCGAGGTTGTCAAAATCGAAACAACTCAGCTTTGTTGTCTCCGCAATTCAAAAAATGTTTTCAGCATGCGTTCGCAGGCATCTTCCAACGGTTCAACTTCGACCGAAACGCGATGATAAAGCCGCAACGCCGTATGCAGACACAGGCAACCGCCCAGGCAACCCTGTTGACGGTCAATAACTCCGACGACAACCTTGGGTATCCGAGCCTTATAAATCGCGCCGGCACACATCGGGCACGGCTCTTTGGTAACGTAAAGCGTTACTTCGGTCAGTCGCCAATCGCCCTTTTTCTGCGAAAGTTCCCGAATGAGCTGCATTTCGGCATGAGCGGTCGGGTCATGGTTTGTTTCAACCCCATTGCACGCGCGCGCCGCGATCTTCTTATCAATAACCGCCACTGCCCCGATCGGAATTTCGCCCTTTTCCCAGGCTTTCAGTGCCTCGTTGTATGCAAAACGCATGAAATGCGCCGAACGGTTTTCGGTCGGTTCGCTTTCGTCAAAAGGCACAAACGGGCAGAACGGGACGGCAACCACGGAAAAGACTTTCGCATATCCTTGAAACGTTTTCGTCGCATACTTTCAAGTGCATTCGGCACCGCGACGGTTTTTTGAGCCTAAGTTGACGCTTCCAAGCAAAGAACTTGCACTTGCGAAAACCGCCGTGATAATGAGGTCATGTTCAACTACGGTTGGGTGGTGCTCGTTATCACCGTTCTGTTGGAAGGACTGAGCGGTTTCGGGCGGACGGCTTCCTTCAGTCCGTTTTTGAAAGATGTTTGTCGCGATTTGGCAGTCACGTCGGCGCAAATCAGCTTTATTTACGGATTGGCGAATTTGCTGACGGGCATCGCTCTGCCGCACATCGGACGTTGGTACGACCGTTATCCGACAAAATACTTTCTGCGCGTTTTTGTCATGTTGTTCGGCGGCGCGTTTATCGGCATGAGTGCGTTAAAAATCATTGCCGCTCCGCCGTTTTTCAACTTTTTTGTCCTCTTTTGCGCCTTCATCGCCATCCGCATGTCGGTGCAATCGTATATGTTGACGGGACGCTGCATGGTAGCAGCGTGGTTCAAGGAAAATCGCGGGTTCGCAACGGGTCTGACCTGCCTGTTGCTGGCATCCGTCGCTTCCTCGATGCCACACCTTAATCTGCGGCTCTCGCGCTTTTTCGCCTGGCAACACGTTTGGCTCACCGTTGGCATTTTTTGGCTGTGTGTGATGCTTTTTGTGGTACGTTGGATTAAAAAGCCGCCTGCGGTTGAGAAAAACGACTTCGATGATTCGGGTAAGCAAAAAAATGCGGCTCCGTCAGACTTGGAACATAGAACCGACGAAAATTTCGATATTTCCCAAAAAAATACGCCCGAAAATTTCGAAAAAAGCGCGAATTCCTCCCAAAAAACGACGTCTTCGGGTTTTACGCCCCTACCCTCTTCCGCCAAAACAACCGCCGAAACCTTCAAGACCTCGCCTGCACTTTGGTTGATTATGACGATGCTTTTTTTCAAAGCCTTTCAAATGACCGCCCTGGCATTTCATCTCGTTCCGCTGTGCGAAGCTTTCGGAGCACGCGCGGAAAACGTCACGCTTTGTCTGATGGGAACGCCCGTCGTCACAATTCTCACAACGTTCGTCGCCGGGCATTTTTTTGAAAAAATCGGTGTTCGGAATACCCTCTTTCTCTTTCTGATGCTCGACATCAGCCTGCTTTACAGCTTTCAATACATCGCGAACAATTTCATACTCTGCATGTACGGATTGACGGCGGGTGCTTATTGGGGAATGCGCCAAATTCTCGCCTACATGGTTTTACCAAAAATTTTCGGCACAAAACACATCGGTACGGTCAACGGTTGGGCATCGGCGTACCTCTGCCTCGGAAGCGCAACAGGACCCTATTTTTTTGCCAAATGCCACGAAGCACGCTCCTACCTCTTTGCCCTGAACCTCTGTCAGGGATTTGCCGTTCTGTTGCTCTTCGTTTGCCTGATACTGCAAAAGCATTTTAAACCGAGAGAAACCTAAACCGCTCCACATCGAACAACGGCATCTTCCGAATTGGATATTTGAGAGGCTGACCGGTTCTTTTTCGATTTTAAACGGTTCCGCACCATGAACATCCAACCCGCCCTTTTCCCGCTTACAACTCCGGGTACTTCGCGAATGATTTGTACGATGCGCATGCGAATTCACGGTAATCCGCTTTTTGTTGCTTTCGATCCTCTTTTGTCAAAAATCTGCCGATAATAAAACTTTTTAAGAAATTATTTATTTTTTCTGTTGACATACGGCAAAAAATTCCGTTCACATGAAGGCGTGGTTTATTGTGTCAGAAGGCACTTGACACGGCTCCAAAGGCATGTTGAGCGTTTTCTGATTGTTTTCATATTCACAAGTGGTGTTGGTAACGGGCTTTTGAAGCCCGTGCACCGCTTGTGTTCCGTTTCCGCAGAGATTGTTTCAAATGCACCAGACGTTCCCTCTGTGGAAACGATGGAAGCACTTCCCAATTTTGACAGCGGTACCCAACAAGAAACCTTTCATGGAATTTCAAACGGTTCTTTGTCGGCACAAAGTATTACCGTTAATACACCGAAAAGTCGCGATGCCATTGCCCGTCGTGCTTCGAATGAAGAAGGCGGTGTCGTGTCTTCGGTGACGATCGATAACGGTGTTCAAAGAACGTCAGCTCAACCCGATAAAAAGGGCGAAAAGGAAACCTACGGAGAACGTTTGCGGCGTCTGTCGATCAAGGACTATCGTGATGAAAATATAGCGGGAGGCGACAATTACGGAACGCGAAACGAATTTTTCCAAACGGACAAAATAAAATCGGGAACGGCTTATTCGACGGAAGCGGTTGAGCATCCGCATAGACGCGAAGGAGTTCCGAAAGACAATTTATCGCCTGCATCCCACGAGCCGCCCGACAAAAGTAGCCGTGCAACTTTGGGAACCCGCGCCGCTTCGAAAAAGGCGGCTTTGTTGCGTTCAGACGAGGAAGAACCGACCGAAGCAGGTCTGTCGAAAGTTGCGGACAACGGAGCTCAAGCGGAAGTTTCGGACGAAAAGACCCGCACGGAAACGGCACATATTTCGGAAGCAGACACAAAAGCAAAGGAAGATGCTTTGCGGTACGAAACGCGCCAGGCACTGTTGAAGGACGTTCGGGCGACGTGGGCGGTTCAAAATACACCGAAAGCATCTGCAACATCCGAGGGTGTTTCGCCGAAAATTCCTCTTCCGCAACCCGAAACATTACAACAATACGCCAAGCGCGTGATTTTGCCGCAAATTCATATCGATCGTGTGCCGTTATCGGAAACACTGAAAATTATTTCCGACGTTGTTAAAACACATACGACAAACGAACGAACGGTGAATTTTATTTTGACGGATCCAAAAAAAGCGGCACCCGAAGTCGATCTCGACATCCGCGATGTATCGCTGGAGCGCGTTCTGCATTATTTGAGCGAGATGACGCAGTTTGCCGTGCTGTACGAAGGCAACACCGTTGTTTTCCGCGACCCTTCGCTCAAACAAACCCTGCGCACCTGTATATTTCCGATTTCGCGCGGCAGTGTGTTGCAAATTTTGAGCTACACCGATTTACACAACAGCGACGAGGAAAAGAAACTTTCGGAGGAGGAACGTTTAAAGCAATTTTTTCAACGCATCGGCATTCCCATGAACGACAAAAACGTCGGTTTTGCCTATGACGGATCCAATCTCATTGTTACGCACGAAGAAATATGGTTACAGCGCATTGAATCCATTCTGCAAGAATATCGTCAATGCAAACAGATTGCCATCGAGGCAAAATTTTTGGAGGTTTCACAAGGTGCTTTGGATGAGTTGAGTTTGAGATTCGATAGCGGAAGACAGGATGGCGCCCATGTCGCAGTTAATATGTCAGGGGGAGGAATACGGAGGTTATCCATGTTGGAAGGCGGGCAAACAGACACTACTACATGGACTTTGCCGGGCGGTTTGGATTATGGCGGCAATTTCGGTGCTTTGGTAAGTGCATCTCCCGTGCTTAATCGATGTCAAATGGGTGTTTTGTTGCGTGCCATCGAACAGCGTTCCGATTCGGATCTGATGTGCACACCAAAGGTAACGGTTTTATCGGGACGAAAGGCGGAGATTGTGATTGCCGACGAGTTTCGTTATCCGCAAAGCTACCGCGACGGTATTGCCAACGTAGGAAATGACGGTCGCGGTTCAACAGCCGCCGGTGTCGCTATCCTGGGCGGGGCTCCGGAAAACTTCACCACACGAAATATCGGCATTGAAATGACCGTTACACCCGTCGCCGAACACAACGGATGCATCCATCTGACGTTAGAACCGAGAGTGACGCAGTTATCGGGTTTCATCGATTACGGCGGAGCCAACATTATTTCCAGTGGCTCCGGAACGCAAAATTATAATTCCGGGTTCAAACAACCGACCTTTGCCACTCGAAAAATCAAAACCGAGTTATCAATTGAGAGCGGCTCGACGGTTGTTATGGGCGGTTTAACACGCGAAGAGGTCAAAGAAATGCATGACCGCATCCCGCTGTTCGGCGACATTCCGATTTTCGGGAAACTCTTTCAGTCGAAAGGAAAAACTTCGCAAAAGAAAAATTTACTTATCTTCGTAACGGCAAACCTGGTGGATGAAAACGGTCAATACATCACAGAGCCGGAATTCAAGGTTGCGAAACCGCTGTAACGGTTCCGCCTTAGTCGTTACGCTTCTCGTCTTGTCTGCCCTTGGCGGTTTCGTGACGTTACAAACGTTGCGCCTTTATCAGGAACAACAGTCGGCGAACCGGGAAATTCGAAAAACACTCGCCAAAAAACAGGTCTCTCTTGTCGCGGATGAAGTATTCCAACGATTAAAACAAAGAAAATTAACATTTTGCGCCGCGGAAGCGAAAAAACCACTGCATTCCTACATTGTCGACGCGCAACTGCGAGATCTCGGAACCGATGATTTCGAACAATTTTTTTGCCCCACCCCTTCCGATAATACCGCCAATGCTCGGATAAGCGTAAAAATTTTGCCGAAATTATCGGAAAATTTTGTCAAAAAAGCGGATTTCACCTTGGAAACTTTGCGAAAACGCCTCAAAGAACCCGCCTTGACCTGGAAAATTCCGTTATTGAATGCCTCGCAAAAAGAAATCCTATTCGAACGTTGGCGGTTTCTGCAAACCTCGGAACGCAACGAACCTTTAAAAATACCGCTGTTTATGCCGATTTTTACCTTCATGGGACAAAAATTCGACCGCAAAGACACAGAGTGCGCACTTTGGAATCCTTACGATCGATTGTTAAAAGGGAAGCTTCAATTTAAATGCATCGCGGAGCTGTTGGACGAACAGGGCAATCTCTTTGTGGATCCGAATATCGAATTCGCATTGGACGTGACGCTTCCTCCCGGCAACGAAACAACATTTTCCTTTAATAAGCTCATTCCTAATCTCGACCGCCTGCTTCACGTGGAAATTAAAAATTGCCCGAAAGCATACGAGTGGCGCGAGTGGGATATTCCGATGGCATACACCTGCGATTTACCGTTCAACTTGGAAATAAAACCCTCGCGACAGGCGAGGAATGAAGCCCGACAAAACACAAAACATACCGAATCACTTCCGATCGGGATTGTTTTCAACACTCAAACGCGAGCTCAACAATTGGATACCTGTCTGCTGCTTCATTGCGACAAAATTTATCATTCTTGCGGTCGGCGGGATCGAATATTTTTTGCGGACAAGGGAGATGCAACGCAAATTCCCTGGAATATCTTTTCTCGAAACCCGTCGCCGAACAGCATTCCGTTTTATTTCTTCGGAACGGAAGAAGAATTATTCGAAATGTACCCGCCTGCTTCGGATAAGGAAGAATTTTGGAAATTTTTTGCATACGATCCCGAAAATTCCGACCAACCGACAAAGAAGGGAAAACAAACGCACAATACCCCGCAACTTTCGGTATTACAGGCAAATATCGATGCATTTGTAATGTTTGTCTGCTTTGAAACTTATTCCGACCTTTGCGTATGCGAAACGGAAATCAAACACACGTCGAATGATGCTTGGGAACCGCAAACGACGCGATATTATTACAAACGAAAGCCGAAAAACTTCCGCAAACCGCTTCTTCCGCCAAAACCAACAACCACGGAATCTGTTATTTTGCAATCTTCCGATATACCTTTGGAGGAAGCGAAGATTTCTCCTATAGTCGTCATACATTCTGACGAAAATCCAAAAAAAGAAGAAAACACTCAACCGACACCCCAATCGACAACCGTCATTTTGGGAACACCGCAACCCTCCGTTCCAAAGGGAATTGTTGAAAAACCTGTCGAAAAAATTGACACTCCGCCCGTCGTTCAACCGCCAAGAAAGAAAAGAAAAGATTCCGCACCAGCCTCGGTTTCTTTTACACGATTGCCAAGAGAGGACAAAAACATGAAACAAGAAACAGATGGCAAACAGAACACGGAAAACCAAAAACAATATCCTCCCGACGAAGAATATGAAAATTTGAAGCCTGAAAGTTCTCTCTATGAAATCGATGCTTCGTGCGATACGGATGGTGCCTCTTCCGACAGTCAGTCGACACCTCGTAAAAGTTCCATGGGTTCGGATGCGGATTTAAATGCGGAACCTGTAAAATACTCAAAATCCTTGTTTGACTTCAAAGTACCCCGCGACGATGGATCGCAATCCCGCAAAGGAACCGATGTTTCGGATGTGGAAGTTACGGTGAACTAAACCCAAAATATCGCATTGAGCTCTTCAAACGGCGCAAAAAGTTTTTTTGGAACCCTCGGATAAAATCCTAGTCAAACACAAAATCTTCGCGATTGGCACCGACGTTCGGATTGGCTTTTCGGCTCCATCCCCAGCGCCAGGTGAACGGATGCATAATAAAAAACGCCTTTCCGATGAC
This sequence comes from uncultured Verrucomicrobiota bacterium, assembly GCA_946186275.1. Lineage (GTDB taxonomy): Bacteria > Verrucomicrobiota > Verrucomicrobiia > Opitutales > UBA9783 > UBA3222. The sequence goes on from CAMHMO010000009.1 coordinate 45,072, forward strand.
TGCCTCCTGCGGCACCTGCCCCCAAAAGCGGCTATCGTAACTGTGCGGGGAATTGTCTCCCAAAACAAAGAGATGCTTCGGTTCCACAACCGCTTCCTTCCCGTCTTCTAAGCAACCTTTCGCCACATACCCCGCATACAGACCGAGCTTCCGATTGTTGGCGGTGAAGGCAGGATGTTCCGTGATTTCCTTCCCGTTTCGGTACAAACAGCCGTCTTTTACCGATAAACGATCGCCTTCGCGCCCGACCAGGCGTTTGATATAGAAAAAATCGCTGTCCAGCTGCGGAATTTTTTTCGTTTTAAACACAATCGATTCGCCGACGCGCGGTTGTCGGAAATGATACGTCATGCGATCGGCAAACACCATGTCGCCTTCCAAAATGTCAAAATTCAGAAACGTCTCGCCGCGCTTTAAAAACCGTTGCGTTTTCAGGCAAAACCCTCGTTTCGGATCCCGCTCCATGTGTTCGAAAAGCGTGAACATTTCATCTTTGTTATGTTGCGGGAAAAATTTCTTTTGCAACAACGCCTCCATATCGGTGAATTCTCCAGGCACCCGCAACACCACGGGCTCGTCGTCCACGTAAATCGTGTAAATGCGCAATTCTTCCGCCGGTAACCATGTCACCCAGTGCGAGAAAATCATCATCCCCTTCTCTTTTTTGTAGCGCATCAGCGAATTTGCTCCCATCACTTCCTCGGGCGGAAACAGCGGAATGTACACGCGACCGTCGCACGGCGCAACGCAACGGTAATTCGTTTCGCCCGTCGCAATCCAACGAAACGGAACTTTCCAAAACGGCACTTTCGGATCCGTATCTCTATGCAGGCGCGTCACCATTCCCGAATAAGAAGGAAACATGGAGCAGGTCGGAATGCGGAACGGTTGAAAGAAAAATGTTCTTATCACCAGTGCCGCAAACATGGCGACCCAAATCACTTCCGCGTTTTCGCTGAACATTCGTGACACCGAAATCGGTATGTTGCGATAAAACGGTTCCCCGTAGGTAATCAGCCGCGTATCAAACGTATCCAGCGTCGTTTCAAAATCCGCCGGCATCGGCGTGTTTCGCTTCCAGGTTTTCTTTATTTCACCCAAACGACTTTGAAGGCTCAGAAATTCCGCGCGCTGTTCTTCCGTCATGCGATCGCATCGGAACTGATAAATTTTCTTCCCCCAACGCAGGGCGCTTTTTAACCACCGCCGCATTCCTCTTTCTTCCGCTTTCATTTCGGAAAAAATCCCATAACACCGCACACTATGAGCTGCACCGCCATCGCCAACAGCAACAGCCCGGAAAGTTTTGAGAAAATACTCACAAATGCCTGGTTAAACCACCGCGAAAAAAAGCAAATGAGGTAGAAAAACAGGCAAAACGTCAACATAATCAGCCCTGCCGCCAGCCAAACGCAGAACAATTCTTTTCCGTTTGTTGCATCGGCTTTGCAAATAAGCGTCGATGAAATCGTTCCGGCACCGACAATCGTCGGGAATGCCAGCGGAACCACGGAAATATCCTCATGTTTCGACGACGTCCTCACATCCGTATCTTCGGCAACTTCGACATTTGACCATAACATCGTCCAGGCAATACGGCATAAAATCAAACCGCCGGCAATACGGAAGCCGTCTATTGCGACCCCGACCATCTCCAAAATCCAACTGCCGCAAACAAGCGTCGCCAGTAAAATACCCGCGGCGACCTTCAACCCCCTTTTCGCTGTTTCCCAGCGTTCTTCCGCCGTGTACCCCTGTGTCATCCCGATATACAGGGCAACCGTAATCGGCGGCGAACACGTCACGAACAATTTACAATACAGCGCAATCAAATAACTTATGTCTTCACTCACGGTGTCATTCAAACAAAAAACCGCAATGATTATCAAGTAAAAAGACAGGAAATAACCGACAAACCAAGCGGAAATTTCGCAAAACCGAAACCGTTGAATGACGAACCACGGACAAACAAAGACGACCCCCGTCTGTATTTAAGGCGTTTTTTCGCTTTTGTTCCGGAAAAAATTAAGTTTTCAACCGATATTGTTTGTCGGTGGTCCTTGAAAAAAATCCGACAAAAAAACCTTACCGCACCCGTATGAAAAATGCCGAAAGGCTCCTCAAAGCCCTTATATGCCTTTCAAAAGCCCGACAACCCCGAGCGTCATCAACTTGAAACCAATCGCCAAAATCAAAATACCGAACAACTTTGTGCAAATTTGTATGAACGCCGGCTTCATGTACCTTGAAAGCGAACAGGCAATGTAAAAAGTAATATAAAACGTGAGCATGATGAGAAGAACCGCCACATACACGTAGCATTTTTGCGGCATATTGACGGCTTCCGATTGCCCGATGATAACGGACGAAACGGCACCCGGCCCCGCAATCAACGGAAACGCCAGCGGTGTTACAATCAGGCTTTTGCCCGAAACGGACGCTGCGGATGCGTCGCCTTTCGGATACAGCATATCCCACCCGATTTTTCCGAGAACCAAACCGCCGGCAACCCGAAAGGTATTCATGTCAATCCCCATCAAACGCAGGAGGTCGGAACCGCAAAAAACGGCGCAAATTAGGATAAACGTTGCCACCGCCGTCCCTTTTTGCGCCACCCGCCAACGCTCCTGCGGTGTTAAAAAGCTCGCAATGCTGACGTACATCATTACCCCCGGGATGGGTGCGCTCGCCGTGAAAATTTTAAGATACAACGTTATTAAAAAATCGAAATCCACACTCATAAACTTGCTTTCGAAAATAAATGTCTTTCCGCGCGCCCATTGAAAGGTGAAGCATAAAATGTACCGATGAAGGTATGCGGAGAAGATTTTCCCGGGATGTTTTGGAAAAACTCGGATTTTCGCGGTACTATGTTAAAAAACCTGAAATAAATGTACGCTTTTTAAAATTATTTCCTTCAAAGCCACCTGCATACCTCAGAAGAGTAATCTTTCGCAACGTTCGTTTTGCATACATCCTCTTCCGATCTTGAACTCTGTCCGCACGACAAAAGCAAAATTCCGTCGTTGCCTTTATCGAACACTCCGTCTGCCGTCGTCGGTACGACACGCGCCGTTCCAACCGGTATCCGGCACTCTTCTTTGTACGTCGTTACGGAACCGCGTCCGCCGTCTTTATCGCCGATGCTTTCTCTATTTATCTCTCCATTTCGGCAAGGGGTATTGTTGCGACATTATATGTGTTTCCGTATTTCCTGTTTTTGATATTGTTCCCGTAAAGACGACTCTTTTGCGACGGCACCGGACACCGCGCACAGGTTTACCGCCTTTACCGGGAACATCGCGGTTCGTTACCGAACCGCCTCTGTCGCAACCCATTACGCAACCTCTCGTCCGACTTTCTCGCCCTGTACAGGCGTTCTTCCACACGTTTCTTCATTCTTTCTTTCTCTCTTCTTTTCCTCTTTAAATCTTGTCATCTTCTCTGTCGCAGTACTCACTTTTTCCTCCCGTCGCCGTCTTCGTTTGTGTTACCGCCTTCGCTTTTATCTCCGACCCCTGTCTCCGTTTTTTTATTTTCCCCGGTTTTTCCACTCTGTCTCTCTCCGCGACCCGCAACATATTTCCTTTTTCCGCCTCTGTTATCCCTGTTTTCACCAGCATCCGCATTATTCCTTTCTTCTAAACATCTCCCGTCCTCCTCTCTTTTTTTCCCGCTTTTCGCGCACATTTTCAAAAAAGCTCTCATTTTTTTCTTGCATTTCTTATTTTTGACCGATAATAGGATACAGAATGGGGCTCC
>CAMHMO010000010.1 GCA_946186275.1 uncultured Verrucomicrobiota bacterium
AACGAAAACCGGGACGATGGAGAAAACAACGAAGAGAACAACCGGCAGGAAAACGAAGAAGGACAACAGCAGAATCAGAATGGAAATGACAACGCGGAGGCGACATTCACGTTGCCCGATTTTCAGTGCGATTGCACGCCGACGATCTGGTTGCGTAAAAATACGGAAGGGCTCGAATTAAACGAGTTGAAGAATATTCATTTTATACGCAAATTAACACCGGAACAGTGTCCGAAGGCGGTACGGGAGGCGCTTACGAACGACTTCGACGAGGATTACGACTTCATTTTGGACGCCGTTTGTTATACGGATACGGATAACCTCACTCCCGATGATACCGTCGCTCTGGAATTCGGCGATTGGGTTCCCGACGAGGTGTCGCAATGGAGGACACGGGCTCTTTGCCTGCAGAATATCGATGTAACCGGCAACAACGGAGTAACGGTGACAAGGAATGATACCGGAACAGCGGCTTGCTTAAAGTTTAAAATAAATTCAGAATCGGGAGCAGCCAATGCCTGGTTCGTATGCGAATACGCAGTCGAAGAGGAAGGGGAAGAGGAAAAAGAAAAGCGTCGGATTGCCGTTCATCTCTTTTTCACGAAAGACCGGCCGGAGGCGGTTGAATTTGAAGAACTCCAATACTCGCTTCCAACGGCTGAGGAGACAAATGCCGAAGATCGAGAATATGCGGACGGGCGTGCCGAAATGCTGTGGAAATCTTTCCGTAAAGCACTCGTATCGGAACTGAAAAAGATACCGGAACCGGAGGGAAACGGAGAAAAAGTATTTATGCCGGCTGCAAACAGTCCGTGGACATCGTATCTCCGCGACGGACTGCTCGGCGCTTCGGATCTGGTGTCGGCGGTATTGGAATTCAACGACACTGCCGATGAGGAGGAGAAGGAGGAGATCGAAAGAATCGATCTGTGGCATGCGAATCTGTTTGTCCATGATGATGTCGTACATTTCTCGAAAGAAAACATTCGTGATTTGAAGGGCGTGACGGTGGTCGTGTACGATACAACCCGCGAAGAGGAATTCGGGGAGCTTACATGCCGACAGGAAACGTCCCCCTACAACAACGAGTCTTGTTCGAAATTACTGGTTAAGGGGAGCTATTTCGTAAGAAGCGAAGGACAAAATAACGGGCAAGACGAAGAGGAAGAGGAAGACGAAGAGGAAGAGCAAAATGACGACGATCAGCAGCAGAATGACGACGAAGAGGGAGAGAACAACAACGACGATGAAAACAACGAAGAGGGACAGAACGAGAACCGACAGGAAGAGGAAGAGGAAGATCACATGTTTTTACAAGAGGAGCAAAATAACGAACATCAGCAGGGGGAACAGGACAACAATCAACAACAAGGCGACGAACAACGGCAGAATGACGACGAAGAGGGAAACAACAACGACGGTGAAAACAACGAAGAGGGACAGAACGAGAACCGACAGGATGACATAAAAATAACCAAGGAGCGTCTTGAAAACCCCGATGAAGCGACAAAACGGCTGTTTGCGTCGATGGATTTGAAGGCGTTTTTGGATAAGGCAAAGGCGGATCTTGCCGTCGAGGGCGAAGATCCGGAAAAGGATTCGAGAGGTGCCGTCATCAATCTTGCGGCGCTCTGTTCAAACGATGAGACATTGAAATATAAACTCGATCTCGATGTTTTGATGGAGTATCCCTTGTGGTATTACCAAACAGAGAGCGATGAAACATCCGTTTGGAGTGCCGAGGGTAGCGGCGGTCTTACGGAAGATGTGCTGCAACAGGCTTGCGACCGGTATAAATTTTTCAAGCATGGAGATGGTTTGTTTTGTGCCTATCCGAAGTTGCGTTTGGACGGCATAGAACTGAAGATTAAAAATGACAGGAACGTAAAATATCTTATCGAGGAGGAGAGGAACGGTTTTGAAAAATTTGCGAAATGCTTGGGATGTATTTCGGCCGAATCGGGAACCGTGTACATTGATTTTTCGGGTATCACGCTAAAAAACAGCGATCGTTATGATTTAAAACGCCTCGCCGCTTATCCCGTTGTGTTGACGAATATGAATCTCGATTGTTTTACAAAAACAAAGGTTAAAGATGCTCCGCTGACCTGGCAAATGGCTTCAACGGAAACAACGTTTCTCGTTCACACGGAAACGGAGGGCGGCTTCAAAGTTCGGTATGAGCCGGAGGAATTTCGGAAATTCAATATTGACGGCCGTTTTTTGCAAAATCTGATGAGCGGGTTGGAACAAGCGGCCTGCGACGATTTTAACGATGCCTTACAGAGTGCGGTGGCCTCTTTAACCGTTGAAGATTTCGAAAACATGCCGGTTGCAATCAAAGGTGACGGATCGTTGATAAAGGACAAGTACAAAGATTTTCTGTATCACGAGAACAAGGTTGTAAAAGACAATCTGTTCGATCTCTTCAACGGAGAAACGCCAACCGATGCGTTCAAGGATGCGTGGTCGAAATTCATAAAGGAAACAAAGAAGTTCGATGCGCCTTATCACAAATCGCTCATTCTTTTCTTCCTGTGCTGGAACAGTTGCGATCATGTTGATCGTGTTGATTTCTCGTCGTTCTCGAAGAACGGTTTCGACGACTGGCAAAAGAAACAGAACATTACTTTTCACCGGGTGCTCGAAAACAAAAACATTCAGACGATATGGAATGATTGTCTGAACACGGTAACGAATATTCCGAACCAAAACACCGTCAAAAACATGTTCGGCAACCTGAAGGCGTTATGCGACGATACGGCATTTGTGTTTAAATTGTCGTCCATTGCGGACAAAAATACAATAGAAAGCTTCCTTAAGAGCATAAAAGATTGGGACGGGTGGAATAACACACAGGATGCGTATGTCACTTCGCAGAGGCACAACAGCGCATTAACACAATATGAGCGAGACCAGGTTGCGTGTTTTCGTTTTAACCAATGGAAAGCGTATCAGCAATGGCGCTTCAAGCGATATTTTATGGATGGATGTTCCCTTCCCGCTTCCGAAACGAAACCGATTAAAGCCTGCGAACAGTGGTATGGCGGAGAGGGCAGTGCAGCGTGGCGTGATAAGAGTGAATGGAGAACCGTTCCGTAGGATTTTCGGATAGCGGGAAGCGGGAACGATCGGTTTTGCGGAAAGCGACGGGCTTTGGTTTGGGTTCGTCCGCTTCCGTGTGGCATGCGCTAAGAGTTATGTTGAAAACCATCCGCTTCTCCCGTGATGTTTGGGAACGGTCGTATCGATTTCTTCCGCCGGGAACACACAAAGCGGGAAGCGTTTTTCCCGTAAATACCTTCTTTACAAATACCTTCCCGTCACGCTGTTCGGATGGTCGCGAATTTCTTCCGGCGTTCCGACGGCAACGATCCCGCCGCGACCGTTTCGGTCGATATCCAGGTCGATAACATAATCGGCGTTGGCGATGACATCCAAATCGTGCTCAATCACAATCACCGTTGCGCCGCTGTCGAGCAGGTTTTGAAAGATTTCAATCAACACGCGGACATCCAACGGATGCAGACCGACGGACGGTTCGTCGAACACAAACAATGCATCGTTTTGCGATTTACCGATTTCGCCCGCCAGCTTTAAGCGTTGCGCCTCGCCTCCCGAAAGCATCGTGGTCGCTTCGCCGAGGGTCAGATACCCAAGTCCCAAGTCCGACAACGTTTGAAGTTTGTTCTTAATATCCTTAACGTCGGAAAAAACGCCCAATGCCCGTTGAACGGTCATGCTCATGCAATCGGCAATGCCGATGCCGTTTGAAGTTTTATCCTTACCGCGGTAACGCACTTTATCGGCATTCTTTCCGTAACGCCGCCCGCGGCAGTCGGGACAAATAACGGTAACGTCGGGAAGGAATTGCACGTCCATGGAGATTTGCCCGGTACCGTCGCAGGTCGGACAGCGCAACGAGCCCGTATTGTACGTAAAATCTTCCGACTTTAAGCCTTTTTCACGCGCGTCGGACGTTGCGGCAAAAAGCCTCCGCAGATTATCCGATACGCCGCTGTAGGTGGCGACCGTCGAACGAACGTTGGCACCGATCGGCGACGCATCGATGAGATGCACGCGCCGAATGCCTTCCGCCCTGATACATTGAACGTGCTCGGGCAATTTTTCGCCGGTGACGACGGCTCGAACGGCGGGAATGAAACTTTCCAGGAGCATCGTCGTTTTTCCCGAACCGCTGACGCCCGTAATCGCCGTCAAACGCCCTTTGGGGATATCAACCCGCAGCGGTTTAACATTGTAAATTTCGTTTGTTTCAAGATGCAGCGAACCGTTCGCGAAAAGTTCGTCCGCGGTTGCCCGTTTTCGCGCCGAAAAGGCTTCATTTGTCGCCAAAAACGGTCCGATGCGCGTTTTTTTGGAGGCAATGATCTCGGGCACGCTTCCGACACAGAGCACGTTCCCGCCGTTCTCGCCGGCCCCCTCCCCCATCTCAATCAAATAATCGCACCGCTTCAGAATGCGCGTATCGTGATCGACCAAAACAACGGAATTTCCGTGCGCAATCAAGTCCTCAATCACGCCCGTCAGCCCGTCGACGTTTTTCGGATGCAATCCGACGGACGGTTCGTCCAGCACGTAAAGCACACCCGTGGTTCGGTTGCGCACCGCCTTGGCGAGTTGCATCCGTTGCCGTTCGCCCGTGGAGAGCGTATTGCCGGCACGGTTCGGTGACAGATAACCGAGCCCCAGATCTTTTAAGCGCTTCGAGTACCTTAAAAATTGCCCGATGATGCTTTCGGCGACTTGTCGCAGTTCCGACGGCACGCGTTGCGGTATCGTCGGAATCCGGTCGATCAAATCATCAAGCGTCATTGCCTCCACCTCCGGCAACGTTTTCCCGCACAGCGTCGAGCTTCGAACCTTTGCGTTTAAACGCGTTCCGTTGCATTCGGGACAGGTACGAACGGACAGATATTTGTGAATGCGCTCCACGCCCTTTTCCGACTGCGCCCGATGCAACGCCTCCTCAATCGCCTTGTGCGCATTGCGGTACGTGCAGTTTAACTCGAAAAGTTTGCCGTTCTTCGACGGGATCATGACGCGGCGCTGCACCGCTTCGCCTTCGTAGATAATTTTCTTTTCCTCGGTCGTCAGTTCCCGAAACGGAACATTCGTGCGAACGCCCAATTCGCCCGCCACCAGATACATCCACGAAATCCCGAAGCGGTTCCAGGCGTCGACGGCACCCTCTTGCAGGGTTTTGTTTTCGTCGGACACCAGCAAGCGGTCATCGACCTCGCGAACAAAACCCGTCCCGGTGCACCGCGGACAGGCACCGTCCGAGTTAAAGGCGAACGATTCCGCACCCGGTCCTTCGAAGGTTGCGCCGCATTCGAAACATTGCAAAGGCTTCATCAAGGCAACATTCGGCGACGGCTGGACGTGATGCCCGTTCGGACACACATGGCTTCCGAGGCGCGAGAACATCAGCCGCAGAACATTGGAAAGTTCGGTGGTCGTTCCGAAGGTCGAACGAATGCTCGGAACCGCGGGACGTTGGTGCAACGCCAGTGCCGCCGGAACGTTTTCGACGTTTTCGACAAGCGCCTCCGTCGGTTGCGACAGCCGCCGCCGCGTGTAGGTCGACAAAGCTTCCAAATAACGCCGCGACCCTTCGGCGTACAAGACGCCGAGCGCGAGGGAAGATTTTCCCGAACCCGACACGCCGCAAATCCCGACCAGCTTTCCGAGCGGCACGGAAACATCGACGTTCTTTAAATTATGTACCCGCGCACCTCTGATTTCAATCGCGCCGGGGGCTTGGAAATGCCTCATGTTGCCGCCGAAATTTTCATTGCATGTGTTTTGAACACTTCAAACACCCTATCTGAACATACCGCGGCGTTATACAAACGGCAATGACTTTCGGACTGTACGGCGAGTTGTGTATAATCGTCATTCGCAAAACAACGCTTTTTAAAGCACCGCAAGCGTGTTTTGTCGACATGCGGATTACTCATGTCAAGCGGAACGTTGTTGTACCGAAAGCCATTCTTCTTTCGTCAGACAGCTGACGTATTCCTTGCGTGTTTCATTCATTTGCGAAACGAATACATCTTCGCTCGCCCGTTGATATTTAAAACCGAGTTTCTCCTGAACGCGCTTCGAACGTTCGTTTCCTGCGTAATATCCGCACAAAACACGTTTCAAATCGAGGTCTTCAAATGCGTGGCGCAGAAGTTCGCGCGCGGCTTCCGTCGCAAAACCGCGCCCCCAATACGGCACACCGATCCAATAACCGAGTTCCGCTTCATCATCTCTGTCCGCCAAGTCTCTGTGATGCAGACCGATACTGCCGATCGGTAATTCGGTTTCCTTCAACACAATCGCATACGTTTCGGGAGCGGACAGTACCTCCCGTATGATCCGTCGGCTGTCCTCAATGCTCGTATGTATCGACCAGCCGCACATCGAACCGACACGCGGATCTTTGGCGTATTTATAACATTCTTCCGCATCCGATTCCCGCCACGGACGCAAAATCAATCGGTCTATTTCCAAAGGCATATCCGTTGCATCCGTATAACCGTCTCAAGGCTGCTCATGCCGAAATATCTTCATGTTTATACTTCATCCTTTGCTAGTACCACAACCGTTTCGACGTGTTTGGTTTGCGGGAACATGTCGAACGGTTGCACGCAGGTAACTTTATACGGTGCAAATTCGAGAAAACGTTGCAAATCCCTTGCCTGCGTATCGGGCGCACAGGAGACATAAATCACCGCCCGCGGTGCAAACCGTGCCAACTGTTGCAGAAACGCCTCATCGGTACCCTTGCGCGGCGGATCGAGCAGTACGCAGGTCTTTTGCGGATCAAGGGTAATCTCTTTAAAAAGTTCTGCACTGTTGCCGTGCGCGACGGAACCGTTGATGACGTGATTGCACCGCAAATTGGTTTGCGCCAATGCAACCGATTTTTCGTCAATTTCAATGCCGATGAATTGTTTCACGACGGACGCAAGCGCGATGCCGAAAACACCCGTGCCGCAGTAGGTATCCGCCAAAAATTCCAATTCGGGATGCTCTTTGAAAAATGCTTCCAGGTGCGACAGGAGTGCTTCCAAGATATAGGGATTGTTTTGGAAAAAACTGCCGGCGGGGAAATGAAACGTCAATCCGTGCACATGCGCCGTTCCCGAAGCGTTAAAATCCGTCAACACGCCGTCGTCGCAATCCCGCAAAAGCGCGGTTCCGTTGCGCGCGGAGCCGTTCACAATGCGTTCCCGCACCTTCGGTAGGGCTTGATTGATGGCATCACTCGCAATCGGGCACTGCGGAACATCGATAATCGCATGTCGACTGCCGTTCGCCAAAAAGCCGACGGGGCATTGCCCGCGAAAACGTTCAAAGTGCGGCGTCAATTTCGTGCGGTAACCGTAAATTTTCTCCGATGGAACGACCGACCGAACCTCCGTATGGATGCCTCCGATACGTTCCAGACAATCGACGACATGTTGCCGTTTCCACAGCAATTGCTCTTCGTAGGTTATATGCTGATACTGACACCCGCCGCAACGTCCGAACAACGGACAGCGCGGTTGAACGCGCTGCGGCGACGGCGTTAAGACTTCGATCAAATCGGCCTCGGAATAATTTTTGTGGTTGCGAAAAATCCTCACCCGAACGCGCTCGCCGGGAATAACGAACGGAACCATCACCGCCCAATCGTCATGCCGACCAATCCCGCGCCCTTCGTTGGTAAGCGTTTGGATATCGAGCTCCAATTCTTCGTGATAGGCAAACGGTGTCGGAATAAAATGCTTCGGCGGTATCGGGCAGGAAGGCGGCTGTGTGTCCATAAAAAATTACGCTTCCAGGCTATGGTGAAATAAAATAACTGCCAATGTTAAAAGGCGGAAGAAAAAGCATTCAAAGATCTTCCAAAAACAACAAAAAAACCGAAGTTTATTGAGAAACAGGAAAACCGGTTCCGACCAACCGTCGATGCCCTTCCCTAAAATACTCGAATACTCAAAAACACAAAAAAGACTAAAAATACAACGATGTGCTCCGAGTTTTTAATTTTTACGGCTTTTAAGCGCATGTATTTCCGTATTTTTGGGTTTATTTACCTGAAAACGGAAGGTTTTTTGCGGATAGAAAGCGTATCCCAAACGGATACGGAACACATTGAAACTTAAATGCTTCATGCTTTCAATCGCTGGCGGGCAGAAGCGATATCAGGCAAAACCGTTTATAAAGTCCTTTAAACCAGCTCTTCCCCGCCATTTTCGACGAAAAATATCATCGAAAGTAAGCTTAATTCCCTGGTGATACAAACACTGCGGCAATTTACCAACCGAAACCGCCGACACCCGAGAACATCCCACCTGCACATTTCAAGCACTGTGGGAAGAACAGCGGAAGTTTCTTGAAGGCATAAAATGCGCTTTGAACGAATAACACGGAGTACATTCCGACACTCAAACGCTGCGTACGCTTTCAAACGCAGGCGTTCGGGGAAGGCAACGCCGACCGAAACATTCATAACCGCTCGATATCTAAACCTTAAAACAATCTCATCCGAGAGTTTTAGCCGAAAAACGCCCAAAAAACACACCCAATTTTCGGATAGTACGCAAACTTCAGAGATCCCCGACCGTCTCAGGCGAAAATGCCCACATCACTCCGAATTTCGAAGATTCACGACTAACCCTCCCCGCCGACAAAACGGCGTACATCGGGTTTAAGTTCAAGTTGCAGGCAATACTCTTTACCAGGTTTGACATGCAACGGCGTCGAACGCTCCAGGGTTTGCAGATAACAAATTTTGCCGTACGGCGTTCGGTAAGCACGATCATCAATCACGGACTCAACCTCCTTCCAGCGGGCTCCGAAATCATCCTTCGCGATCGACACCTGCAGGCTGTTTTCGCCTAACATCGGCGACGTGTTTAAATGATGCGTCCCGTGTGGCATTGACAAAGGAATGACAAAACGCAGATATTCAACAGTGACGGGTTGTTTAAACTTGTAAATAAACGATGCCGACACCGCCGAACCTTCAAAACTCCACCGAACCTTGACCGAACCGATGCCCGAAAGCAACGTTTCGTCTTTTGAAATCAACTCCGGCTGTTCATAGGAAAACGTAACGGCTTTCTTTAAACCGAGTCCGGAAACGCAATTCTTCCCGTAAAACGACGGCAATGTTTGCGTGCCGTTAATTGTCAATTCCGGCAATAAAACGGGCAAATACATACCAACGGGAGTATCGAAAATGCCCGGACAGTGCGGAAACGCCAAGGCATCGGCTTTCCCGTCGTTACCGATCAGCGGCAACTGCACCGTTAATCCCGAAGCCGCATCGCGATAAAGAAATAACCCCTGTTCTTTGTTGTAAGTTTTTTCAAACAGCACCCACCGACCTTTGGATTTCGGCGTTTCTTCCGAGGAAACGAGCGTTTCCTTTAATTTACTCGTCCAACGCGCCCAACGGCACAGGAAAGCGATCGTATCGAATGTCACGCTGCGCGTCGTTTGGGACGGAGCGGTGCGACGTTCACCGTCATTAACCACCAAACACGCTCGCTCGGTATCGACAAAAGTTCCGAAGAAGTATTGGAAGAGGCGACACAACAAATCGCCGTAAAAAGAAATTTTATCCGTCGGAATCCAACCGTCGCGAAAGCATTGCACCAACAGCGTCATCGGGTATAATTGCCCGTAAATGCCGACATCGGAACCGTATGCCCATCCCAAGCCGTCGGCACGCACCATGTCAGGGAGTAATTTCAACACACGCTCCATCCCGGTACGCAAACTCGGCAGTTTGCGCTCAATCATTGAGAAGCGCGTGTGTGCATCCAGCGCCTGCCGAATGAGCAAAAACGCTTCCAATGTCGCATCGTCGAAGCACCCGCCGATGCCGTGTTCGCAGGGACGCGCCAACCAACCGTTCGTCTTGGACAGAACTTCCAAAAACGCATCAATCAGCTTCGGAACTTCGTCTTTTTGCGTAAAACCGAAATTGTAGCGAACCGTCGCCCGAAGGATATTCAAAATCGTCGAAAAACCGTCATCCGCCGTCGCACGCTCCGTAAGACGCTTTTCGAAATTTTTCCGCGTTTCTTCGTCCGCTTTCTCCCAAATCGGATTGTGCTCGCGATTGGTATTAAACACCGACAACGAAAGCGCGTTTTGCAGGAACATCTCCCGCGACGTCGGTTGTTGCGACTGATGTAAAAAACAATGTGCGGCGGTTTCGATTAAATCAATTTCACTCAGTGTCGTTTCGTGCGTCGTGCGGTAAAATTCCGCAAGCGCATTAAAAGCATGCGCGCTCTCGTCCGGTAAAGCCGTTTCGCCTTCGGCGGGAACAACCGCCCCCGTTTCTGTTACGGACGGCAGGACATTCCCGAGCAACAGGCGCGCCACTTCCAGACATTGATGAGCAAAATTCCGCATGCGTCAAAAAATCGTTCGAACGACCGTAAAAAAACTTATTTTCGTGCGCCCCGACGGAATTTGTTTTGAAATTTCTCGACCCGACCGGTAACGGACGCCGAATGCTTCTCGCCGGTGTACACCAAATGCGAATCCGACGTTACGTCGCGCAACACCATGTGATACTCGACGCCGTCAATGGTTTCTTTCTCCTTCGATGTCAGCGTCGAATACGTCAAAAAACGCTTTCCCGTCGAAACGTCCGTAAAGCAAACGGGATGATAATCGGGATGAATGTTTTTCTTCATAACCTCAACAATGTTCCCTGAAATTCCCCTAATACCCCTGTCGCGCCTTATAACGCGGATTGGTCTTGCAAATCACGTACACGCGACCCTTGCGGCGCACCACCTGACATTTGGCGTTGCGCGTCTTTAAAGACTTGAGCGAAGAAACAACTTTCATAAAAACACCTGCTTTACCTCAATTAACACACACGATTGTCCCCATTGGAAGCCTTTTGCAACTATTCGTCAACCCGTTTTTGACCGAAATCGACAAAAAGAACCGCATTCCCGCCGCTTCCATTCCAATCGTAAGTCCCGACAGCCGCCGATGCTCCGCTGGTGCAGGCGGACGGAATCGAACCGACAATACCAGCTTGGAAGGCTGGAGTTTTGCCATTAAACTACGCCTGCGGTTGCCTTCATGGGAAAAGAAAACCGAAAAACGGTCAAGTTTTTTCGTGCATTTTCGGGAAAAACGGAAAAATTTTATCACGAATGTTTCGGGAATACCCGCGACTGCTCTTTCGGAAACATTTTTGATACAATCGTTTTGTCCGTGAATGTCCTTCGTCGGGAAAGATGGATGAGACAATCCATGGCGACCTAAAGGAATGAACGTACTCCGTGTTCTCTGCAAACCCTTTTTATTAGGAGTACACGATGGTACAAACGCGCCCGATCGAAGGGAAAGCGCTTGTAAAACCCGACAATTTTCCCCCGTCATCCACAGGTGCGTAATCATCCCTGAAGTACCGAAAGCATACCCGCTCTGACACGGTCGGTCTCTTTTATACCGGGTACAAAAAAACGGACACCTTTTTACACTTGCCTCCGATCTTTTAACGGAGGAATGTATTCGAATGTCTTTCAAAGAGCCGAAATCGCAATCCGAAAAAAACTAAGTCGCCTCCCTGCCTCCCCTTTTGTACATAAACGCTTTCAGGAAAAAACTCAGGCGCGCTTTCAGTTCGAGCCGCGGGATAATTTGATCAACCAACCCGTGTTCCAGCAAAAATTCCGCCGTTTGGAAACCTTTCGGGAGTTCCTGCTTCGTCGTATCTTTAATGACGCGCGGTCCGGCAAATCCGATCAACGCGCCCGGTTCCGCAACAATCAAATCGCCGAGCGACGCAAAACTCGCCATGACGCCCGCCATGGTCGGATTGGTTAAAACGGAAATGTACGGCAATTTTGCCTGTTTGAGACGCGCAACCGCGGCGGAAGTTTTTGCCATCTGCATCAGGCTGAGAATGCCTTCGTACATGCGCGCACCGCCCGATGCGGACACAATCACGACGGGACATTGTTCTTCAACGCCGCGCTCGATGCAACGCGTGATCTTTTCGCCAACCACCGATCCCATGCTGGCACCGAGGAAGCGAAAATCCATGACGGCAAAGGAAACTTTCGTGCCATCGATGGTTCCGAGACCGCTGACAACGGCATCCGTCAGACCTGTTTTGGCACGGTTTTTTTCGAGCTTGTTCGCATACGTATCGAGTGCCTGAAATTTAAGGGGATCCATCGAACGCAACGCGGCATCTTTTTCTTCGAAGGAACCTTCGTCCAGAAGCAGTTTGATGCGCTCCGGAGCCGACAACGGAAAATGATAACCGCTTTGCGGAACCACCATCCAATGCTCCCGCAGGGTTTTGACGTAAATCATCTCGCCGGAAACGGGACACCGCGTCCAAAGATCCGCCGGAATATCCGTCTTTTTCTGAGTTGTTACGGTCGAGTATTTGGGTTTCGAAAACCAAACCATCGTTCTTAATATATCTTATCCGTGCGCCAGCGTGAACACCCGCACGACGGTTGCGCCGTTCTCCTTCAAAACCCGCGCGCATTCGTTGAGCGTCGATCCCGTCGTAAAAACGTCATCCGTCAGCACGTACATCGCCCGTCGGTCGATCTCTACAAACCGATGCAGACCAAACGCACCTCTTACGTTTTCTTTTCTTTGAGCTTTCGTCAAGCTCGTTTGCGACGGCGTATGCCGTTTGCGCCGCAACAGCCGTTGAACACGCCCGCCGACGTACTTCGCCAATGCGTTCGCGATGAGATCGCTTTGGTTATAGCCGCGTTTCCACTTGCGGAGAAAATGCAACGGAACGGGAACAAACACGGCGCCCTTTAAATCCTCCAAACGTACTTTTTCATGCACAAAAAGGTGTTGCAGGTCGGCGCGCAACCAGGTTCCGTTATGATATTTTAGGGTATGAACGAAGGCACGCCCGACGTCGGTAAAAGCAAACAGCGAAATTCCATTATCGAAAAACGGTTGCAGTTCCGTGCAGTTGAGGCAACAGACGCCTTCGGTAACAACGATGTGCGGTTCGGAAACGGCATTGCGAGAAAGCCCTGTCCCGGTAATACCTTCATTGCTTTTGCCTCGGACCGCTTCCGTCATCAGTGCACGTCCACAACAACGGCAACAAACGCCGCGGTTAAAGATAAATTTTTCAAAGCATTCGTCGCAGATGAAGCCTTTTTGTCGGAAGTGAAGCGGTTTTTTGCAGTAAAAGCAGTCACGCGGGAAAATGAAATCCAACAGATGGTCGAAGAGCAACATGGACGAAACTTCTCTGTTTTTTTGAAGTGAAAAGCAGACACTCTCCTTGTTATTTTGAAGTACCTTACGACATCAAATGCACCGCCCTCGGCACACGTTGCAGGCTTTCGAGGCCGAAGGTTGCCACCCAAAACGCCGCCGTTGCGTAGAGCGCAATCAGGATTGCCGAGCATGCCTGCGCCGCCAGCAACACCAAGCCGTCGTTTTCGAGCAACCCGAGCCCGAACCACAAAATAACGCCGGCAGGTATTGTATTGGTGAGTGGGATCGGCAACGCCATGATGAAGGCAAGCAGGACGATGTTCACGCCGACCCAGCGGTAATTCAGGATCCGACAAAGTTTGGCGGCGCGGTTCGGATGGATGACTTTTTCGAAAATTACAACATATTTTAAAATTGCGACAACCATCTTTGCGGGTAATCTGAAACGTTTATCGAGCCACTTTTTCGGAAGTTGCAGTTGCCGCTTTCCGCGGATGAACAGAAACCCGATCCACATCAACACAATTCCGAACGGTGTACTGTAGCCGGCGGCGGGGATCGGTAACGCACTCGGGAAGGAAAGCAGGATAATAAAAATACCCAAACTTTGTTCTTTCAGGCGGTCGTTGAGCTCCGAAAGCGTGGCGGACAATTCGCCTTTTTCGTTGCACAAGCCGCGAATGTGTTCCGAAAGCGTCTTCACGCACACCAATATGGGAAAAATTCCAAACGGGCGCAAGGTCGCATATGGACAAAGGCGGTTGCGTTTCGTGTCGAGGGAATGTTTTAAAAATGCGGCAAAAGACATTGCGACGGTATGAACGGTTGTTCTTCGTATCGAGAGTGTTTTTTAAATTCCCAAATGACATGCCGGCACAGGAAACAGCACCGGAATCAAACGGCATACATCCCAAACGCGCCGTTAAGAAAGAAAGTTTAAATTTTTCTTGAAACCCGAAACAAATCCGCTTACCTTCGGAGGCGTAGCGTAAGGCAAAATATGGTCATGACCGTTGAAGAGAAGCAGGAAATCGTGAAGACGTATCGCAGAAAAGAAGGCGATACGGGGTCTTCGGAGGTGCAGGTTGCGTTATTGACGCATCGAATTGCGTATTTGACGGAGCATATGAAGGTGCATCGCAAAGATTTCCATTCGCGTCGCGGTTTGACGGCGTTGTCCAATCAACGTCGCAAGTTGTTGGAGTATTTAAAACGAACCGATTTGGAGCGTTATAAGAAGCTGGTTGAGCAACTGGCACTGCGTTATTAAGAGCGGGAAGCGGCGATGTTGAAGCAGAAGTATGGCGTTGAAGTCAACGGCATGGGTATGTCGTTTGAGAGCGGGACGTTGGCACAACGGGCAAACGGTGCCGTGACGGTGCGTTGCGGCGAAACCGTTGTGTTCGTGAGTGCCGTAATGGCGCGCGAAGTTTCGCCCGATCAGGATTTTTTCCCGCTTACGGTCGATTATCGCGAGAAATTTTCCGCCGCGGGACGTTTCCCGGGCGGGTACGTAAAGCGCGAAGGCAAACCGAGCGAAAAGGAAATCCTCACCTCGCGCCTGTGCGACCGACCGTTGCGACCGCTGTTCCCGAGCGACTTTTTAAACGAA
Organism: uncultured Verrucomicrobiota bacterium; assembly: GCA_946186275.1. Lineage (GTDB taxonomy): Bacteria > Verrucomicrobiota > Verrucomicrobiia > Opitutales > UBA9783 > UBA3222. Next base: position 14,864 of record CAMHMO010000010.1, read on the forward strand.
GTTCAAATCATCGGTTTGTTGCTTTCGACGGATCAGAAAAACGAACCAGACATCTTAATGGTGAACGGTGCTTCGGCGGCATTATTGTGCTCCGATATTCCCTGGAACGGACCGATCGGTTGCGTGCGCATCGGGCAAATCAACGGTGAATTTATCGTCAATCCGACCAACGATCAGCAATTTGAATCGGATTTGGATCTTATCTACGTCGGCAACCGCGACGACGCGCTGATGATTGAAGGGTGCGCCGACCAACTACCCGAGGAACGTTTCATCGAGGCTCTACGCTTTGCCCAAAACGCCATTCAACCGATTTTGGATGCCCAGGAAGCGTTGGCGAAGAATTTTAATCGCCAAAAACGAACTTACGTCCCGCATGCGGCAACGGCGGAGTTATCCGAATGGTGCGAAGCGAATTTTGCCGAAAAACTCCGCTCGGCGTGGTTCAATCCCTGCCGTCAAACGGCGGACGAAGCGGTTTGGACGGTGAAGAAGGAAGCGGCGGCGCGTGCGGTTGCGGAACAGAAATTTGAAACCGAAGCGGAAGCCGCGAGTGCGTTGAATGTTGCGTTCGAAGCGCTCATGGAGAAATTATGCCGCGCGGCGGTTTTGGAACGCGGCGAGCGTTTGGACGGACGCGGCATGGAGGAAATCCGCCCGTTGGGTTGCGCCGTCGACGTGTTGCCGAAAACGGTGCACGGTTCGGCGTTGTTCGATCGCGGACAAACGCAGGCATTGGTCAGCGTCACACTAGGAGCCGGGAGCGATGCGCAAAATCTGGATGCGCTCACGGGCGGTGCGCAGTCGAAATCTTTTATTTTACATTACAACTTCCCGCCTTATACGGTCGGCGAAACGGGGCGCTTCGGCTTTGTAGGTCGTCGCGAAGTCGGTCACGGCGCGTTGGCGGAACGTTCGCTGTTGCCGGTCATTCCGTCCGAAGCGGAGTTTCCGTATGCCGTTCGCGTGGTGTCGGATATTATGAGCTCCAACGGCTCCACCTCGATGGCATCCGTTTGCGGCGGGACGTTGGCACTGATGGATGCCGGCGTACCGATTTCGGCACCCGTTTCGGGCATTTCGATCGGTCTGGTAACGGAGTATGATGCGGCGCACAAAATAAAGAAACATCAACTTTTAACGGATATCATCGGCGACGAGGATCACTTCGGCGATATGGACTTTAAAATTTGCGGAACCACGCGCGGCATCACAGGCTTTCAGTTGGATTTAAAAATCGACGGTCTGCCGCTGGACATTATGGCGGAAGCCGTTCGTCAAAATTCCCGTGCGCGCGCCAAAATTTTGGAGAAGATGCTGTCCGCGCTCGAAAAACCGCGCGCCGACATCAGTCCGTTTGCGCCGCAGGTGACAACCGTTACGATTAACCCCGAAAAGATCGGCGCTTTGATCGGTCCGGGCGGCAAGAATATCAAGCAATTAACCGAGACCAACGATTGCCAAATCGATATCGCCGAAGATCGTTCCGGGAAAGTTACGATTTACGCGCGAAACAAAGCGAGCCTGCAACGCGTTGTCGATCAGATTTTGGCGTTGGATCGGAAGATTGAAGTTGGCAAAGTTTATCAGGCGATTGTAAAATCCATTAAAGACTTCGGCGTATTCGTCGAATGCCTGCCGGGACAGGAAGGCATGGTGCACGTTTCCGAGCTGTCCGATTGCCGCGTGAACCACCCGAGCGATGTCTGTTCCGTCGGCGATACCATGGTCGTCATGTGTATCGACGTCGATCCGAAGGGACGCGTAAGATTGAGTCGCAAAGCGGCGATGGGGGTGAAAAAGTAAGCCTGCTTCGGTTTGTGGTGTCTTTCCCTGTTCTTTGGGTGCTGTTCTGTCAGGTAACGTGGGAATTGCGTTCGGGGTTTTTGTTAGTGGGCGACGGTTGTTTTAATAGCACTGTTGACATCGGCGAATGTCTACAACGTCCCTATTCTGGCACTGATTGCTATCGAGATAATCGTCGGTTCGGCGGGCTGTCGATTAATCCTTCGGCATCGTTTAGGTTTCGGAACATTTACCGGGTACATTCTGGGCGGCGGTGAACGTTTGCAATAACACCTGCGGAATAGTGGTTGTTGCGCGCACAAAGGGGAAGCGGTGCGTATGCAGAAGTGGTTAAACGCAAAGGCGGATTTGTAATGCATCTTTTCGCAACCGCGACGGCACGGCGGCGTTTATTGAAGTTTTTCATTGATATTGCCCTCTTGTTAAAGGCATTTTTGCGTATCACTTCATTATTTTTCAAAGCATGCGGGAGGCACGGTTCGTGCCCCTGTAATGCTTTTGTACGAGGTTGTCTGACCGTAAGGTTTTATCTCCGTTCATCTTCTTCGCCACCTGTCTGTCCTTAAAAAACGCTTCCCGCCCCTCCTAAAATCCCCTACTCTGAAATCGTAATGTCAAAAAACGCCAATTTAACGCGCGCAAAGCGCGAAAAGAACGATGAATTTTACACGCAACGCGCGGATATCGAGGCGGAATTGGGGCGCGAGGATTATTGGCAACACTTCAAGGGTGCGACGGTGTTCTGCAACTGCGACGACCCGCGCGAAAGCGAATTTTGGCGGTACTTTCACGCCAATTTTTCGTTTTTGGGCTTAAAAAAGCTGATTTCGACTCACTACGAGAAGGAAGGAAGGAAGGAAGGAAGGAAGGAAGGAAGGAAGACCTTGGATCGTACGCATTGATTTACGAGGGTGAAAAACCCGGGACGCTGAGCGAAATCGAGCGTGAGGACGTTTCCAACGGTCGGAAGGTCAAACTGAAAGGCAACGGCGACTTCCGTTCCGACGAGTGCATTAAGTTTTTAAAGGAAGCCGACATTGTCGTCACCAATCCGCCGTTTTCTCTGTTCCGCGAGTACGTTGCACAGTTGATGGCGTACGGGAAAAAGTTTGTCATCATCGGGAATAAGAATGCGCTTACATACAAGGAAATTTTTCCGCTGATTAAGGGAAATAAGCTCCGTTTGGGATATGAAATTCCGAAAATTTTCAAGTCCCCAGACGGTACAATCCAAAACGTGCAGGGACTGCCGCGTTGGTTTACCAACCTCGATCTTGCCAAATCCCACGAACCGCTGACGTTGTCGGAGGAATATCATCTCCATCCGGAGCGTTATCCGAAATACGATAATTACGACGCCATCGAAATCCCGAAAGTTTCGCTTATCCCGAAAGACTACTTCGGCGTCATGGGCGTACCGATTACGTTTTTTGATAAGTATTGTGCGGAACAGTTCGAACTTTTAGGGGCAACGCAACGTGGTTGCCACGACGATTTCCCGGATACCAAAAAATACGATGATTATTGGGAGGTGCGTCAAAACGGCGAACGCACGGGTTCGTCAGGCGGGAAAACAAATGAAAATGCCAACCTGCGCGGCAATGACGGTAAGAAAAATTACTTTATCAACGCACAAGGCGAGACGATACAATCGGCATATCAAAGACTTTTCATCCGCAGGCGCAGGACGTAAATACACAAAACGGCAACCAACAATCCTTAACCCAAAAGCACTTTATGACACATCAAACAATGCACGTGGAGCACGTCACCGTAACGGTGCGCGACTTGATCCAAGATTACAAAACACATCCCGAAACTAACCAAGTGACGGCGTATGGCGGGAAATTGAATATTCGCCCGGCGTACCAAAGGGAGTTTATTTATAAACCGCATCAGCAGGAGGCGGTCATCCAAACGATTTTGAAAGGTTTTCCGCTGAACATCATGTATTGGGCAAAAACAGGCGACGATACTTGGGAGATACTGGACGGACAACAACGCACTTTATCGATTTGCGAATATTGCGGCATTATCGGAAATACCGGCATCCGAGGCGGCAGTTTTTCCGTCAAACTGCCGGGACGCGGAACGGATAAGGAAGACAACAAATTGTTTTTCCAAAATCTGTCGGAAGAAGACCAAAAAAAGATCCTCAATTACAAACTGGACATCTATCAATGCGACGGCAGTGCGGACGAAAAGCTGGATTGGTTTCAAATCGTGAACATCGCCGGCGAGGAATTGACGCAACAGGAATTGCGCAATTCGGTCTATACGGGCACGTGGCTGACGGACGCCAAGAAGAAATTTTCGCGCACGGCGGCACAAAACGGCTATATTGCCAAAGCCTACGGCAAGTATTTGACGGGCGATCCTGACCGACAGGAATATCTGGAAACGGCGTTGGAGTGGATGGTCGACAAGGAAAATCGCGACAACGAAAAGAAAAATCAGGAAAACCAAGAAAAATCCAACGCCCCGAAACGCACCGTCAAGGATTACATGGCGGATCATCAGCATGATCCAAACGCCGACGCGCTTTTCAACTACTTCGAGAGCGTCATGCGGTGGATGAAGACGACATTCAGGGATTACGAAGCTTACGTCAAGGAAATGAAGGGGCTCCCGTGGGGCATTTTTTACAATCAATACGCGGGAAACACGATGCATCTCAATTCGGACGCCGTCGCAAAACGCGTCTCGGAATTGATGGACGACGATGACGTGACGAACAAAAGGGGAATTTTCGAATACATTTTGTCGGGTGAAAACAAAGAAAACGAAAAGAACCTCCATATCCGCGTCTTCACGCTTTCGCAGAAACGTTCGCAATACGGGAAGCAAAACGGAAAATGCGCCAAATGCGGCAAAGCATGTCGGTTGGAAGACATGGAAGCCGACCACATCACGCCCTGGTCGGAAGGCGGACACACCTCGCCGGATAATCTGCAACTGTTGTGCAAAACCTGCAACCGCACGAAGTCGAATAAGTAGCACAGTACGTTGTTTGAAGCGTGTCTGTTGACCGAAAATTTTTCGGGAAGAACTCGTACCGTAATTTTCGTACCTACACGATCGACAGACAAAAGGGCTTTTGTTGCGCCGTTTTCGGCTTATAATAAAGGTGTTGCGGCGGCATTTTGAGACCGAACGACGTAACGGAAGATGCTTCGAACGATTCGACTGGCTTTTAATAAGCGACACTTTTGGGTTGCAGCGGGCATCGGAACGGCATTTTTTTCAACATTTTCCGATACATTACATGCCGAAGAGTTGTTCCGTTTTCATTCCGACACGCCGATGCGGCAATTTATAACGCCGTTTTTCGACGAGAACGGCGTCAAAACCTGGCAGTGCGAAGGCGAAACGGTTCAATACCTGAACGAATCGCGGTTTAACGTTCGTAAGATGTGCATTACGTTTTTCGACCCGCAACAGAGGGATAAAGTCGACATGACGGTTCGCAGTGAGGACGCGGTCGTTTCATTGCCGAAGCACCGCGCGTCCGGGAAATCGCTGTTGACGGTTACGAACCCCGAATACACCATTGTGGGTGAGCAGTGGGTGTGGGAAGGGAAGCACGAAAAGGCAAGTTTTTCGAAAGTTTTCATCGGCAAAAACGCCAACGTCCTGTTTTATGACCGTTAAAAAATGCTTATTGTGCCTCTTTTCGGCGGTATTTTGCGCTTTACTGTCGGCGGCGAACCCCTCCACCACCGTCACAAGCGACCGCATGGAAATGTTGCGCTTTGAAGATCACAACGAATTTCTGTTTGTCGGAAACGTGCAACTGAACGGTAAAGAGTTTTCCGGTTCCTGCAACCGCATGTGGGTTCGCACGCAATCGGAACAACAGGCGAAAAACAATTCCGCGGTGCCGCTTTGGTGTTTTACCCGAAAATTTTCGGAACAACCGTACAAATTGTTCTGTTGTCTGTCGCCCGTCGATACGCACAAAACAACCTTGTCGCCGGCGGGACAGTTGAAGTTGATTGTTGCAAAAGGCGATGTGTTTTTGAAAACATCCGACAAAGAAACGGGCGAAACCAAGCAGGCGACGGCGCAAAAGGCTGTCATTTACCCAAACGAAGGCAAAATGGTTTTATCGGAGCATCCCGTTGTAAAATGTTCCCTACAGGGTACGTTTAGAGGCGAGAAGATTACCTTTTTTCAAAATTCCGGGCAGGTGTTGGTCGAAAATTCCAATGCCGGCGGACGGGCGCAGGTGCAGTTGGGCGAAGAGGAATGAAACGCGTCGATTCATTTCAATGATGTTCGAACGTCGGGCTGTTTTTGGAATAATGCTGTCATGAACGAAGGCGGAACACCCTTTATTGCGACGGAAAACTTACGCAAGACTTTCGGTGACCGCGAGGTGGTACGCGGGGTGAACATCAACGTCAAAGCCGGCGAAGTCGTCGGTTTATTGGGACCGAACGGCGCCGGGAAAACGACGACTTTTTACATGACAGTGGGGCTGATTGCCGTCACGAGCGGTCGGGTTATCTTTAACGGCGCGGATGTAACCGCTTTGCCGATGTATAAGCGGGCGCGCAAAGGCATCGGCTATTTACCGCAGGAAGCGTCAGTGTTCCGCAAACTGACGGTAGAGGAAAATATCCGCGCGATTTTAGAAACTTTGGATTTAACGCGTTTGGAAATTAAACAACAAACGCAGGCGGCACTGGAAAATCTGGGTCTCACAAAGGTTGCCAAACAAAAAGCCTTCACCCTGAGCGGCGGTGAACGGCGGCGCCTGGAAATCACGCGCGCTTTGCTGACGCACCCGCAATTTTTGCTGATGGACGAACCGTTCAGCGGCGTGGATCCCATCAGTGTTCAGGAGGTACAGCAGATTATTTTAAGTCTGAAACATCAAGGCATCGGTGTGTTGATTACCGACCATAACGTTCGCGAAACCCTACGCGTCGTCGATCGCGCCTATCTTTTGTACGACGGACGCGTTTTGTGCGCCGGCGACCGTGAAACGTTGCTCAACGATCCGCAAAGTCGAAAGTTTTACCTTGGAGAGGGATTTGAGGCGTAAAGGCGACTGTACTAAACCTCTAAAAATCATATCCCACCTTTACCGTCTGGCGCGAAAATTTTAAAAGAGGAAATTAAAGAGCGCAAATTGCCCGAGGCGATGCAGGGATAAAGAAAAGCGTCCGTCGTTAAAGCGGTTAACTTTTCGTGCGCAATGAGAGCAGTCTCACTGCGTATGCTCTGCGGATATATCTTTCAAATTTAAAATGACAAGATAATCAACCACGACCAAACAACACTTGCCTGCACCATCGATCAACTGTTTGCAAAACAAGAAAAACATACAACGCACTCAAGGTCGGTCGCATCAATCAAGACGCAATCTCCTACTCTTGCACTGCAAATATCACCTTGTCCTTTCGGTGACCTTGATGCTGTATAGAAACAATGCTATCTTCGCCCTGATCTTGCATTATGAAACACGATTTGCCGCATTGAAGTGCTTTTCGAATATATGGGAGCAGTCTGCACTCAGTTTGCCACACAACGGACATTTTTGCAATATCCAATCCCCGCATTTACCATGATGCCAACACACTTTCCTGGTTAACATCGGACACTCTTTATCATATCCGTGTTTTCTCATTCCGTGTTCTCCAAGTCTCGTCCTAGCCAGTTTTTGTTTGCACAGCTGACATTCCGTCAAACCATTCATGCAAGAAGCATCATGTTCAAGCACTCTTTGTACATTGAAACGACACCCTGGCGCACAGTCATGGCTCTTATGGACATGCTGTTTAATATGCGGCAGAATACCTTCAAACCAACACATAGGACATGAAAACATACTCTCACGGGAAGGGGCATGACACCAATTCCAAACTTTGTTTTGGGTTATCTGCTCCAATCTACAGACTTTTAGATCGCATCCGTGCTTGGATTTCATGTGCTCTATCGTAACCTCCTTATTGCACAACTCGCACTTCACGGAATGTTGCGACAAGTGCTCATATTCCGTCTTTCCGTCATCGCAATCTCTACGAAAGTACACTCCGCAAGCACAAATATAACCCTTTCCGGGGTAATTCTCCTCAAAATGTTCTCCCTTGTTTTTTTTAAAAAACACGTCGTCACACAGACCACAATAAAACAAACCCTGATGCTTATTTTTCACATGGTTTTCCTTCGATTGCAGCTTCAGAAAATATTCCTTGTGTTGCGAACAGTAAAACATTTTTCCGAAATCGAATCCTTTATGTTCAGCTTTCATGTGTTCATTCCACTCGTTTCCCGAAACCATTATGTTGCACTCCGGGCAAAAAAGATCCCAAGCACTGCTCTCGAACCACGTACTATGTTGGGATTGTTTTTGCGTTCCCGAAACTCCTTCCGCGTGAGCGTTCCAGTCTTTTGGCGGAACCTCTTGACTACATATTCTGCATAAGCACTCAACATGCCCTTCCCGTAAACTCTCCTTATGCTGGGACGTCATATGCTTATTCCAATCGACCATCAAAACTATTTTACCGCAGATCTTGCACCAATGTTCGGGCTCCGTAAAGAATGGATCCGGTAAAAAACAACACCGACGGTTGTCCATTACATGTTTATTAAAATTGTCCTTCGAAACCATTACGCAACATACCCGACATAGAAGCCCACAATACCCGTTCAAAGAGAATTTCTTCATTTCAGCTTCCACGTGGAAATTCCAATTCTTTCCCGAAATCATTGCCTTTTGTATTTCGCACCAAAGGATAAAATCATCTTTCGATTTTAAAAACCCCTTTTCATACTCCTCCTGCACATGTTTATTCCAATTTTCTTTCGGAACCATCGCTTTGCATTCTCCGCAGTACAGTTTCCCCCCATCCTCATTCAACCAATTCGCATGCTTCTTTTTCACGTGTTCATTCCAACCGCTCCCATCAATAATGTTGTTGCAAATTTTACAGCAAAAATTGCGTTTCGGCAGGTGATTGCGATGCTCTTCTTTCAGGTGATCGTACCAAAGCAAAACCAGAACATAACAGCGCCTGCTTTTTGTTCCCGACAAACACAGCTGACATAAAAAACCGCCATCCCTCATAAAAGCATCGCCACAATCAAGTGAACCTTCGATCTTGAGGTTTTCCCAAAACTCCCAACACGAAAACGTAGCGTTTAATCCCGCATTACTTCTGTTTTGTATATACAAAGGGACAAACATAGCCTCCGGAATATTGTGTTCATACCACAAATGAACAAACCAATCGTCCGCGTGGACCTCCCTGTCGCACGTTGGACAATAAAAATTATATTTCAAACACGACTCGTCATTTGTATGATACTTTTCCCTGTGAAATTTGATGGCTTCCAAAGCCACAATCGACTTATCACATGGGGTACAACGAATTCTGAGATCACCAAACACACACCTATGGTATTTAGATTCGTGTACATGCTTTCCCTAATGTCCCTCCTCAATTGCTTGGTTGGCACTCCTCACACGCAAACCACGCCTCGAACGCCCTG
>CAMHMO010000011.1 GCA_946186275.1 uncultured Verrucomicrobiota bacterium
ATTATGTCCTGAACGGCGGGTTCGATTGTGGTGTCCCTGCTACCGCAAATATTGTGAACCATGCGGTTGGTAATGCTAACCTTGCCAATGCCGCGATGGTTGCGATCGGTGAGCGCTCGGTGTTTAATGTAAATGGTAATAATGCTGGTACGGACCCCGTGTTCGGTGTAGCTCCGTCTGTGAATGGTATGCAAACCCTTGGTTTGAAGAACGTCACCGAGTTTAAGTTTGAGAAGATGACTGCGATGACGGGCATGATCAATGTTTTCTACGATTACGCCATGACGGACGCGTGGAGCATTTACGGCGGTGTCGGCTTGGGTATGGCGCGCGTGAATTTGACCGTTTCGACGAGAAACAGCGGAGTGACGACCGGTGCGAAGAAGATCGGAGCGGAAAAGGCTCATGGTGCCGCTGCCTACACCGTAGCGGATGCGAAGAAAGCGGTCCTGGAAGCTTTGCCGAAGTTTTTCGACGGTAACGATGCCAAGTGGAGCAAGAGCGAACATTCCAAGACGGTCTTTGCGTGGCAGTTGATGGCGGGTGTCGGCTATGAATTCAACGAAAACTGGAAGCTGACCTTGGGCTACAAACTGTTCAACACCGCGAAGGTGAAGCAGAATATTGCCGGCAAGGAATACAAGATCAAGACGCCGTTCAATCATACCGCGGAGGTTGGTTTGACCTACACGTTCTAAGAGAACGGAGGGGTAAGGCAGTCGGAAGATTGCATGTATGAATCATATGAACACAACGGGCACGCGTAAGCGTGCCCGTTTGCAGTTTGGATAGGAGAGAGAAAAAAAGAGGAGGTGGAAGAAGGAGTGCGAAGCGATGGTGAAGGGCGAGAGAGAATCTCCGCGAAAACAAGCATCCGAAGGAGAAGAAACCGGAGGCTTCCGTCCTTTTCAACGGATATCCGACGAAAAGTGTTGTTCCGAAGCTCATCGAAGGAGTATTAAGGTACCTTCTCCCGGGCAGACACGAAAGAGAAAAAGAGGAACAGAGCAGACAGAGTGTGCCCCGTCGGCCTTTTAAGAAAAGTGGAAAAGGTTGATTTTTGCAAATCGGACGGCAATCGTTCCGATGTAAAGTAAAACCAGGGGTTGTAAAATTCATACGCCTTTCCTTCCTTAACCCAACAAAACCGCCCTCTTTTTGAGGGCGGTTTTTGTTCTGCGCATCGGACGAAACAAAATTTCGTCTATTGTTTGCAACAAGCCGATTTCTTTTTACACGTTTCGGCTTTAGGAGATTTATGACATGAGTTACTTTTTTTGGCTTTCGATGCGTTTTTTGGGGTGTGGTTCATCGGTTGTTTTCTATCGGTGGTACATTCTTATATATCGGACGGAAAGAAATTTTATTTAAAAAAATGTTTGAAATCAAAAAAACACAAAACACCCGTGTCGTTATCGATGCGGAAACATCATACCCATCGAAAAAAACAACCGCAACATTTCCGAAGATAAATTTCAAACGTGCAATCGGCACGCCCCGTCAGCGACAATAAATGCCGACAAAACTTCTCTGCACGTTCGATTTTTGAATTCTTGAAAAACGCAATCCTGCGATACACAAGACGATCCTCTCTCCATATAACAACAGAACACGCTCGCACCCCGTCAACCGTCCAAAAGGAAAGATAGAAAAAAGTTTAATTCAAAACGGCATCGACACCTGCTTCCTGCTGACATCGATGCCGCAAACAACACAACAAAACACACACACTCCGAGGCGATTTTCCTCGCAAACCACCCCGGGTAACAACAAACCCTGCATCCGCACGCTTCTTGAAAAAACCATGCGAATGCAAGATATCCGAAAACGGATTTTACTTTTTATTCTTCAAATCGATCGTCTTAACGACCGACTTATCTTTTTTATCAAAATGTCCCTTTTTGGATTTATCCTTTTTACACTCCTTTTTGAACCATCCCTTATCGCACTTCTTGTCGCATTCGCCATATTTTTCACAACAACAGGAACAGCATCCCTTTTTATGACACTCTTCCTTTTTGCAGTCTGCGTCACAGCAACAGCAATCTTTGCCGGCGAACGTTGCCGCAGCACCGCCCACCAAGCCCAGCGAGAACATACCGATTTTCAACAGTTTCATAACAAGCTTATTATACAAGACGCGATATGCGTTTGCAACCGAAAGATGAAACTGTTGCCGTACGTCGGAAATTAATTCGAATTTTCGCATGATTTTCGCAGGTTTTTCCTGATTTTAAAAGAAAAAATCGCTTTCAGACATCCGAATACCTCCGGGCATTTTGGCGAATGCACGCAATAAAGAAGGAAGAAAAAGCTTTTGCACACGCCGTTAAAAACAGAAAAATACAAGAGTGTCCGACTTAATCTTCGGGCAAAACCGACAACCGCTTCTCTAAGTGCATCGTTCGAACATCCCGGGTGTTTTCCGAAGGAGGAAATCTAAATCGCCCTTACCCGTTGATGCCCATCAAAAATTCAACATTGTTACGGGTTTTCTTCACGCGTTCCAACACCATTTCCATGGCACTGCTTGACGGAACCACGCCTTTCAACGCGCGGCGCAGGATGTAAATTTTCTTCAATTCATCGGGATGATAAAGCAATTCCTCTTTGCGCGTACCGCTCTTTTCGATGTTGACGGCTGGGAACAGCCGCTTATCGACGCAACTGCGATCCAAATGCACCTCCATATTGCCGGTACCCTTAAATTCTTCGAAAATTACTTCGTCCATCTTGCTGCCCGTGTCCACAAGCGCCGTCGCTAAAATCGTCAAACTGCCGCCGTGTTCAATGTTGCGCGCGGCACCGAAAAACGCTTTCGGTCCCTGCAAGGCATTCGCCTCCACACCGCCCGAGAGCACTTTCCCAGAGCTCGGACAAATCGTATTGTAAGCGCGCGCCAACCGCGTAATTGAATCCAGCAGGATGATAACATGTTCGCCCGTTTCCACCAAACGCTTCGCCTTTTCGATGACCACTTCCGCCGAACGCACATGGCTTTCGGGCGGCTCATCGAACGTCGAGCTGATGACTTCCGTGCCGGGAAGCAAATTCTTAAAGTCCGTCACTTCCTCGGGACGCTCGTCAATCAACAGCACGATGAGATGCGCCTGCGGCTGATTTTTCACAATCGAATGCGCGATGTTTTGCAGTAAGACGGTCTTGCCGGTACGCGGCGGCGCCACAATCAACCCGCGCTGCCCGAACCCGATCGGCGTGATAATATCCACGATGCGCATGGCGTTGTTGTCCCAACCCTTGGCGGGTTCGGTCTCCAACAAAATTCTCTGCGTCGGATAATAGGGAATGAGTTCTTTAAAATGCGGAACGGTGCGCATCTCTTCCGGCAATTTCCCCATCACGGCATTGATTTGAACAACACAGGGACATTGCGTATGGGTCGGCGAAAGAAACACTTGGGCGCACACCGATTGTCCGGGACGCAATCCGTACCGACGCACCAACACCTTCGGTACGTAAGCGCTCAACTCCCGCAGTTGGTAATTATCCGAAGCGTAACACAAACACCATTCGTCCGTACCGGGGAGCTTCGACACGATGCCCTCGACGCAAATCGGATGTTTTTGCTCGCCGAGGGTATGCATTTTTTCGCGCAAAATGCTCCCGCGCGTCAGAGAAGCGGACTGCATCTCGGGCGGCACTTCCGTCAATAATTCCCGCAACGGCTTATCGTACCACTCGTTCAACAGGAACGGCGACAGCGACGCATCCGAAACTTCGGACACAAACGCTTCCAGCGAACGCACATCCCCGATGACATGCCACTGCCACAGTTGCCCGAGCCACCAGCGGTAACGTTGCAAAACCGCCGATGACGGCGCGGAACCGAAACGACTGGGAACGGGACGCAACGGACGGCTGTTGGTATTGTTAAAACCCGCATTGTTAAAACGGTTCGCCCGCAGATTACCGGAATTTTCCGCCGAACCCGAAGCTTCCGAAATCGTTGCCCTCGAACGGCGTTCTCGAACATCGGAGCGCGCTTCCAAAGGCGGAAAACCCCGACCCGCATTCGGAACCGACGGCGATTTAAACGGTACCTTGGCGGTCGAATTTTGAATTTCGTGCGGTTCCCGAGAAGAAACCGACGGAACGGACGCCGTCTCAACCGCTGCAGGTTGTTGTCCCGCATTGGAAGTCTGCACATCGGGAGCCGCTTCCGATGTCGCTTTGCGATTTTTCGGCGGACGCCCGCGCCGCGCCTTCACCTTACCATCCGCCGTAACCGAAACCGCACCTGACACACTCGGAACTTCCGTCCGCACATCTTCTTCCATAGAAACGTTCAAAAAATCTCAAAAAATGAAATGAACAGGGTAAAAGGGGAATTTACAACTTTATAGGGAGGGAAAGGGAGAGGGATGTCAATGGTAAAGAGAGAGTAAAAGGAGCGTGTTATTGATCCAATAAAAATGCTTCGTCACTGTTGTTAACAATTTTTACCGAAAAACAATTCCTCTGGTCACCCAAAAACAAAAAACGTTTTCGTTAATCTTTTTTTGAAAAAAAGATATCGTCCCCATGACAATTCTCTTCCGGACTGTCTTTAATTTTTTTCCCTTACATCCCCCCCCTCACCAATTCCCGCAACCCCTCAAACTCAAAATTCTTCGTATCAAACATCGTCGCGGTTAATCGGATCGTCGAAAACGGTTTCGGGATACGGAAACCGTCCCAGGAGTTTAATTTCCAGGCGTCGGACATCTCTAAACGCAGGGCGATGACGGTAAAATTGCGTTCACAAGCCCATCGCAACGAACCTTCCTTAAAAACGCAGGGAGGACCTTTCGGACCGTCGGGAGTGATGATGATGTCGCAATTCTCATGCGCGACCTGTTCCAGTTCCAACAATGCCGTATGACCGCGTCGAGTACTGGAGCCGCGAATGCCTTTTACATTAAACCGCTGTACCAGTGCCTCCAGCCACGCACCGTCTTTGCTGGCACTGATGAGACCGTACATCGGGCGGTTTTTTCTTAGTTGGCGCAACATCGGCGCGACAAATAAATTGTGATGCCAAAAATAAATCACACACGGATTTTTCGGACATTCCGACAGGATGGCTTTGGTCGGAGCATCCATGCGCAAATGCAACGTGGCGTACCATAATTTCAACAGTCCGTACGGTACAAACGTAAGGCTTTTTTTAAAAAAACCGAGGCGATGGACGATTTCTTCAGGCATCTTCAAACAAAACCAACTGCGGCGTTGCGTCGGTTGTCGGATGTTCGTTGAGAAGTTTCTGCAATACCCGTCCTTCGCGTTCCAACTTCTCCAAAACCGTTTTCGCGCGTTCAATCACCGCTTCGGGCATTCCCGCCAATTTTGCGACCTGAATGCCGTAGGAACGGCGCGCACTTCCGGGACAGATCTGATGCAGAAAAAGGATGGAATCGCTCCATTCGCGCACCGATACGTACATATTGAAAATACGCGGGTACAATTCCGCCAACTGCGTCAGTTCGTGATAATGGGTCGCAAACAGCGTTCGCGGTCCGCGTTCCTCGTCCCGATGCAGGTATTCGACCACCGACCAGGCAATACTCAAACCGTCATAGGTGCTGGTGCCGCGACCGATTTCGTCCAGAATAATGAATGTTCGCTCGGTGGCACTGTGCAAAATGTTGGCGGTTTCCAGCATTTCCACCATGAACGTCGACTGTCCGCACGCCAAATCGTCGCTCGCTCCGACACGCGAACAAATCCGATCCATGCGACCGATACGGCAGGATGTTGCCGGCACCCAACAACCCAGGTGCGCCATTAACGCAATCAGCGCGTTTTGTCGGATAAACGTACTTTTACCCGCCATATTCGGTCCGGTTAAGACCATAATCTGCCGTCCGTCCGTCGACAGTTCCAAATCGTTCGCGACAAAGGCATTATTGGAAGCATTTTTCTTTTTGAGAGCATTTTCGACAATCGGATGCCGTCCGCCTTTGATTTCCAAAGCCCCGCCGTCATCCACAATCGGTCGGCAGTAATGTTGGTCGTGTGCCAGTTCGCTCCACGCCGAAAATACGTCCAGCGTTGCCAGAACCGACGCCGTTTTCTGCAAACGCTCCGTTTGCGCCAACACCGAAGCGACCAATGTCGCAAAAATTTCCTTCTCCCGCTCAATCGCACGATCTTTGGCGTGCAAAATAAAATCTTCCTTTTCCTTCAATTCCGCCGTGAAGTAACGCTCATAGTGCGTCAGGGTCTGCTTGCGAATGTAATGCATCGGCACGGAATTCACGTTCCCTTTGGAAACTTCAATGAAAAAACCGACCGCCGAATTGTACTTCACGCGCAAATTGCGGATGCCGGTTTCTCTCTGCTCCCGCTCCTCAAATTGCTGCAGCCACACCTGCGAATTTGTTTGCGCCGTACGCAATTCATCCAGCGTCGTATTGTAACCAGTGCGAATGTATCCGCCGTCGCTTAAATCGTTCGGCAATTCTTCGTTCAGTGCCGATTTGAGCAAAAACTTTAAGTTTTCACATAAACAGATATCGTCCGACAAAGACCGAATTTCCGGCACTTCGAGCGGCTTCAAGACCGTTTGCACGAGCGGCAGTTGTTCCAGGGTGATTAAAACCGCGCCCAATTCCCGCGGCGACCGCATACGGTTGTGCAGACGCGACAAGATGCGCGACAAATCCCGTGTTTTTGACAAAACGTTTCGCAGCGAACGCGCCACGGAGGGTTCGTCGTAAAACGCCTGAATGCCGTTTTGTCGGTATTTGATTTGTGCCAAATCAACCGGCGGACTGATGAGAAACTGCTGAATGAGGCGGCTTCCGGCGGCGGTTGTGGCGACATCCAGAAACGCCCACAGCGACCCCTCCTTCGTCCCGCGCTGTGTTTGAAAAATCTCCAAATGTTGCAACGTCGATGCGTCCATCAACAGACTGCGTTTTAAATGATAACGGGAAATTTTCTTTAAATTTTTCGGCGAATGACGCAGGTTTTCGGTTACATAAAACACCAGCGCATCGGCACACCCCAACGCCGGTTCGTCATTTGTAATGCCGAAGCCGTCCAGGTGTTGCACGCCGAACAGCTGTTCCAGATGCGCACGCGCCCGAGTGTTATCGAACAAAAACGGCGGCACTTCCGAAACCGCGCGGTTTTGCAACAGTCGCAACACCGACGTTCGTTGAGAACTCGGGAAATCCTCCGACAGTACAATCTCCTTCGGATCGAGCGCGATGAGAAACGACAGCAAACTTTCGGCATCGCTCTCGGACGCAATTTTAAACTCCCCCGTCGATACGTCGATCCACGCCGCACACAAAATCCCGCTCTGAAAGGAAACACACGCCAGGCAATGGTTGGATTTCGGCTCGACCTGCGCCTCTTCCAACACCGTTCCCGGCGTCAAAATGCGCGTCAACGAACGCTCAACCAATTTCCCGGGCCGCGGCTCTTCCATCTGGTCGCAAACGGCAACCTTCCTGCCTGCTTTCAGCAGTTTATCAATGTGCGTTTCCGACGTGTGATACGGAATGCCCGCCATCGGAAACCCGTTGCGCTGCGTCAACGTCAATCCGAGAATGCGCGAACAATTCTCCGCATCCTCGAAGAACATTTCGTAAAAGTCACCCAAACGGAAAAACAAAACCGTATCTTTCGGCAATTTTTCGTGCACCGATCGGTACTGTTGCATCATCGGTGTCAGCGCCTTCGCTTCGGACATACACCGCCATGACAGGCGTTTTTGTGATCTTTCTCAATGTTAAACTTGGGGAATGGAAAGTACTAAAAGGACGAGACGGCAAAGTTTTTCGACTGTCTTCGAATAACTCAAAAATCAGATCTGTTAAACGAGAAATTATTTATTTCTCATAATGTCCCCAACAGCTGACGAAAATCGTCTTTTGGGGATTAGTACAATAAATAGTAGTGTCGTTCATTGATAAATCCAAAGTGCGAGATGAGCATACAAAAAGCTTGCCTTCCTTCATTTTTCCGCTTCCAATAACATTGTTATTTGCCCTGTTCGTCTAGCGGTCAGGACACCGGATTCTCATTCCGGCGACAGGGGTTCGATTCCCCTACGGGGTGCCATATAGAGGCGGTTGCGCGCCTGCTGGTGTGTTTTTTCTGATTTCCGGGCGTTTCGAATGTTTTTTACGAGAGGCGGATTTGAGAGTTTTTGAGATATAAAGTGCTGGGGTAGAGTGGTTAAAAAGACATACTGCCTCTAGATCTTTTAGTTGTTTTTTCTCATAAATAGCTTTTTTTCGGTGCAGACTTGCAAAAAAATGTTAAAAATTTCACCCTTTGTTTAGTTTCTTACTTTTCCTTCTTATGGCGGAGTCGGTTGAAAAAGCACGCAGGCGTCTGCAGACGCTGTTGACGGAAATTGCGCGTGCGGATCGTCTGTATTACAAGGAAAGCGCGCCCGAAATCAGTGATTTCGAATATGATTGTTTGCAGGCTGAAGTGAAGGCGATTTATAAGAAATTTCCGCAGTTGGAGCTGGCGATGAAGGTCGGAAACGATTTGCGGAATGGCGCGGTGTCTATCCTGCATTTGAGTCCGATGTTGAGTTTGTCCAATACCTATTCAAAAGAGGAGTTGTTGGAATTCGATCATCGGACGCGGGAAGCGTGCGACGACAGTTGCGCGTATTTGTTGGAACCGAAAGTGGACGGCATGGCGGTCAATTTAATCTACGAAAACGGTCGTTGGGTGCGGGCTTTAACGCGCGGGGACGGGCGGGCGGGGGAAGATGTAACGGCGGCGGTTCAAACGATTGCCGACATTCCGCGTGTGTTGTCGTACGCACAAGAGTTTTCGAATGAGAGCAGTGTTTCCAATGAAGCAAAACCGTCCGTTCCATCGATTGCGGAGGTGCGCGGTGAAATTTACGTGACGCGCGAAGATTTTGAGGCACTCAATGCCGAACAGGAGCGGCTGGGGCAACCGCTTTTTTCCAATACGCGCAATTTGGCGTCCGGGAGCGTTAAGTTGTTGGATATCGAGGAAGTAAAGCGGCGGCGGTTGCGGTTTGTGGCGCACGGTATCGGACGTTTTGACGGTGATTTGCCGACGCAGGAAGCCGTACGTCGGTGGTTAAAAGCGAACAATTTTCCTTCGTTTCCGACGATTGATATTGCCGAAACGGCGGAAGAAGCATGGGCGTTCATCGAGGCGTTTCATGCCAAAGAGTACCCGTTTCCGTTTGTGACCGACGGCGTTGTATTGAAGGTGAATGACCGACGGCAACAATTACAACTCGGAGCAACAGCGAAATTTCCCCATTGGGCGATTGCGTACAAATTCGAACCCGAATCCGTCGAAACGCAGGTGACGGGCGTAACGTTTCAGGTCGGGCGCACGGGAGCGATTACGCCAGTGGCGGAATTGACACCCGTTGAACTGTGCGGTTCCCGTATTTCAAGGGCGACTCTGCATAATTTTAACGAAATCGACCGCCTCGGTTTGCAAATCGGCGATTGGGTGGTGTTGCAAAAAGCCGGCGAGGTAATTCCCGCCATCGTACGCGTGAATACGGCTCGGCGCAACGGTACGCGTCCGATTGTTCCGCCGACGGCGTGTCCCGCCTGCGGTGCGCGATTGATACGTTTGGAAGGTGAAGCCATTCTGCGTTGCCCGTCCATCGCCTGTTCGGCGCAGACGCGTCTGAAGATTATTCATTTCGCTTCAAAAGAAGCCTTGGATATCGGCGGAATGGGCGCAAAATTGGTGGATTTTTTGGTGCGCAACGGTTGGGTGCGTACCGTGGCGGATGTGTTTCAACTGTGGCGTTTTCGGGATCGGTGGATTGCGACGGAAGGTTTCGGCGAAACGGCGGTCGACGGTATTTTAACGGCCATCGAACGCGCCAAAACGCAACCGTTGTGGCGTTGGATTTACGGATTGAGCCTTCCGAATGTCGGCCTCGAAGCGGCCAAGCGACTGGCGGAAACGTTTCAAACCATGGAGGCGTTGGAAACGGCTTCCGCGGAAGCTCTGCAATCGGTGTCGTTAATCGGCGAACGAACGGCACAGGGAATTGCGGCGTTTTTCAAAAATGAAACCAATCGCGCTGTTTTGGAGCAACTGCGAAACGCCGAATGTTTTCAATAAACGCCTGCGTAATATCAAGGACGAACGTTTATCTTTATCGAAACGTTTTTATTTGAATGCGGTATTCGGAACGGCGAAGCGGGTTATAATTGACGGATGCAAGCGGTTGAATAATGTTTGAATTCTCGAAAAAAATGTTTTCGCAAAAATGCCGACACTAACCGTTAAAGTGATTGCGCGCGCTTTCAAATGCGAGGTTCTTCCGCAGGCGGACGGTTCGTTCAAAGTAAAACTCACGCGCCCCGCCCTGGAAGGGAAAGCGAATGAACAACTAAGAGAAGTTCTGGCAGATTATTTTCATACGTCCAAGAGCAAGGTACGCATTTTATCAGGAGAAAAATCGCACTTAAAAACCGTCAAAATCGAGGGCTAGTTCGCCTCCTGCTCGACAACCTGCAGCAACGGGCATCCTTCCAAAGCACCCTCTCTATCGACCCAATAACAACCCTTCCGAACCCGCAACTCCAACAGAGAAACGCAATTCTTGAAAGCCGATCGAAAAATATTCTTGGAATGAGACACGTTCAATATCGCTAACGAACGGCATCCTTCAAATGCACACATGCCTATATCTCCCGTTTTGCCGAAACTCACGAGACTTAGATTGGGGCAATTTTTAAATGCGGCTACACCAATCTTCACGCCATCCTTTCCGTTCGACCATTCGCAGGTAACAGACAGCAGATTCTTCCAATCTTTAAAAGCTCCCGTTCCGACACATTGAGTCCCGGGCATCAATATGACCTCCAAATTTTCCAGATTTTTGTATGGTGCCGTTTCATGTGTTCCGACGGTTCCGTTCGCGTTTGGATGGATATCGACCACAACGCCTCTTGCTGTTGTTGCTCCGCAAAATCCACATACGCACAAACCGACGATTGCGCACACCCATTTATAAACACGATCCATGCATGGTGTGACAATAAAAAAAGTTATTTGTTTTGTCAATTTAAAAATACAACCGCACATCCGTAAAATCGGTCGGCGATCCATTCATGGCATCCATTGCATTTCTAAAACCTTCCCTGGGGTGGTAGACCGGACTCGAACCGGCAACCCTCGGAACCACAATCCGATGCTCTGACCAATTGAGCTACAACCACCAAACATCCACATTGCGTAAAAAAGCACTGTTTTTGTCAATGTTTTTGGCGCACGTCGTTTCGGTATTTGGTACCGACAAACTACTTTTTATCGTTCTTCGAATACTCAAAATTCTTCCAGCCTTTGCCTTTTTTACGGTTGGATTTTTGCGGGGGCTTGTGGAAAGGTTTTCTAATTATGGGCTGGCGGGACAAAGGGGCATTACTCTTTTCCTCTTCCTTTTCGTCTTCGTCGTCCGATGCAATAACACCGACGGTGGTCAGAATGTTTAATTCCGAATTTTGCAGTTCTTTTATTTTGGCTTGCGCTTCAAATAAAAGTTTTTCGGTTCCTTTCAATTGCTGTTGTAAACCTAAAATTTTCTCGCTTTTTTTCTTTAGTTCTTCTTTGTTTCTCACACGCTCGTTTTCCAACATCCGCTTTGAATTATTCTCGCTTTTCCGTGCGGTTTCCAATTGTTTTGCAAGTTCATTCTTTTCCGTTTCCAAACGTTCAAACGTGAGAATTTTTTCCTCCCATTTTGATTTAAATGCTTTCAGATTTTCGATTTCCTCTTTTTGAGCTTCATTTTCCCGTTTCAGCGCCTCCGCTTCTTCTTTGAAGGTATTGTAAGAAGATTTGTACTTTTCGAGTGTTTCGTTTGCGGAAATCAAATCTTTTTGGTTTTTTTCAAGTTCTTGTGTGATTTTTTCCATCGCTTCCGCGTGCTCTTTTTTGGAATTTTTGTGAGCATTCTTCAGCCGCAACAATTCGTTCAACCGTTCTTCGCAAATTGTGTTCGAATCTTCCAGAGAATTTTGCAATTTTTTGTTCTTTTGCACGCAAGCTTCCATTTGGAGACGCAGATTTCCATTCGCCTTTTCCAAATGTTCGTTCCTCTTTAAAAGATTTTCGGCTCCGGTTTCAATCTCTTCGCATCGTTTTTCGCGAATTTCAAATTCTTTCTTAAGAATTTTACGATTTTCTTCCGTTTTGTTTTCGATTTCTTCCCAGAGAATTTTCTTATAGCACCGTTTCAGAGCCGGCATATCCATACCGTTATATCGGATGAATTCGGCAATTTCATCCATGTCGTCTGAACGATTACACAGACGATAAAACGCACAAGCCGTCAAATCCAGAATACTTTCCGTTTTCAAAGAACCGTTCAATACTTCGCGATAACTGTTTGGAGGCGGACAATCAAAATTCGTTCCTTTCGCATCCATGGATTTCAGTAACGAACATTCGGCAAAAGCTCCGTTTTTCAACAGGATGTTCGATTTAAAAAATGTCACCGTGTTTAAACGTTCCGAATTGCGAAAACAATCTTCCTCGAATTCAAGTTGGCAGTTTTCAAACATCATCGAAACCGTCATCCGTTTAACGGTTTCGTTTTCCGCTAAACAACCTTCGACATTTTCAAAGACAAGTCGGATCGGAACCGCTATGTCCGTAAGTATTTTTTCAAATTCTTCCGCGGAAATATGCCCGTTTTTTAAAACAAATGTCACTTCGTTGCTTTTCCCGTCATCTTTCCATGTGTGTATGCATCCCCTTTTAACGGAAAACGCGACAGTGTTGCGAAACGATGCGCAAATACGATCGAAAAATTCTCCCAATTCTTCTTCATTCAATACTTCCCTCACCGTCTTGTTCTTATATTTCGCAAGCTTCCCTTTGTTACTCGCAACTTCTCGAATAAGCGTCATGAATATCTTCGCCGCTTCTTCTTCGGACATGTTTGACCAATGCGAACCGTTTTCATCTCGAATCCATCGTTTCAATAATTTTATGAATTCGGTATGCTTGCCCGATATGTAATTTTTACCGAAAAAAATTGCATATACGGCAAGATCGTCTGCCAAAATCTCTTTGCCGTCGGTACACCCGAAGTCGATTTGGATGACATCCGCCGACAAAGTTTGGCGAAAATGTCCGTTCAGCCAAAATGCAAAGAGCAGTGCGAACAGGATTGCCTGTTTTATTTTTGAAATCAAGAATGTTTTTCTCATATTTTATCTTTTTCTTTAAAAAAAGAAAAATTTTTATACGTGTAAAGCGAATAAGATTTTTTTACTTCCGTCATTGCATAAAGTAATATCGAGCAATTGCGGAGATGGCGAAACACGCAGATAGGAATTGACAGATGTTCTCGTTTTTTATCGAATAAAACTGTCTTCAAGGCGGGGTCGTAGCTCAGTTGGTAGAGCACCACAATGGCATTGTGGGGGTCGTCAGTTCGAACCTGATCGGCTCCACCAGAGGAGCGAACGTTCTTTTGCATCGATGTGCCGAAGTGGTGAAATTGGCAGACACGCATGATTCAGGTTCATGTGCTTCACGGCATGGGGGTTCAAGTCCCCCCTTCGGCACCAGGAAGGGAGAGAATTCATTTCCCGTGCGGCTGTTTTTGGGAAAAAGCGAGTTGTTGCGCTGAATAACCTGCTTGGAATGTCTGTGGTTGCAAACTGTGGTATATCGTTGCGTTTTTTGCCCTTTCCGCCAAGAATATAGACATTCTTATGTGTTGCGATACCTGCAATAAGCGGTCTTCTTTTCGTCGATTGTTCTTTTATGTACTCGCCGTCGGATGTGGCATTTGGGGCGGGTGCTCCGATATCGATTGGTTTTTTGATCTTGCACATTTTTGTTCGGAGGCATTCATTCGAATATTCCGATGCATCGGCATGCCGGTGATTGCGCTGTCGGTGATTGTTGCGCTGTCGTCTTCAGATGATAAACGGTCGATGAGACGCGTTTGGCGTCGGACGCTGTTTTATACGCTGACAACGACCGTGTTTGCGGTGCTTGTTGCAGCAGTACTGTATCTCGTCATTGCGCCGTCGAATGTTTATACCGTCGCGGGAAATGCCCCCATGGATACTGTTGCCAGCATCAGTTACGGTCAGCATTTGTTGCAAATCATTCCCGATAATCTCGTGAAGGCATTTTCGGAGTGCCAGGTACTGACGGTGTTGTTTATCAGCGTCGTAACAGGGCTTTCGATTCGCGCCGTTCCCAATCCCGAAGCGCGCCAAACGGTTCGGCATTTCTTCGAAGGTTTTCACGGGATGTTGTTCACGATTATCAACGGCATTGTAAAGCTGTTGCCGATTGGACTGTTCGGGTTTATCGCCGTCGGCATGCGGGAGCTGAATACCAATACGTCCCTGCGGGGGATGGGTGCGTACTTTTTGGTGGTGACACTGGCGAACGTTTTGCAGGGCATCATTGTGCTGCCGCTGTTTTTACTGCTGAAAGGGCAGCAACCGCTTCGGGTTTTTAAGAATATGTTGCCGGCGTTGTCGGTTGCGTTTTTCACCAAATCTTCCGCAGGCACCTTGCCCGTTACGATGCAGCGCGCCGAAACAAAATTGAACGTTCGTCCCGAAATCAGCCGCTTTGTG
This sequence comes from uncultured Verrucomicrobiota bacterium, assembly GCA_946186275.1. GTDB lineage: Bacteria > Verrucomicrobiota > Verrucomicrobiia > Opitutales > UBA9783 > UBA3222. The sequence goes on from CAMHMO010000011.1 coordinate 14,595, forward strand.
TTGCCGCTGTGCACGACGATCAATATGAACGGTTGCGGCGCGTTTATTTTTACGACCGTTTTGTACGTGATGCAAAATAATGGTTTCACTATCACACCTACAATGATGTTGCCGTGGATTTTCGTCGCAACGCTGGCGGCGGTCGGAAACGCCGGAGTGCCGATGGGATGTTTTTTCCTCAGCGCAAGTTTATTGTCATCCATGAACGTACCGTTGGAACTGATGGGAATGATTTTGCCGATTTACAGTGTGATTGATATGCTTGAAACCGCACTTAACGTTTGGTCGGACAGCTGTGTTGCGGTTGCGGTCAATAAAGATACGGCAACCGTTGGACAGGCGATCTGAGGTTTTTTTAATTGCCTGCAACGAATTATTCTCTCCCAATGAAAATGAATGGAAGAGAGCGAGTTGTTTGCGGTTCGGAAGGCGAAATTTGAGGAATTGTGTCAAAAGGGACAAAATCCGTTTCGCGCAAATTGTCGCCAAACGCATACCAATAAACAGGTTCTTTCATTGTTTGAAGCGGCGGAAAAGGAAGGTAAATCCTGCGAAGTTGCCGTGGCGGGGCGCATTATTGCATTTCGCCTGATGGGGAAGGCGTCGTTTTTGAAACTTTTGGATCAAACGGGAACATTGCAGGTCTATGTTTCCAACAATGAAGAAAACGGTATCGGCGCGGAAGCTTACAACACGTTTAAAACCTACGATATCGGGGATTTTATCGGCGTGGAAGGCGATGTGTTCCGTACGAAAACCAACGAAATTACCGTTCGGGCGCGGAAGATAACACTTGTATCAAAGTCCTTCCGTTCGTTGCCGGATAAATTCCATGGTTTGAGCAATCCCGATACCATTTACCGACAGCGGTACTTGGATTTGATTGTCAATCCCGAGTCCCGCGAGCGTTTTTTCAAACGGGCGGCGATTATTAAAGGCATTCGCGAGTTTTTATGGGCGCGCGATTTTATCGAGGTCGAAACACCGATGTTGCAGAGCGTTGCGGGCGGGGCGGCGGCGCGACCGTTTGTAACGCACATGAATGCGTTGGATTGCGATTTTTACCTGCGAATTTCGCTGGAACTATACCTAAAACGCATGTTGGTCGGCGGATACGATCGGGTATTTGAAATCGGTCGCAATTTTCGCAACGAAGGTCTTTCGCGTCGCCATAATCCCGAATTTACGATGTTGGAACTGTACCAGGCGTACAGCGATTACCGCGGTATGATGAACCTGGTGCGGGAGTTGATGCGGTATTTATGCGAACATGTTATTCATAAAACAACGCTGAAAAGTTATACGGGCGAAACGATCGAATTGGGCGGTACGTGGGCGGAAAAGACCTATGCCGAATGTATTTTGGAAGCCACAAAAGATGATCGTTGGTTTGAGCGTTCCAAAGAAGAGAAATTGCAGGCGTGTCAAAAACTGGAAATTGAAGTCAATCCCGAGTTGGAAGATTTTGAGGTCACCAACAACGTTTTTGAGAAGTGTGTTGCGCCGAAACTGTTGCAGCCGACGTTTGTGACGCAACTGCCGAAGGAATTGTGTCCTTTGGCGAAGCTTAACGAAAAAGACGAGCGTTTGTTGGATGTTTTTGAGTTATATATCAACGGGCAGGAAATCGCGCCGGCGTATTCGGAGCAAAACGATCCGTTTGTTCAACGAAGGATGTTTGAGGCGCAGGCGGGCGAGGAGGTGCAGAAAATCGATCAAGACTTTTTGACGGCGTTGGAATACGGGATGCCTCCGGCAGGCGGTATGGGGATCGGAATCGATCGTCTGTGTATTTTGCTGACGGAAGCCGATAACATTCGCGATACCTTGCTGTATCCGACATTGAAGTAAGAAATGTACGTTCAAAGGGTGAGATTGTTAACGACGACGGTATGAAGGCGAAAAAGTTGTGGCGCATCGGCGGTTACAAGAGCATCGAACGGTTGTGGCGCGGGTAAAATTAAGAAGGCGGTATCTGAATGTTGAGAAGCTCTTTTGGAGGTCGGGTTCGCACAGTATGTATGTATGTATGTATGTATGTATGTATGTATGTATGTATGTATGTATGTATGTATGTATGTATGTATGT
>CAMHMO010000012.1 GCA_946186275.1 uncultured Verrucomicrobiota bacterium
AATAAAGGCAATCGAAAAATGCTGTTAAAAAGCGAAGTGAAGCAACAAATTTGCGAGAGTTCTCTTTTTTATTTCCCGTTAAATTCCTCCGCCGACACGATATACTGCTTCAATAACGTGGGCTCTTGAAGTAATACATCGAGCGGGATTGCTTGGTTGACGGAGAAATCCCCGCTGTTCGTACGGCGTAATTGTGCCAAATGCCCGCCGCAATTAAGCTTTGCGCCGATGTCGTGCGCCAGAGAACGAATATAGGTGCCTTTGGAACAGCAAACGTGAAGATGAAGATTGGGTGCAGCGTAGCTCAAAAGATCACATTGGGAAATGGTGATGAAAGTCGGAGTGGGTTTCTGGACTTGACCTTTGCGCGCCAGTTTGTATAGGGGGATGCCGTTGATTTTCTTGGCGGAAAAAATCGGCGGCTGTTGATATTGGTCGCCCAAAAAACTTTGCAGAACGGTTCGAATACTTTCTTCGGTAATGCCTTCGATCAGTCGGGTTTGAGTGACTTCGCCCTCTCGGTCATAGGTGGTCGTTTCGACACCAAGCTGAATAACCCCCTCGTAGGTTTTGGTGCCGCACATCAACGCCTGCGAAGCTTTTGTGGCTTTTCCGAGAACAATCAACAACAGACCCGTTGCCAACGGATCCAACGTACCCGCGTGACCGATTTTGCGAAAACCAAACGTATATTTTAAACGTCGGATAACATCATAGGACGAACAACCGCAGGGTTTGTCGATCGGCAAAATGCCGTCAATGTTTGTCGTGATCCTTGCACGTTTGGCGTGAACGGATGTATGTACCCAGGGAGTTTTGGTGTTTAAAATCGATGAAGATAAAGGCGATGAGGCGGGTTCCAAATCCGACATACACACTCAAGATATTCGGTGATGACGGGCTTCGTCAAAAAGATAAAACCGTCAATTTCGCAGAGTTTCTGGATAAACGGGCACCAAACGACAAGCTCCAAATAATCTTTGTGCACATTACCGCTATTCCCGCGAAGTATAACCACACTGTCGTACTCCATGGGAATAAAGTTTTCCTGTATTACTCTTCAAGCCCTGACCGCCTTTTTGGGTGAGCTTCGGCACCACCTTTCGGGAAGAGAACGGATAGCTTGGCGAATTTGTAACCATTAAAAGCGCGAAACTTGCCCCTGAAGGCGTTTAAACCGTTCCGCAAGCGTCCGTCACCGACAAACAACTCCATCCCTACGTACGCCCTCTGCGGAACGTACTCCACACAACACACACCGCAGGAGGTCATTATTCCCGCACCTCTTCCCGACGCCGACTGAGTGGACTTTAAGCAATCTCCAGCACCACTTCCCAGGCTGTGAAGGGGCGATTTTGCGATTTAGCGACCGCCGGATGCGTCAGTTTGCCTTTGAAGACATTCAAACCATTGCGCAGATGTTTGTCTTCGCGCAAAGCCTTTTCGTAGCCCGAATTCGCCAATTTCTCGATAAACGGATAGGTCGCGTTGTTCAGCGAAATCGTGGCGGTGCGTGCATAGGCACCCGGCATATTGGTTACGCAGTAATGAACGACGCCGTCGACCGTGTAGTACGGATTGTCGTGCGTGGTCGGGTGACTGGTTTCGCAACAACCGCCCTGGTCAATCGCCACATCGACAATGACACTGCCTTTTTTCATCGTTTTGACCATTTCTTCTGTGACCAACTTCGGCGTCGAAAGTCCGGCAACCAGCGCGGCACCGATGACAATATCCGCATCGGCAATCAACTTCGCAACGTTATCGGGATTCGAATAGGCGGTTTTGACCTGATTATTGAACAGCGTCGTGATGCGTTCCAACGTCGGTTGCCAGTTATCCAGAACCGTTACATCCGCACCGATGCCGTGCGCGATAAACGCGGCATTTTGACCAACGTGACCGCCGCCGAGAATAAGAACCTTCGAAGGCGGAACACCCGGAACGCCGCAGGGCAACGTTCCGCAACCGCCGTGTTGCGTTTGAAGCAAATTTGTTGCGACCAACACCGACATGCGCCCGGCAATGGTACTCATGGGCGACAACAGCGGTAATTTGCCGAAAGCATCCGTGACCGTTTCATAGGCGATACACACGGCACCCGAGTTGATGAGGGCTTCCGTTTGTTCGACATCCGGCGCAAGATGCAGATAGGTGAAAAGAATTTGGTTCGGGCGAATTTTTCCGTATTCCGACTTCAACGGCTCTTTAACCTTCACGATCATGTCCGACTTTTGCCAGACTTCGTCCGCCGTTTCTAAAACGACCGCGCCAGCATTGCGGTAGTCCTCATCGATAAAGCCCGAGCCGACGCCCGCATTTTTTTCGACAAAAACGCAGTGTCCCTGCTTCGTCAGCGAAGCCACGAAGCTCGGGATAATGCCCACGCGATTTTCGTTAATTTTGATCTCTTTTACGGTTCCGATGTTCATAGGTAATTTCTTTCTTCATTGCGAAACGGTCGGCAAAAAATGTCAACGCATAACGGAGACGTTTGCCTCCGTATTTCCCGATTGAAAAACATTCACTTTTCTCCTATAATGCCTCCGTATGGCTTCCGTGCAGACGGCTTTTTTATCGGATCCGACGGTACATGAAACGTTGGAGAACGGTTTGTCGGTTATTTTTTTACCGATCCAACACTCCAATGTGCTCGCCCTCCAGCTATGGGTCAAAACGGGCAGTATTCACGAAGGAGTATTTCTCGGTTCCGGCGTATCGCACTTCGTCGAACATATGGTGTTTAAAGGCACCGAAACGCGCGATTACGAGAAAATTTTCAAAGAAGCTCAGCAACAAGGCGCGAAGCTAAACGCCTATACGACGTTTGACAGGACAGTTTTTACGTACGATGCCTGTGTCAACTCGATCGACGTCGGGCTGGATTTGTTGCAGGACATGACGTTGCGGGCAACATTTCCCGAAGAAGAATTCAAAAAGGAGCGCGAGGTCATTCTGCGCGAAATTGCGATGTGCAAAGACGATGCGGACGATTGTTTGAGCGAATGTCTTTTCGAAGAAGCATTTCGTCGGCACCCGTACTGTTACCCCGTCATCGGTTTGAAAAAAATCTTCGAACAGCTGACGCGCGAAGACGTACGGCATTATTGGCACGCGCGCTATGCCGTCAACAACATGACGCTGGTGGTGGCGGGGAATTTGCCGCAAGAAGCGGTTTTTGAAAAAGTAAGACAATTTTTCGGCACTCATAAACCGCGCAGCGTTGCGCCCGTTTTGGTGCCGAAAGAGCCGCTTCAACTGGCGGAACGCGAACGGCACGCATACGGAGATTATCAAATCGTGCGCGGAGCAATCGGGTTCCGTATTCCCGGGTTGGGGCATAAAGACGGCGCGAAACTGCAGGTGCTCGCAACCGTTGCGGGCGGCGGCGACAGTTCGCTTTTATATCAGGAGTTGCGCGAAAAACAACGCTTAGTGCAGACGATTGAAGCCGCTTCCTGGATGGGCGATACGCACGGTTTATTTATCATCCAATACGCCTGTGAAGCGGGGAAGCTGGAAGCGGTCGAAGCGTATCTGCGCGAACATTTAACGAAACTCGTAAAGAACGGTTTAACGCAAGATGCCGTTGCCAAAACCTACCGACAAGCGTTGTTGTCGGAACTGGATGCCCGCAAAACGGTTTCCGGACAGGCGCATCACGTCGGTTGGGCGAGCGTTTGCCTCGGCGATGCCGGCTACACGCAACGTTATCTGGAGCAACTGCGAACATTGACGGTTGCGGAAGTGCGCGCAATCGTTGACACGTATTTAACCTTCGCCCAAAGTACCTGCGTATCGTTGGAACCTTTAACCTGCAAGCCGTCGGTGACCAATGCGACGGTCGTGGTGTCGGAACAACTGCCGTTGGAGACCGAAATCGTCAACGGCGTTCGCATTTTATACCAACCGTGCGCCTTACCGAAAACGCGCATCGAAGCTCTTTTTTCGGCAGGCGCATTGTACGAACCGTCCGATAAACGCGGTTTGTCGCAACTGTCGGCGACGCTGCTCACGAAGGATACGGAACAACAATCGGCATTGGAGATTGCCGAAGCCGTGGAAGCACTCGGCGGGCAATGGAACGGATTGGCCGGGAACAATTATTTGGGATTGTCGGCGGAGGTTTTATCGACAGATGCCGATGCGGCGTGTCGGTGGCTTCAGAACGCGCTGACGCGGGCGCGCTTTTTGCCCAAAACCTTCGAAACTGAACGGAACGCACAACTGTCGGAGATTAAGGCGATGCAGGATGATGCGTTTTACGTCGGTTTCCAACGGTTGCGGAGGGAATTTTTCAAACACCATCCCTACGCCGTCGGTTCGTTGGGAACGGAGGAAGGGCTCCGTGCGTTGACGGTTGATGATTGCAAACGCTTTTACGAAAAAATTGTCACGGCGGAGAACACTGTTCTTTCCGTCGTTTCTTCGTTACCGAAAGAGCGCGTCTTGCGACTGTTGGAACCGATTTGCAACGCCCTCCCGAAGGAACCTTTCAAGACGGTGGCGGAAAAGATTGAATATCCGTCGGCGTCGCGCGTCGAAGAAGCGTCGTCCAAAGAGCAGGCGATGGTGTTTGCGGCATACCCGGTGAGCGGTTATGCGGGAGAGGATTTTTACGTCGGCGAGTTTTTGGAGGAGCTTTTCAACGGCTTGGCGAGCACCTTTGTGGACGAAGTGCGCGAAAAGCGCGGTTTGGCGTACACGGTCGGCGCAACGCGTCTGTCGGGTAAAGAGAAAGGGATGTTCTGCTTATTCGCCGGAACGCACGCCGAGGCGACGGAAGCCGTGGAAACGGAAATGTCGCGCGCCGTTCAGCGCATTCTCGACCGAAAGCTGACGAAGGAGGAATTCGAAACGGCTCGCACGTCCCTGAAGGTCAACCGTCAACTCGGTCTGCAAAGCATCGGGAAAAAAGCGTTTGCCGCCGCATATAATGCGCTTTTGGGACTTCCGAACGAACGATGGTTGCATTATGAAGAAGCGATCAACGCGATGACGCTTGACTTGTTTTACGGGTATTGCGAAAATTATTTGTCGCCTTCGCAGGTTGTGAGGCTCGTTGTCAAACCGTCATGAAGACAAAAAAATTCCTTCTTCTCGTTTCGCTGTTCGGCTTTTTACCGTTTGAGCTTTTTGGGGCGACAGACGACACCGCATCCGTTGAAAATCGCACCGAAGGTGTTGAAAAAAAGACGAAGCATGCCGCGAAAAAAAATGAGCATAAGGTAAAATCGGAGCATCCGTCGAAGCAGAAGACGGCGGACGATCAAAAATCAAATGCACGAAGTAAGAAGCGTACCGTTTCATCTGCAAAATCCGAACGCCGCAAAAAAAATTCGGAAATAGCGCAAAACTCCGAAGCATCCTCGGAAAAGAAAGATAAGCCGTTATCCGAAGCCGAAATCGAGGCTTTAAAGGCAAAAATCAATTGGGACGAACCGTTGCCGTTATCGCCCGCCGTGCATACGGGAACGTTGAAAAACGGCATGCGTTACTACGTTTATCCGAAGAAGGGAGATTGCGATGCGATCAGCCTGCGTCTGTTGGTGAATGCCGGCGCACTGATGGAAACCGACGCCGAAGACGGATTGGCGCACTTTACGGAGCACATGACGTTTCGCGGCAGCAAACATTTTAAACCGGGCGAACTCATCCCGTATTTTCAGGAGAACGGCATGAGTTTCGGCGGGGATACCAATGCCTTTACGTATTATATGCATACCTGCTACAAGCTGGATGTTCCGAAAAACGATGAAGCATCCCTGCAAAAAGCACTGACGGTGTTGAACGATATGGGTTTTGAGGCTTTGTTTTTGCAAAAGGAAATCGATCGCGAACGCGGGGTTATTCTGGAGGAAATGCGCAACGGACAGAACGACGCCAGGCGCACATGGGAGGCGAGTAATCGGTTTATTTTTCCGCAATCCTTGTTGTCGAAACGTTTCCTGATCGGGACAAAAGAAACCCTGGATGCAATGAAAACGGCGGATTTTTTCCGTTTTTACAAAAAATGGTATACGCCGAACCGCATGTCGCTGATCATTGCCGGACCGGTGGAAGTTCAAAAAACCGTTCGTTTGGTCGAAAAAACGATGACGCAAACGGCGGAAACATCGGCGAAAGATCCGGACATCGGCACGTTCCCGCCGCCGCAAAACGGTTTGGCGGTTAAAGTCGTCAATGATCGGGAATTGTCGAATACATGCGTTGTGCTGACGGCGATACAGCCGTTCCGCGGTTCCGAAACGATCACGTTGAAAGAGCAATATCGCGAAGGCATTTGGGCGCTCATCAACATCATGTTGCGGGAACGGTTGGAAGAACTGCGAAAAACGGCACCCGTGGCGGATGCCGTTTTTTACCGGGAGAGTTATTTTCGAAAATTCGAAGCGGGAGAATGCGTCTTCTATTGCGATCCGAAAAATACGGATGAAGCCGTGCGATTGTGCGAGCGTTTGGTGCGTTCGGTAACGCTGTTCGGTTTTTTTCCGTCGGAGCTGGAGTATGCCAAATCCGTTATGCAAAATCGCTTGCAATCGGAGCTTATAAAAGAGCAATCGGCTTCGGCGCGCGATTCGGCGGACGGGGCGGTGGACGATCTGATGAAACAGAACATCGTTTTTTCCGCAACGCAACTCCTGGAATGGTTTCAACAACTGGCACCGACGGTCACGACGGACGATTGCCTTGCACTTTGGAAAGAATTATGGAAGGACGGCGGATATCTGTACGTCGGCGGCAATTTGGGCTCGTCGACCACGGAGGCGCACATAAAGGATGTTTTTCTGAAATCGCAAAAGGAGGAATTGTCGCAACCCGAACCGTTTCAAACAATCGAATTCAAATCGCCGTTTTCGACGCATAAAGTTCCGAAATTGTCCTATTATCGTTACCATCCCGATTTGGGCACCGAAACATTCACGCTCGGCAACGGCATTCGCGTTACGTTAAAACATACGAATTTTGAAAACAATGCCGTTCTCGTTCATGTCGGCGTCGGGTGCGGTGTGATGGATTTCAAACAAACGCCGTATCCGGGACTGCCGCAACTGCTGAGTTCGGCATTTATCGCGGGCGGTCTTAAACAGGGCTCGCAAACGGCACTCAATCGTTGCTTCGTCGGCAAAAACATCGGTCTGGATTTCGACGTCGACGAAGACTGTTATGCTTTTAAATGTCGCACCGATCGCGAAAACCTGAAGACACAGTTGGAGCTGATCGGTGCCTACTTACTGGAACCCGGGTATCGGACGGAGGGAGAGAAACAGTTTCGCAAAATGCTTCCGGGACGTTACGAAGACTTTTCGCACAAACCGAACGGCGTGATTATGTCGGCGGTGCAGGAATTCTTATCCGGCGGTGATACGCGGTATTTTTTTCCGTCGCGTGAAATTCTGGAAAAACGCAATTTTACCGAAGCATCCTCCGTTTTGAAGCCGGTTTTTGAAAAACAGTACATGGAGATCACGGTCGTCGGCGATTTCGACCGTGATGCGCTGATGCAACAGCTGTTTGCAACGTTCGGTCAGTTGCCGTCGCGCGAAAGGAAGAAAACGATACCGAAGGATTCGGGCAATTCCTACTGGCCGAAACCGCAGACAAAGGAGTTTCCGTTCGATTCGAATATCGACAAGGCGGTTACGTATGCCGTATGGCCGATTCGACCGTCCGAAGATCCGCGCGAAACCGCGAAAATCGATGTACTGTGCGATATTTTGACCAATCGCCTTGTAAAAAGCATTCGCGAGCAAAACGGCAACACGTATTCGCCGCATGCGGCTTCTTACATCACCGAAACCTTCGGTCGCGGTTGCGTAAAAGCGTACGTCACAACCTCATCGGACAAACTGGAAGCCGTCGGCAAACAGATGGTTCAACTGGCGAACGACATGGCAGACAAAGGCATTACGCAGGAAGAATTGGATCGCGCCGTCAAACCACTGATTTCGGCATTGGAGAAAAATCGCGTCACAAACGATTTTTGGATGGAATTTTTAAAGAACGCACAGGCGCGTCCCAAAAAACTGAGTTGGCGCCCGGCAGACGAGGCGCGCTATCGGAACATTAAACTCAAAGACATTCAGGCATTGGCGAAACGTTATTTGAAACATTCGAATGCGATTTGCATGTTGGTGAAGCCGAGATTGGGAGGGGAAGGAAAGGAGGCACAAGAGAAAAGCAACAGGAGACATTGACGGATGTTTTTCGGGTAAAAGCGGATGGCGATTGTTGGATTTAAGGTTCCTGCTGGTTGTTGATGTTGTATGTGTTTTTTACAACCGAGGCGTCCGACTGCCGAATTAGGTACTGCAATAAGTTTCGAAAATCGTTGCGAAAAGATGTATTTAACAAACAGGCGTAAGCTTTTTCTAAAACGAATTCTTCAAGTTCGGAAAGAGAATTCGAATGTCTTTTCCAAATTTTTCTCTTATATTTTAACCTCCCCTTCTCCGTTCAACCGCCCATCGATACACTTCTTCGTAAGCGTGCACCGAACGTTCCCAGCCGAAGTCGCGTTTCATGGCGTTTTGTTGCAGGGTTCGGAATAATTGCGGACGGTCAAAGTACGTCGCGCATGCCCAGCCGACGGTATTGTAAAGTGCATCGTTCGTTAAGTCCCGAAAGACAAATCCGCAACCGCGACCGTTGATCTCGTCGCAATTTTCAACCGTATCCGCCAAGCCGCCCGTTTCACGCACAATCGGCAACATGCCGTAACGCAGGGCGTACATTTGATTGAGCCCGCACGGTTCAAAACGGCTCGGCATCACGCAAAAGTCGCAACCGGCGTAAATTTTGTGCGCCAAATCCGCCTCATAGCCGATTTTAACGCGCAGACGGTTCGGAAAATTGCGTTCCAAATCGTGCAACCGTGCTTCCCACGACGGTTCGCTGCTTCCCATTACGACTAACTGCATCGACAGATTCCGCAAGAGGTGTGGCAAAATCTCCAAAAGCACATCCAGACCTTTCTGTTCGCACAGACGACTGACGACGCCGAACAAAGGAACAGGTTCGTTTGTCAACTGCAACGCTTGACGCAACGCCTGCTTACAGGTTTCTTTCGGCTCCAAATTGTGATATGTATAATGCGCCGCAATCGACGGGTCGTTCGACGGATCCCAACGCACCGTGTCGATGCCGTTCAGAATGCCGATTAAATCCGCCGCTTTGAAACGCAAAACATCATCCAAACCGCAACCGAAGGAAGGCGTTTGAATTTCCTTTGCGTAATGCGGACTGACCGTCGTCAATTTCGTGGCATGATACAGCGCACCTTTGAGAAAATTAACATATCCCAATGCTTCCAGACGATCCGAACGAAATTCGGACATCGGAATGCCGGCGCGATACAGCAGAGACGGCGAAAAAAGCCCCTGATAGTTCAAATTGTGAATGGTGAAAACCGTCGCCGTTTGACGCAGTGGCGTGTGCGTCAAAGTTGTGTTTAAATATACTGGCAATAAAGCCGTCGTCCAGTCGTGCGCATGAATTACATCGGGAAGACAACAAAACGCTTCGCACATTGCGAGTAAAGCGCAGCAAAAGAATGCAAAACGTTCGCCTTCGTTCACGCCGCCGTAGATATTGCTTCCGCCGAAATACGCATGATACTCGATAAAATGATACGTCACGCCTTCGGAGCCATGCGTCCAAACGCTGCACAAGCGTATTCCGCCATCAAACGGTACCGCGATACGGTCGGTTTTCGTCCAATCGCCGTTCGGGTGCAGGGTTCCGTACAACGGCAACCCGACATGAACATCGTACCCGCACCGTGCCAGCGCTTTCACGAACCCGCTCACCATTTCCCCCAAACCGCCCGTAGTAACGAACGGGAAACACTCGGGAGTTGCGATCAAAACGCGCATAGAACACTTTCATTATAATTCCGCTTGCCGACAAACGCAATCGTTTCACACAAACGGAAACATTGACGTGCAGTGCGTATTGTGTTAGAAGGAGGGCGTGAAAGAGAAAAAAACGCCGTCGGTTCTGCGCTTCCCGGAAGCGGGGAAAGACGCGGAATTCGAGCACGAGCCGCAGCAGGATGTCACGGTTCGTGAACGAAAAATTTGGAATTGGCTGGTTCAACACGCGCAGTTGTGGGTTCGCATCGCCTGCGCCGTCATTGTTATCGGCGGAGTTATCGTCGTGTTCCGTTGGATGAACGAGCGCAAGGCTCAAAAGTGTCTGCGGGATTACCAAAGCAAGGCAACGCTTGCGGAACGCGTCGCCTGGGCGGAAAGTGCTTCCTTACCGTCAAGCGTCGGGAACGTACGCGGTTTGGTCTTTCTGGAACAGGCAAACGAAAGCATGAAGGCGAAGGAGTACGAAAAGGCGTTGCGCTGTTATCAAAAAGCCAAAGCGCACTTAAAGATCCAACCTTTGTGCGACGAAGCGGCAGTCGGTTGCGGGTTTGCCGCGTTGCACGTCAACGATTTGGAAGCGGCGGAAAAGGAATTTCATCCGCTCTGCAAAAGTGCCTCAAAATATATTCATTCGCAGGCGTTGTACGGTCTGTGCTACGTTGCCGGGAAGCGCGGAAATGCGCAAAATTTCTCTCATTATAAAACGCAACTGCTCGGATACGATTTAAGTAATGGTCTTGCAACGCAGATTGAGGTTTTGTTTCCGGAGATGGGCAAGTAGGCGGACTTCATCCATCTGAGTTTTCCCGCAAGGCGGTGCCCTGTAAGGATCGGGCTTTAAACAGGTAGATAACGTGCTTCATATTGAATAATCGAAACCGTTCATAAATAATCGGCGAGCGATTGGCGTTGTTGAAAATTCTCCAAGTTCGCGGTACATATTTGCAGGTGTTTGTTCCCGTAGAGGTGAAAAAATCTTGGATTTTATCCCTGTTTTTCGAATTTATAAATCGGCAGTCATTGAGAACGATAAAGGATGGGTAATATACTTAAAGCAATCGCATGCCTTTGAAACAGCCAAAAGTAACCCCGAAAAATCTATAAAAACCGGGCATATTGTCAAATCTTGGACAAAACACGCGGCGGGTTATGGATCAACGATAGGATTTTTCCAAACGATTGGCATTGTTTTTTTACATCGCAGTCGGTTGCCCGTCGCAATTACGCCGCACGCGCAGCGGCAATTTCTCCCTTGAACAAGCGGTACCGTTGGATACGTTGCTTGAAGAGCCTGCGTTATTAAAACAGTATCTTGTTCCGGCGGATGGATTTAAAAAGTAAGGCTTTGTAAGC
>CAMHMO010000013.1 GCA_946186275.1 uncultured Verrucomicrobiota bacterium
AAGCAATAAGATTAAGAATTTTAAGCTCCCGGGCGGCTTTGAGGGGACGAATTATATCCTGAATGGAGGGTTCGATATGAATGCGGATGGCGTACACCTGGCAACGCACACCGTCAATAACGACCAGGACGCTAATAAAAATGCCGCAATTGCGGCGATAGCGGAAAAGTCCGTATTCGAAGCGGATGCCACCGTTGCGCCCACGACCGGATTTTACGGTGCGGGCTTTGGGACGGGTAATAAAGCACTATTCTTGAAGAACGTCACCGAGTTTAAGTTTGAGAAGATGACTGCGATGACGGGCATGGTCAATGTTTTCTACGACTATGCGATGACGGACGCGTGGAGCATTTATGCGGGTCTCGGTTTGGGTGTTGCGCGCGTGAATTTGACCGTTTCGAAGAGAAACAGCGGAGTGACGACAGGTGCGAAGAAGATTAACGAGGTGGCATTGGGCGGAGCTCATTACGCCGTAGCGGATGCGAAGAAAGCGGTCTTGGAAGCTTTGCCGAAGTTTTTCGACGGCAACGATGCCAAGTGGAGCAAGAGCGAACATTCTAAGACGGTCTTTGCGTGGCAGTTGATGGCGGGTGTCGGCTATGAATTCAACGAGAACTGGAAGCTGACCTTGGGCTACAAGCTGTTCAACACCGCGAAAGTGAAGCAGAATATTGCCGGCAAAGAATGCAAAATCAAGACGCCGTTCAATCACACCGCGGAAGTCGGCTTGACCTACACGTTCTAAGAGAACGGAAGGGTAAGGCAGTCAAAGGACTGCCGTGTAGGCGGTCGAAAGACTGCATGTATGAATCATATGAACCAAACGGGCACGCGCAAGCGTGCCCGTTTGGGTTTAAGGGGGGTGGGAGAATTCCTCCGGGAAATGGTTTATTTTACCTTCCGCAATCCCGGGAAGAATTTGCTGCCCGTTGCTGCATATACTGCCCAACGGTATTAAAGCGGAAGTCGGAGTTCCGCTTCTGAATACCAGTATGATTTTACCGGAGATAGGTATTCCCGTTATATGGTTTTGCATTGCGACAACATTGTTTCTTTATTGGTTTCGGAAATTCGAGGTGAATCAAAAATGCTGAGGAGATATCTCAGGGCGGACTTTTTAAAAATGAAAAATCTGCCCGTTTTATGGGCACATATTTAGCTCCCCGTTGCGATCAATACATTGTTTTTATCCTATTACGCCTTTACGGGATGGAGTATGTCCGCAAAAATCATCGTTTTTTTCGAGTCCTTCGGAGCGGGATTCCCGATTTTAATCGGGATCTTTGCCGCTGATGTCGCGGAGCATGAACAGAATGCCGGTTGTTTTCAAAATTTACTCTCCCAACCCCGTAAGACGACGGCATTTCTGTCGAAGGTTATCCTTCTGTTGCTCTTGGGACTTTTCTCGGTTGTTTTGACGGCCGTGATTTTCGGAGCGGGATTTCGTGCGATCGCGGATGATTGCAATATCCGGATAATTACCTGTTTAACGGCGGCACTGATGATGTGGTTCGGCAGTATTCCGCTTTACATGGTGCAAATGATCATCGCATTCACTTTCGGGAAAGGCGCGTCCGTCGGAACGGGTCTTTTCGCCGGGTCGCTCGGCGCACTTATGCTTACGGATTTGGGCAGGCTTGTGTGGGAATATGTACCGCCGTCATGGACACGGGAAAAATACCGGTCACCTATTTAAGCGTTATGTTTGACGAAACCGATGCCGTCAACGAGTTAAAGAAGGCGGTGTCGATCGTTTGCGTTGTCGCGGTCATAAGTTTGTTGTGCTATCGAGCATAGGCGTCACGCTTTGAGGGCGGCAGGATAACGGAATAATCGCTCGGGAGAATTTGACGAAAAGGAGTAACCGCTTACGGTTCGCCCTCGCTCTGCCCTTTCCTCAAACGTCTTCCGTATCCGACGCCCTGCGATCGCCGCGCTTACCGTTCAAAGTACGACGCACCCTGTCGCGGCACCGACAGCGGGAGTTGGTTTTGATGTCGCAAATGCCTGACGGAATGCGACCCCAAGCCGACGTGTTCCACGTAAATCGGCGCAAACGCCTGATGATTGTTGATTTCTGCCATGATAACCTCCTGTTAATTATTCCCGTTAATTGTTATTTTTCGCGTGCCGCCCGATCCGCGCTCTCCTTGACGAAACGCTCGATGCGCGCCATCCATTTTTCGACCACTTCCACGAACACGCCCAGTCGGTCTTCGAAAGCGGTGAAATTCGTCAGCGGCAATTCGAACGCGCGCGCCAGTACCAAAGATTGCGATTGTTTATCGAGCCCGAGTGTACTGCCTTCCGTTTCGTTCCAAAAGAAATTCCCTTCCAGCGCTTTTTGATAGATCGCTTCGCGACATTCGATCGGCACCTCGCCGATGTAGGCGTAAATGACCAGCAACTTGCCCGCTTCGTCCAAATCCATGTTGAGGACGATTTTCTCGTCAAACAACAACATGCAGTGGTTGTTTTCGTCCAGGCACAAATCCGACAATCCCTGTCCGTCGCCGATGCGCTTCAACACCTCGTTCACGTGCACCTTCAACTCGGTATCGCCCTGCCCTGCAACCTTACGCCCCTGCTTCTTCATTAACTATCGTATAACATGTTGAAAAGGCTTTTGCAAGACGGAAAAAAGAATATAATTTCCGATTTCGGTACGGTTTTCGATTTTTATAAGGAAATTTTTTACAAATAACACCTCTTAACCGCCTCAGGACACCGCCGACGGACGAATTTTTCTCGTAACCGCCTGCACCGTTATACATCTTCGAACGAAGGAATTTTCACAAAAACCGTCTTGCCGATCGATGCAAAAGTTTTTCAATGAAAGCCATGGAAGAGGTTTGTCCGCGCACGCATCGTTGTAACGCGCTCCGTCGAAGCGACGAAGGGCGTTCGGTGGTTTTAATCGGCTGGGTGCAAAGCATTCGCGACCACGGCGGCTTGTGCTTCATCGATTTGCGCGACCGCGAAGGCATTACGCAGCTGGTGCTGGATCCGCACGTTTTTTCAAAGGAAATTGCCGCTCTCAAACCCGAATCGGTCATCGGCGTACACGGCACCGTACACCTGCGTCCGTCCGAAACCGTCAATGCGGCATTACCGACGGGGGACATTGAAGTTACCGTCGAAAAATTGACGATTCACAATCTTTGCCAAACGTTGCCGTTTCCGTTGGACGAAAAAGCGGAAAAAGTCGGCGAAGATTTGCGTTTAACATACCGTTACCTGGATTTACGTCGCAAGCCGAACCTCGATCGCCTGAAATTGCGCCATCGGGCTTCGCACGTCATTCGCCATTACCTCGATAAAGAGGATTTTCTGGAAGTCGAGCTTCCGACGCTCTTTAAAAGCACTCCCGAAGGCGCACGCGAATTTCTGGTACCGAGCCGCCTCAACCCGAGGCAGTGCTACGCGCTGACTCAATCGCCGCAACAATATAAGCAAATGCTGATGGTGGCAGGGGTCGAACGCTACTTTTCGTTTGCGCGCTGTTTCAGAGACGAAGATTTGCGCGCCGACCGACAGCCGGAATTTACCCAAATCGACCTGGAGATGTCCTTCATTCGGCGCGAAGACATTTACGCCCTCATTGAAGGTCTTATCGCGCAACTGTGGGGAACCTGCCTCGGGGTTAAAATTCCGATGCCGTTAAAACGCATGCCTTTCAAAGAAGCCATGGATCGCTTCGGTTCCGACAAACCCGATTGTCGCTTCGGCTTGGAACTGCTGGATGTGACGGATATCTTCAAAGGCTCGGCGTTTAAAGTCTTTGCCAACGTTGCCGATAAAGGCGGTGCAATCAAGGTTCTGAAAATTGAAAATTTTGCCGACATCACCGCGGGCGAACTGACTTCCTTGGAACAGACCGCCAAGCACAACGGCGCGAAGGGGCTGGCTTTTATTAAAGTCAAAGCGGACGAATGGAAATCGCCGTTTGCAAAATTTTTGTCCGAAACCGAAAAACAGGCACTTGTTCAGCAACTGGCTATCAAAGAAAATGACTGTCTGTTTTTCATGGCGGACACATGGGAAAGAGCCTGCAATATCCTCGGGAAAGTGCGCCTTGAAGCGGCGGAAATTCTCAAAAAACGCGGCGTATTGAAAATTTCGGATAAAGATTTCCGTTTCCTGTGGGTCGTCGATTTCCCGCTGTTGACCTACGACGAGGAACAAAAGAAGTTCGTCGCCACCCACCATCCGTTCACGGCTCCCGTCGAAGAGGACATTCCGCTGTTAAAGACCGACCCGCAACACGTACGCGGTCAACATTACGATTTGGTACTCAACGGCATTGAGCTCGGCGGCGGCAGTATCCGTATTCACACACCCGATTTACAGCGTTTCGTGTTCGAAAACGTCATCAAAATCCCGCACGAAATTGTCGAGGATCGCTTCGGGTACATGTTGCGGGCATTCTCCTTCGGCGCGCCTCCGCACGGCGGCATCGCGCTCGGATTTGACCGCCTCGTCGCACTCATGGCTGGCACGCACAGTATTCGCGACGTCATTGCCTTCCCGAAAACTCAAAAAGGACAGGACTTGATGTCGATGAGCCCCGGGGATGTCACGGAAAAACAACTTTCGGATCTCGGGTTGCGTTGGTTGCCGACGGTCGGGAAAGCGTAGAAATATACCGAATAAACCGTCTGGGAACGGGATAAAATCCGTATTTTCGGAAGGTTAAAATGCCTTTGAAGATGTCTGTTTCGTTTAATTACTCCTTGAAGAGAATATATTTTTTAGGTTCCCGAAACACGAATCCTGTTTTTTAAACGCTTTTTTACAAGAAATATATTAACGGACGGGATTTTCACAAAAACGCACTCGCTTTTGCTCCGAAAGTCGTTAATCTGAATATATGCGTTCGTCCTGCGTCGACCCGAAGCCGCCGCTGAAACATATTGCCTTTATCATGGACGGCAACGGGCGTTGGGCGAAGCAACGACAGCTGGCGCGAACGGAGGGGCACAAGGAGGGCGTGAAGCGCATTTTTGACGTCACAAAGCGTGCGTTTGAGCACTGGAACGTTCCGTATATCACGCTTTACGCGTTTTCTACGGAAAACTGGTCGCGACCGAAGTATGAAATCGACGTCATTTTTCGGCTTCTGCGCGGCTGGTTGAAGCGAAAGAAATCGACGCTTCTTGAAAACAAAATCCGTTTCCGCACCATCGGCGATTTATCAAAATTACCGAAAGCGGCACAGGAGATTTTAAACGAGACCATCCGCGAAACCGCGGACTTTAACGAACACACATTGACAGTCGCGCTCAATTACGGCGCACGCGAGGAAGTATTGCGCGCGGTACGGGAACTTTCGCCGTCGGAACGGGAAAATTTAACATGGGAAGCGCTTTCGAAGCACCTGTACACCGCCGACATGCCCGATCCCGATTTGATTGTACGCACAAGCGGCGAACAGCGATTGAGCAACTTTTTACTCCTGCAGGCCGCGTACAGCGAATTTTACTTCACGCAAACCTATTGGCCGGATTTCGGTGCCGATGCACTGGATGAAGCCGTTGAAAATTACCTCCGACGCACGCGGCGCTTCGGAAACATCGAACCATGCTCCGACAACGCCTGAACAGTTCCCTCCTCCTGTGGAGCGTCTTACTTCTCATCGTTTGGTGTTTTAAACTGAACGCGATTGCGTTGCTGTGCGTTCTCGCCGCTGTCGGTGCCGTTGTCGAACTTTTAAAACTGTTCAAAGCCGATACATCCGTCATACGCTTCAACGCTTGTCTGTCGGGGCTTTTTCTTGCGTTTTCCTATGTCGCGTTGCGCTACGAAATCTTCGATGTCGACCACATCTGCGCGCTCGCATTTATCGTTCTGTTCCATTGGGGCGTATTTGTCTCCAAAACCGCCAAGGCTTTATTTTTATCGCTGTTTTGCTTCTTTTATCTGACGCTGAACATTCACTTTTTGTTTAAAATCGCGCATTTATTCCTTTGGAACGACACAACCGCCACGTTGATGATCCTTTGGATGGTGCTGATCACAAAAGCCACCGATATCGGTGCGTTTTGCGTCGGCTGTTCCTGCGGGAAGCATTCCCTTCTTCCGACCGTCAGCCCGAAAAAAACCCGCGAAGGCGTTTTGGGCGGGGTCTTATTCGCGCTCTTAGTGAATGTTTTATTTTACGTCTGTTTCGTCCAATACATGCCGATCTTGTTTATAAAAAGTTGCGTTTTTACCGTCTGCCTCGCCTGGGGTGCTGTCCTGTCCGACCTCGTCGAATCGTTGCTGAAACGCCACCTGGCGGTTAAAGATTCGGGGCACATCATTCCCGGCATCGGCGGCATTTTGGATCTCATCGACAGCTTATTGCTTAATGCCCCGCTGGCGTATTGGTTGTTGAAGTACGGGATGTGAATATAAAATCGCTTTTTTAACGGTCTTTGCAAGTTCTGCACGGAGCTTTTGCTTTGTAAGTCCTTATTGACAAAAATGCCCGATTTTTCCCAAATAAAAGCGTTGCTCCCGTCGTCCAACGGATAGGACATCGGCCTCCGAAGCCGGAAATTCGGGTTCGAATCCCGACGAGAGCGCCAGAGTTAAAATACCGCTTTTATTGAGGCTCCGCCGTTTGCAAGCCGGAACGCGTCCCTTAAAGTTTCAAATATGTACATAAAAACGCCTGTTGCGCTTCGGAAACGAAATTACAATCGGCAAATTCCACCAACGGCATCCATTGAAGCGCGATATGGGGCTCCATGCATTTCAACGGTTTGGACACATTTAAAGCATCACAGGCGATCTCATATAAAAACGTAATATGGTGGCGACGTTTCCCGTCCGAACGCTCAAAACGTTCTTCGAAAAAATTTAAAAACTTCCCGACCGTGCAATCGCACCCGACTTCTTCGTTCCATTCCCGACGAAGCGCCTCCGCCATCGGCTCCCAAAATTCCACATGTCCTCCCGGCAGGCAAATGTATCCGAAGTTTGTATTTTGATAAACCAGGATGTAATTATCTTTTACGCAAACACCGCGGACAAGGGTTTCAATGGCATGCATGATTTTATTCATCATAACGGAAACGGTTTTTTCAACTCAAAATCCGGCAATCCGAACCCGACGCCGGAAGCAATTGCACGCAAATGCCTTCGCCGATTTATAAAAACACCCTTCAACCGCACCGTTATAACGGAACTTTTTTGACATCGAAACGCACACCGCAGTACCTCGCTTCATTCACGGACACCCCGGTACCATTGAATTCCGCAACGATCGCCGATGCGCCCCGGCGTGCTCCTCAAAAACAACCGCTTTGCCCGTCAATCAAAACTCGCGAGCGTAATCCGATTGCAATTTAAAGACACAAAGACCTTTTTCGCCAAACGCGGTTACTTGTTTGCCGTTCAAGATAAACGCATCCAGCAACCGGATTTCTTCAATCTCTTCCGTTGCCATATCAACGATCAGACGAAGCCTGAATTTCAAATCCGAAACCAAATCGCATGCCGGCAGAATATCTAACCACGTATAACAACCAGGCACCCTGACACGCTTTCCCGTTTTCTTGTCAACCATCTCACTGTATCCGAGAGTAAAATTCAGATACCAAACCAATTTATCCGAAGCCTTCGGCAAAGGATTCGGCATTTCGGGGAATGTATCGCGCAAAAATGAACGCACCGAAATATCCAGGCGAACATACGGTATACCGTCTTTCCTGTGCAATTCCTCCAGAACCGCGTTAAACCAATCGATACCCAATACCCTTTTCCAAAATTCCGTGCTTTCAAAAATATCATTACATCTCTTTGTTTCTTTTGCCAAAATCTTCTCATCACCGAACAGGACTTCATGCGGACAAGGAGCAAAAAGGAAATCGGATAACATTTTATCGGGGGCTTCGCTGCCGTCTTGTGCGCATTCATCCTCCGATTCGGAATGAAAAACATACCCGTCGTCTTCCACAATTACATTGGGAATCATTTTACCACCCGCCACTTTGCGAAACGGTGTCAACCAAGCCTTTTCCCGTTCTTCGGAAGACAGTACCTTCGCTTTTTCCGCAAGCGATTTTTCCCGCTCGACCAATTTCCGAAAAACACCGGGAATCATACATCCCGCGTTTTTAAATCCGCCCAACCTTTGCAACAACGTACCACCGTGCGGAAACACACAGAAGCCGTTAAACGAAACGGCAATGCAACCGACGAATATCCACAATCTCATTTTCATAAGTTCGATAAATTTTCTCATTTCTTATGAAATGACGGAAACTTTTGCCTTGCAAAACAAAAAACTCACAATACGGCATACGTCCGTTTCCCTTGTTTCCGGCTTCGTCACGCCGCACTTTCAATCATCTGCTTCTCGACAAACTGCCGATAACGGGCATTCGACCGTATCAGTTCTTCATGCGTCCCCATCCCGATTAAAGCACCTTTATCCAACACCAGGATACAGTCCGCCTGTTGGATGGTACTGATGCGGTGTGCAATGGCGATAATTGTTTGGGTACCGCGAACCGCTTCGATGCTTTTCTTAATAAAGGCTTCGCTCTCGGAATCCAACGCCGACGTGGCTTCGTCCAACACCAAAATCGGGGCTTTTTTCACAAACGCGCGGGCAATCGCCAGCCGTTGCCGCTGACCGCCCGAAAAACGATTGCCGTTTTCGCCGATCGGCGCATCGTAACCGCCGGAGGACATAATAAACTCATGCGCATACGCTCTTTTGGCAGCATCGACAACCTCTTCGCGCGTTGCATTCGGCGCACCGAAGCGCAGATTATTGAAAAACGTATCGTTAAACAGGAGCGTCGACTGCGACACAAAGGCAATCTGTTGCCTCAAATGCGCCAAATCCCAATTTCTGATATCGATGCCGTCCAGGGTAATTGCGCCGTCGGTCACATCGTAAAGGCGCGCCAGGAGCTTAATAAAAGTCGATTTTCCGGCACCGCTCGCCCCCGCCAACGCATAAAAACGTTTTGCGGGAATTTCGATATTGATGCCCGTTAAAGAAGGTTTTTCAGCGCGTTCATAGCGAAAGGTTACATTTTTAAACACAAACGCCCCTTTGCAGGTTTCGACGTAAGCGTCTTTCTTTGGCGAAACAATCTCAAGCGGTTGGTTTAAAATTTCAAGGATACGCTCCGTCGACCCGGTCACGCGTTGCATCCAACCGAACAGCAAAGTTAATTTCTTAACGGGATCAAATGCGAAATACAGCGCCATCCCCATGGCACTGAACACAGAAAACGGAATTTGGCGGAAGTACGCGTAAATAAAAACAACCGCAATCACGACCGCCGAAACCGTTTCCATCATCGGCTGTTGCAACCGTTGCCATTGGATTGCCGACCGCATTTCCCGCATCCAGCATTCCATCGCCGCCCGCAATTTTTCCAAAGCCGCCGCCTCGCCGTTAAACAAACGCACCGTTTCCGCCGCCCGCAGATTTTCCGCCACGCACGCGGTACATTCGGCTTCGCGCCGCTGGGTTTGCCGACCGTACGCCTTGACGCGCGCCCGCAACAGACGAACCGGCAAAAAACACACCGGGATGGCGAGCATGAAGATTAAAAAGAGACAAAAATCGCCGTGTTTGACCGACAACCAAATCAGACTTCCGACCGCCGCCGCCATCTGCAACGGCTGCTTGAGAAGCTCCGAAGCCGTTTCCAAAATCAAATCCTGCAAATTTTTCGGATCCGAAACCACCCGATGCAGTAAATCACCCGTGGTGGTTTGCTCAAAATACGCCAAAGGCAGCTGTTGCAGTTTTTGAAATAAATCCGCGCGCAGTTCCGTCAAGATTTCCAACCCGCATCGGTTCATGCCGACCGTACTCAAATAGCCGAAAAGCCCGCGCACGGCAAAACCGAACGGGACCAGCGCCGCCACGCCGACCACCGTCGCCGCCCCGTACGCAACGCGCTCTTCAAAAATGCCGCGAAACACTTTTTCGAAGATCAGCGGCAGCCCCAATCCGCTCATCAGCCCGTAAATCAGTCCGAAGCCGAAAGCAATCAAAAACGACCGCTTCCGTTTGGAAACGTAACGCCAACAGAGCGATCGCAACGAAGCCTGCATCTTTCTTATAAAATCTCTTTCACATTCGGACGGCAATCCGTTTCCTGCGATACACAAATCAGAAATTCGTTCCGAATTGTCTCCAAAAGGAATTTTATTCATATTATCGGCAGGCAAGGATGCCGTGAACGATGCAAGGATGGCGTTATGTACGTACAGGATGAGTTGTTCGCACCGCAGAAAGATCCGAACTATCGATTTTTCGAACGTTTATTACCACCGAACAAGCTGTGGTACACGGCGAAAGAAGCCGCCGCCGTTCTGGGGCGCAGCGACCAATACATCCGCGACTGCTTCGATAATCAGAAAATCCTCGGACACGTCTGGAACGGGAAAGCGGCGCGCGGCAAAGAGCAACGCCGCTCGTATCATATCCCGCGCGAAAGCCTTATTTTATTTCTGATGGAAACAGCAAACTACCAAGCGGGAGATTTTATCGAGCGGTTCGAGAGGGCGAGGAGAAGGTGAAAAGAAGATTACTGTTTTTGTGCTTACCTTAAAGAAGCAACAAAGTCCAGATATTCTGTTTGCAATCGAATACACAAAAACCAATACCGATGATAATTTTTCAATAAAATATCACGGCTACATACCAAACTTTACCCTCAAAACCATTCGAAAATATCTCTCCTCGCAACATTCTCCTTTTCCGCCCTCGCGCTATCTCCACGCCCGATCGAAGCACCGATACTGCATCGCTTCCATCAGATGCGAT
>CAMHMO010000014.1 GCA_946186275.1 uncultured Verrucomicrobiota bacterium
GAATGGGGCTCCTTGAATGGGGCTCCTTGAATGGGGCTCCTTGAATGGGGCTCCGAAGAAAAGGGAGAGAAGGAAAGATATGGATCCGATTTTGAAGGCACTTCAATTTGCGAAGGCGCATGCGGTGGCGACGGCTGTTGCGGTTACGGCGACGGTCGGCGGCGGTTATGTCGCGTACCAAAATTACAACGGTGCGGAGCGTACGGTTGACGGTGGTGCGTACGTAAAGCAGGACGTGGCGGTCAACGATCGCAACGGCGATCTGCGGATGAAGATGCAGGGGCTCGGGAAGGAAGCGCCGAAGGCAAACGAGCCCGCGAAAGCGGATGCGAAAGCGGACGGCGACGATGCTTCGAAGAAGTTGCAGGATGCGTTGAAGGCTGCGAAAGAAGGCGACATGAAGGCCGAGACGGAGGAAGCGGCGAAAGCGTCGCAACCGACGTTCGAAGAAGCGCCGAAGCCTGAGGAGCCGTACATACCGGAGCAGGCGACGGCGGACGAAACATTGGATAACGTTTTGGACGGAAACGATTCCGGTGTTTTCAAGCCGGCGAATTTTGCGTCATCGGGATCGGGAGAAACAACGGGTTCGCAAAGCAAAGGCGGCAAAGCGGCGGCGAAAGCGACCGGAAAGAGCGGTGCGAAGGCGGCTTCGGGGAAGAAGGCGTCCGTTGCGAAGACCGCGAAAGGCGACGCAAAATCCGGAACGGCCGCCTCCGGGGAAGCAACGGCTTCGGGCGCGACGGAAACCTCAAAGACGGGCGGTGATACCGGCGCATCCGACGAAAAGGGCAGTGACGGTTCGGATGGCAAAGTCGGTGTTGAAACGCCGGGCAAAACGGAGGAAGTTTCCGACAACAAGAAGGGAACACCGACCGCGGAGCCGATGACAAAGGCACCGGAAACCGGTGTGCCGGTGAATATGGAAGATACCGTTTCCACGGAAAAACGAGAGAAGGTGTTCGAAAATTCGGATCGAAACGATGCGCGGAGGATGCGGGGTTTTCAGGGCTCTTTCGATTACGAAGCGGCGGCGCGAAAGAAGAGGGAAGAAGAGGAGAGGGAAAAAGAGAAAAGGCAGAGACGGAAGAAGTGCCTGGCGGATTTAAAAAATGCCTTCGAAAAAGAATGCGATTGCGATGCCGACGATGTCGCTCCGACTTCCAACCGCATGGTTGGCGGCATTACGACGACGGATATGATGCGCCTTGCGGCGAATCCGAACTTTAAGGTCAAAACGGTTACGCTGTATGCGGATGATGACATGAACTCCTCCGATCTCATTGCGTTGTTGAAGGAACTCGGTGCGAAACGCGAGGGTAAGCGCAATCCGAACGTCGGTTTTTATTTGAAGGACGGTGCGAAGCTTTTGGAGAGTGCGGTAAAAATTCCCGGCGTCAATTTTTACCCGGACAAAGGGGGCAACGTTATGATTGCTTTCGAAAAGTCACCCGGTACCGCTTCTTCCGCAAAGAAGGACGCTTCGGCGAAAACAACGACAAAACCCGCCTCGGGAGTACCCGCGGGAGGTTCGACCCCGACGACAACCGGCAGTGCAACAGGCGGAACGTCGGATGACTGGCTTGGAGTGCTCTGGAACAATGCGGAAGAGGAAGCACGACCGAAAGCAAAAAGATACGACGGTTCGTTCAATCCCGACCATGACGGTTTGTTGTCTGACGGGGACTTAGTCTTCGACTTGTCAAGGGGTCTGCTGACCGTTGAAGAGCTGATCGACGGGATCGTAAAGCACAACGAAGAAGAGGCGAAAAAGAAAGAAGACGAACGGAAACCGATCCTAATTGTTCCCCTCGCCGATCAAACAACATTTGCACCGTTCTGCAGCGTATCGGCGGAGCAAATGAAACGCGCAAAGGGCGTTGTTTTCATAACCGACGAAGACGGTGCGAAAGAAGCGGAAGCCGATGGAAAACACTTCGTGACGAAGGATGGCTCTTTCATCAAAGGCGGTCGGCGATTGAAGATGGTCTGTGTGTTGCAGGATGACGGAACGATGTCCGAAGCACAAAAGAAAGTTGCGGAAGATGCGAAGGGCAACGAAGCAGCCGAAAAAATTGCGAGTGCGTGGAAAGCTTACAAAGCTTACAAATCGGAAAAAGAGAGACTGAAAAACAATCCGGATTTGTCTCAATCCGAAGAGTCCGCAAAGGTGATTGCGACTTTCGGTTTGAAGCACTTTCTGACGAAAGCGGTTGATTCCAATCAGGGAGTAATCGCGATTCCTTACGAAGGATGTTGCGAAGGAAAGGGAAAAGAATGGATTTCGGCATTGCGCAAACTTTGTCTTTTCCCGCCGGAGGGAACGCGGGACGAAGTGTTGATAACGGTTGTCGGCGATGCGAAAAACGGGGAAGCTCGCGAAACGTTTGTAAAGGAAATCACGAACGGCTGTGCATTCGACTCGACGGAAAAACGGATGGTCGAGGCAGATAAGCGCAACGGCACGGGTTTTTGGATTGTTGAAAACAAGTTTGAGATCCCGGCAGAGAAAGCGAAGGATTTTACTTTTGACACTCCGGTCGAACTGCTTCTGAAGAGTGCCGGGGAGCCGGGTTGGGATTCGAACGGATCGGAGCTTCCGGAACTTGCAGGGAAATTTTTTGCCGGACTCGATCAAAAGTTTTCGTCCAAACCTTCGGAATTGTTCGGAAGCATTTCGGATGAGGAAGACGGCAACAAAATCACCTGCCTTCCGTACGCTCTCAAAGAGGGTGCCGGAGACGCGGAGATCCAATTCGCCTGGATGCTTCGGGGCTGGAGCACCGCTCTCGGAAGACATGTTGTCGTCAAAAATACCGATGACACCTGCGATCTTTATGCTCCGTATGACGGTTTTATGCTTCAAAAGCAGACGATCGACGACATGAAAAAGTATTTTTCGCGGTCGATGTTTGACGGCGTTATCGTTACGGAACGGGATAACAACAAAAAATGGAAAGCCTTGAGCACCCCGGAGCGCAAGACGTTTGTCGAACGTTTTAGGGAGGAACTCGCCATGGATTCGCCCTTTGCGGAAAACAAAACCGCGTCGGGAGCATTGTTGCTCAGCGCCGTTCCGGAATTGGGTGAAGACGGATTTGAAACGGGCAAAGAACGGGCTTTGTCGACGGACGACAAAGTCATTAAAAACAATAACCTCGCAACGGCGGCACTGATGTTTAATCCGCGGGCTTTCGCGGAACGGATGGCAGCCTCACCGCGGACATACAGGGGAACGTTTGTGTTGGACTTAATGTTGAAACACGGTTTCGAGGAACCGTTTATGAAAGCTCTTCAGGAATTTGAAAGCGGCGACGGATTAAACGACGGATCTTTTTGGATTAAAGTCTCCGAAAGGGACAGCGTTTTGGATGCCGCGCAACATACGTACAATCCCGAAGGAAATACCTTTGTCACGGTGTACAAAAACTTCAAAAGCTCCCATTGGCTCCGCTTTGCAAATGCGAGAGAGCTGGAAACGAAGAGAAAGTTGCGTATCAACAACGGGCCGGTACTGACAAAAACAATGGAAGCATTGCGGAAGGAAGTTGAACAGGAACGAAAAACGAGAGCGGAAGAAGAGAAAAAACAAGTCGTGCGGGATGCGTTTAACGCCGGCGGCGAACAAACGGTGACACCGGAAATTTTGGAGGCGTTCGGCGCGAAAAGCGTCCTCGATATCATCCGAACAGCCTCACAAAAGGATTCCAAAGTTACGCAATTAAGCGTGTCTTTCAAAGACTCCGGTGAGTTCGAGGAAGCATTGAACATCATCGCCGATGCACTGGGAAACGGCGGCAATAAAGATCTGAAGCTGAATGTGGAGAAGATTTCGAAATTCGAGCCTTTGCCGGAAGAAAAAGCGCAGCTGGACAAAAAGGAAGAAGAAGAAAAAGCTCGGAGACTTGCGACGTATCAGAATCTTGACGGCTACCGTTTCGACCCGTTGCACTTCTGGCTGACGTTGCGGTACGACAAGAAAAACCGCAACGGCATGCAACTGCTGGTGACCTCTTACGTTGGCAGAAACGAAATCGGGTTCCGCGTCCTCGAAAATAATGAGGAGGAAATTCCGTATCAAGAGGACAACCGGAACACACGGCAGAATAACAACGCGGAGGAAGAACATCGCTCCGACGGGAATGAGCGGAACAACCGAGAAGGCGAGCCGAATAACGAAAACCGGGACGATGGAGAAAACAACGAAGAGAACAACCGGCAGGAAAACG
>CAMHMO010000015.1 GCA_946186275.1 uncultured Verrucomicrobiota bacterium
AGGTTGTCAAGAGGGGAGTTTGGAGGGAGGATCGAAAGGTTTGACGGAGAGGAGATGGGGGCGTTCAAGGGGGGGGTAAGCAGAGAGAGAAGGGCGATGCAGTTACATCGTCAAGAGTATGCACCGTACACGTTTTAAGATACGGAACCTGCGCAATGTATATTCCCGTTCGATATTTTTTAAATCAAAATCAACCGCCCGCATCGGCGATGTGACAGGTACGACAAATCTAAAATACACGGCAGTCAAAGATTATGGATTTCCTCTGTCAACGGTTCGTTTTTTTACTTCGACGGCTTTCCCCCGTTCCTGTTTTTGGAAGCCGCCGCCGCGCCTGCCGCGCCCGCACCTTGAATACCGCGGGAAACGTGACGCCAAATACGATTGTTGCCGCGTCCGCCTTTCCCGAGGAGCCTGAAACACAGCCAAAGCGGCGGTCCAAACGCAACGGCAAGAAATACCCAACCGCATACGCGCTTAAAAATGCCGTCGGGGAGAACTTTTACCAAGACGGCAAAAATGACGATTGCAAGCGACCATATCGACAGAAAGGCAAACAACTGTTCATTATTTATCTTTAATTCGTCCCGCATGAACCAGGCAAACATGCCGACCATGGCAATCCATAACGCGATGCCTGCGCATCCTCGTCGGAAAGAACCTTCCGGGGCAATTTTGTACAGGAACCGATACGGTTTGTTGCGGGTTATTCGGCAAAAGAGCCACAATGCAAGCAAGGTTAAGAACAACGCCGTTACGGGGGCAACGATTTCGCTGATTGTTTGCATATCCGTACATATTATGCGACGGAAATAACACGGAAGACAATATGAACGGCTTCCTTTGACAGACAAGGCTTTCCCATGTTTTTTCGGTAAAATATGCCTTTGGGGGCTCAATATGTTTTTACGAATTTTTTACGGCTTCCGCACCATATGCTTGTTTGTACCCGAGCGTTGTTGTCGGATTTTGAGCTTCCGTCGGACGTAACCTGCACTTAAGTTAAAACTATGTTCGAGGCACTGACGGATCGTTTTTCGAAGATTTTTTCGGTTTTGTCGAAGAAGAAAAACCTGACGGAGGCTAACATCAGTGAGGCACTCGGGGATATTCGGCGTGCATTGCTGGCGTCGGACGTGGCGTTTGAAGTTGTCGAAACGTTCATCGATGACATTAAGCGCGAATGTGTCGGGCAGGCGGTTTTCAAAAACGTCCAACCGGGGCAACAGGTGGTTAAAATCGTTTATGACCGTTTGGTCGATATTTTGGGCGACGAACGGAGCACCCTGAATACGCAACGACCGTTAAACATTTTGTTGGTCGGGTTGCAGGGGTCGGGGAAGACGACCACCGCGGCGAAATTGGCGCTGTATTTAAAGAAAAAAGACGAACGTCCCGTGCTGGTGGCGTGCGACATTCACCGACCGGCGGCGATGGAGCAGCTGGAAATTTTGGGAAAAGCCATCGATGTCCCCGTGTTAAATTACGGCGCGATTCCCGTGACGAAAATTGCCGAAAAAGCCCTCATTGATGCTAAGGAACAACAGGCGTCGGTGGTGATTTTCGACACCGCCGGGCGTTTGCAGATCGACGAAGTCCTCATGGATGAAGTGCAGCGGTTGAAGGAAATCGTTCGTCCGCAGGAGGTGTTACTGGTCGTCGACAGTGCGCTGGGGCAGGAAGGCGTTCGGGTGTCGAAGGCATTCCACGAGGCTTTGGGACTGACGGGCGCGGTGTTGACGAAGCTGGACGGCGATGCCAAGGGCGGTGCGGCGTTGTCGATGAAGCGCGTCGTGAATGTACCGATTAAATTTTCCGGCATCGGCGAAAAAAGCGAGGATTTCGAGGTTTTCCATCCCGAACGCATGGCAAGCCGCATCCTCGGTATGGGTGACATTGTGTCGTTCGTTGAAAAAACACAGGCTGCGTTTGAAGTCGGTACGGAGGGCAGTCTGGCGGAAAAACTGCTCAAGGGGGACTTCAATTTTGAGGATTTTCTCGTCCAGTTGCGCAAAACGCAACAGCTGAACCCGAACCGACTGGCGCGTCTGTTGCCGAATTCGTCGATGTTTCAAATGAAAGACGACATGGCGGAAACCGTCAAACGTCACGAAGCCCTGGTGTTGTCGATGACGATGCAGGAGCGACGACAGCCGAATTTGGTGCTTTCGTCGCACCGACGGGCGCGCATCGTGAAGGGAGCCGGTTCGACGATTGTCGAGTTCAACAAGCTCCTTAAGCAGTTTCAACAGCTGAAGAAAACGGCGCGCCGTTTGAATAAAATGGATACGTCGCAGGCGAAGGACTTCATGAAGGCGCTGTGCGGCGACACGTCTTTTCTGAATAAGGATTTGTTGAATAATAAGGATTTGTTTAAATGATTTTGTTTTTCGGAAGCGGATTCCCGCCGCAAATCAGCACCAAAATCGCCACGCTCGGGCGCATCGGCTGGTGGGGAAAGGCGCCCGGAACCAACGGCAGTTTTGTCGGTCTCATTTGGTACACGCTGCTGTTCCACGATCTGTCGCCGTTTTTTTATTTGTTGCTTTGTTTTTTGACCGTACAGACGGCGATCGGCGTCTGTACCCAAGCCGAACGGGTGTTGGGCGAGAAGGATCCGTCGTGCGTGATTATTGATGAGATGGTCGCGATGCCGATTTGCTTTCTCGGACTGCAGCCGTACATGCACCGTTATCCCGTCTGGTGGTTTATGTTAATCGGATTTCTGTTGTTTCGCCTGTTCGATATTTTAAAACCGTTCGGTATTAAAAAGTTGCAGGATTTACCCGGCGGGCAGGGGGTTGTGATAGACGATGTTGCCGCCGCCGCCGCAACCTGCCTGTGCCTGCATGTGCTCGCGCAGGTGTTTTTGGGGTAAATCGAAAAAGACAAGGGCGTTTAAGCGGATTTATTCTTTGTTTTCAGAAAAAAACCTCCGTGAGCTTAAAAATCGATATTCTCGGCAGCAGCAGTAAGGGCAACTGCGGATTGTTGACCGTTGACGGTGCTTATTACCTGATCGATGCGGGGTTTTCGGGAAAACAGCTGAAAGAGCGATTAGCGCGGTACGGGTTGACATTGTCGGATATCGAAGGTGTTTTTCTCACGCACGAACATCACGACCATGCGGCGGGGTTGAAGGCTTTGGCGAAACTTTCGGAGATACGTTTTTTTGCCAATCCCAAAACCGCGCAAGCCATAGAAGAACGTTATGAAATTGCGTCTCGACCGTTTGACGATCCGTGGAATACGTTCGAAACGGGTGATACGTTAACGTTCGGAGACTTTACGGTGCAAAGCTTTTCGATCCCGCACGACGCGGCAGATCCCGTCGGCTTTCTGTTCCGTTCCGAAGAAGCCTGCCTGGCGTGGGCAACGGACATCGGGCGATTAACGCCAAAGATTGCCGAGTATCTGTCTCAAGCCGATGCGTTGGTGTTGGAAGCCAATCACGATGAGGAATTGCTGTGGAAGCATCCGCATCGACCGCAGTATTTGAAGGAGCGCGTTGCCGGCGAAACGGGACATTTGTCGAACGGCGATGTGTATAAATTTTTGCAAAACGCACCGCGAACATTGAGGTGCGTGTATCTGGTGCACGTCAGCCGCGAGTGCAATTCGACGGAATTATTGAGGAAAATGCTGGAACCGTTGGCGGTTGAAAAAGGTTTTGAATTGCATATTGTCGACCCGAATGATTGAAGAGGAGGAGGGGGCAGGCAGATTTCATTCGAAATGGTTACGGAGAGGGGAATGAAGTGTACGCAAACATTCTGTTCTGTTCTGTTCTGTTCTGTTCTGTTCTGTTCTGTTCTGTTCTGTTCTG
>CAMHMO010000016.1 GCA_946186275.1 uncultured Verrucomicrobiota bacterium
CCTACCTACCTACCTACCTACCATGAAACCATCAAGCTATGAAAAATAAATTCTTCTTTACGGCAGGCATGATTGGGATGCTGTCGGGTGTGGCGTTCGGTGCGACGGACGGAGCGGATAAGGGATGGTTTTCGGAATATCGTCCGTACATGACATTGAGAGGCGGGTGGCTGTTCGGGAAGGCGGAACCCGGGTTCTCTTTAAACGTTCCGCCAAATACCGTTGACGCAAGCGTGAAAAAGAATCTTAAAAGTGCTTGGGCAGGTTCGGTTGAATTCGGGACGTCGCATTTCGAAGATCGTTTGCTTTGCGGTATTGAACTTGGGTATTTTACAGGGGAATTCAAACTCAATGAATCGCTCAGTGGTATCCCGGGGGCAACGATTCGTGCGGACGGTGACATCGAGAATTTCTTTGCGGTCGGAAATTTCACGTTGTTGCAGGATTTTGGAGAACGGACGTTTTGGTACGGCGGTATCGGCGGAGGTTTTGTGCGGCGTTATTGTAAAATTAAGTCGAAGCTGAGTATTCCGCCGAATCCGGATGCGTCATTGGAGCCCGTGATGTGGAAGTGGAGCTTTCTCGGACAGGCGTTCACGGGTATCGGCGTATATCTGACGGACGATTGGCAATTAACGGCGGGTTATCGTTTACGTTGGATGCCGGGAGCGTTTGAAATGAAACAGAGCTATAATATCGGCGGTGTTGCCGACAATAGTGTTTTAAAGGTAAAACAACCCGTTGTGCATGCCGTCGAACTCGGAATTATGCGACGGTTCTGAAAGGTATCCGAAAAGGTGTGAGAGTGCAGAGGAGCCGTAATGCGGCTCTTTTGTATTTTTGGAGAAGGCAGGTAAAAATGTCACAAGCGATGGTTCGATTGGCCTTCTCGTTTGGAATGAGTTCCGGGAATGCCTGCGTTGTAACGCGGGCATCATTGAAATATCGGCGGTTTTTTTATTTTTTTAATAAGGTTGCGGTAAAACGGTTGATTTGGAACGCCTTTTGATTTCGCTTTCGGCAAATGCGGGATGCGATGCTTGCATCGGAAGCAAAGCAATGGATAAGTTTTTCCGAATAAACTTCGTCTTTCCGTTTGTTTCATTATTTTCCGTGTTTTTCCGTGACAGTAATACCTTCTTTCGCTAGAAAAAAAGCAGGATGCTGTCGGTGATTGAATCGGGAAGTTTGCACGGCATCGATGCGCTTCCCATTCACGTGGAGGTCAATACCGGCGAGCGCGGCGAACTGCGTTGGGTGATGGTCGGATTGCCCGATGCGGCGGTGAAGGAATCGCAAAACCGTGTATTTTCGGCACTCGGCAACTGCGGCTTTACGTTGCCGCTGTCGCGCACAACCATCAACCTGGCGCCCGGCGATGTGCGCAAGGAGGGGCCGATGTATGATTTGCCGATTGCGCTGGCGGTGATTGCCGCAACGCAACAGGCGGATTTGAAATATGCGTCGGAATTTCTCATCGCCGGCGAATTAAGCTTGTCGGGAAAACTGCGCTCCGTTCCCGGGGCGTTTAATTTGGCACTGTTGGCGAAAAAATTGCACAAGCGCGGGGTGATTTTACCGTCGGCGTGCGCTTCGGCGGCGACCTTTGCGGACGGTGTTGACGTGTACGGTGCGGAAACGTTGCAGGAGTGTGTGGAATTGTTGCGCGGTGCTGCCGCCGCTTTGGCACCGTTGCAACCCGAAGCCGTCCCTTGTGACGAAGAAGCGATTGTGCACGATTTGGGTGCCGTTCGCGGGCAGAGGATTTTAAAACGCGCGGTGGAAATTGCCGTCGCGGGAAGCCATAACATCCTCTTCGTCGGACCGCCCGGCTGCGGCAAATCGATGATCGCCAAGTGCATTCCCGAATTGATGCCGCCGCCGACGTACGAAGAGTGGCTGGAAATTTTAAAGATCCAATCGGCATGCGGTTTGAATATCGATACAACCCATCGACGGCGTCCGTTTCGTTCGCCGCACCACAATGTCAGCGATGCTGGGCTCATCGGCGGCGGTATTATCCCGAAACCGGGCGAAATTTCGCTGGCGCACAACGGCGTTTTGTTTCTGGACGAGCTGCCGGAATTTAAGCGCTCGGTGCTGGAAATGTTGCGGCAACCGCTGGAGAACGGCACCGTGACGATTGTGCGCACCAACGGTAAGTTAACGTTCCCCTGTCGCGCCCTGTGCGTTGCCGCCATGAACCCGTGCCCCTGCGGTTACATGGGAAGCCGACAGCGCGCCTGTACCTGTTCGCAACGGCAAATTCAGAGCTACCGTTCGCGCCTCAGCGGACCGCTGTTGGATCGTTTTGACGTTCAGCTGGAGGTGCAGCCGGTAGACTTGTCCGCCTTCCAAACCCGCTCCTCCGCCGAAGAAAGTTCCCTCGCGGTGCGTCAACGAATTATGTCGGCGCGCAAACGCCAGACGGATCGTTGCGGCGTCTGCAACGCTTACTTATCGGCGGCACAACTGGAAGCGTACGGTGCCTGTTCCCAAAAAGACCTGCGTTGGCTGCAAAACGCCTGCGAACAACTGCAACTTTCGGCGCGTGCCTACCACAAAGTCCTGCGAATTGCGCGCACCATCGCCGATTTGGAAGCCGCGGAAACCATTCAACAATCGCATCTGATGGAAGCGATGCAGTATCGGTGCTTCGATCGGGCGTGGAGATAG